>NZ_WQQE01000007.1:0-4346 GCF_018785655.1 Blautia sp. MCC269 | reverse complement strand
TTTGTTGGTACTTCAATTATACATCCTTCTACAGAGGGTGTCTTTCTTTTGTGCAATATTTTGGATTTGCTCATTTATAGCTATTAAGTATGGAATAGAAGCTTTGGAAGTTGAGAAATATCCTTGCTGCAAGCGAGAAGCAAAAATCAAACCAATTTATAAAATGTGCGGGAGTTATTGCCCGTTTTGTGGGGTAAGGTATGAAGAACATTGATAAAAAACAGTTGAAAATAATTTCCATGGAATTTAGAACAATTGCTAACCGTTTGATTACATGCAATCATCAGACGGGAATGGCTTTATTGAAGAAATTTATGGCTTATATTGACGAAAATGAAATTATATCAGAATACATAAAGCAATATGTTAATCCAGACGATTTTGAGCCGGTTGAAAGCGGGACTTGCTTCTCATCAATGGGCGATACAAAGCAAGAGGAAATCTCCTATACATATCAATATTTGAAATATGCTGTAGAGAATTATCATAGCTTTTACCATGATATGGCTTTTCGTTATGCAAGGGAAGCGAACGATGCTGTAAAAGAATTTTGTAATCGAATAGTACTTCCTTTTGTCAATTATATTGAAGGGTATCTTACGGAAATAGGCATTCAGATGGGATATGATGAGGATAAAAAATTTATGATTAATGTAAGTGGTGGCGTGGCACAAGTGAATGTAGCAAATGATAACGCAACAGTTCATGCAACTCAAAGCAATGGCATTAATGTTTCTCAATTAGAAAGCATTATCTCTGATATTATGAAGCACATGCCTACTGATATTACACAAGAAGAGCAGGAACAAATAAGTGACAGTGTTGAAGTAATTCGAGCTGAGGTACAAAGTGCAAGTCCTCGAAAGGGGTTCATTAAAACAGCACTAAAAGGATTACAAGCTATCAATGGGACTGCACAATTCGGAGCGGCTATTGCTACATTAGTTCAATTTGTTGGAACAATTTTATGATCTATAAGCAATTAAAGCGGCGGTATCGTGAATGATACCGCTGCTTTTGTCATACGCTCCTTTCCTTTTCTTTTGCCCTCTGTACTTTCCATTCTTCAAATTCTTTTTTACCCTCCGGGCTTTCAAAGAATTTTTGGATTTCGGGAAGTAAGCACCGGGCAAGGGCTTCTATTTCATGCTGGGGGATATTTGTGTCCGGTTGCTTTTTTGCCATATATCGCCTTTTTCTGTATTCAGTTTTCAAGGTACAATGCCACTGTGCGGCGTGAAATGTTTTCTGTCATCAATCACCGTTCCTTTGTATGCCGCTGTTGCCGTTTCAATTCTGCCAGCACCTCCGGCGGGATACGGTCTACCAGCCGCTGAATGTCTTTCAGCTCGCTTTCCAGCTTTGCCCGTTCCATCGTATCTTTCATCTTGCCTTTTTCGCTGGCTTTGGCTCTGGCTTCCAACTGTTCATTTTCTGTCAAAAGGTCGCTTATCGTGACCTTGTATTTTTTGAGCTGCCCGGAGAAGTTTTCCATCTGCGGAAACCACTTTTTCAGCAGGGAGAGGGCTTCCTCTTTCTTTTTTCCGGCATTGAACGGGGTAATACCGTCCAGCGTGGCTTCAATGGCTCTTGCCTGTTTGGAGAGATTGACCGCCTGCTTGAACAGACGGGTGGAGATATGCTTCCTGCCTGTCTTGCTGGCACTTTCCCCACGCTCCAAGTCGGGATATTTCTCCACCATATAGGCGTGAAAATCGTTCTGCCATTTTGTGAGGTTGGCTCTATTCCCGATAATCTCCTTTGTACACAGGCGGTTGTCCTCTGTCAGAGGGACAAAGACCAAATGCAGGTGGGGCGTTTTCTCGTCCACGTGTACCACCGCCGACACGATATTTTCTTTCCCTACACGCCCGATTAAGAAATCAGCCGCCCTCTGGAAAAATTCCTGTATCTCCTTTGGGGACTTCTTCTTAAAAAATTCCGGGCTGGCGGTAATCAGCGTATCCACAAACCGGGTGCTGTCCCTGCGGGTGCGGCAGCCAGCCTGTTCAATGCGGCTTTGAATGAAGTGGTAATAGCGTCCCTCCGGCTTGACGATGTGGAAATTGTACTTGCTCCGGCTGGTGTCAATGTCGGGATTGCTGGCGTACTGTTCCTTTTGTCGTTCGTGATGGGCTTCCAGCGGTCTTGCCGGATTGCCCTTGTGTTTTTCAAATCGTAAAATTGCGTGTTGTGCCATGAAACTCCTTTCCCCGTTCCGTTCCTTTCCGGGACTTTTCCACAGGAAAATCCCGCAGAAAATATCTCGGATAGGATAGGAATGGATAAGATATAAATAAAATCGTTTTAATCTCTGTATTTCTATATACCGTCCGGTTTTCGTACTTCAAGAGGATTGATTATCGTACTTGTGGAGTGCGGTTTTCAGTCCTCTGGCGTTCCATAACCGGATTTCTTGAAGTCGGTGTTTGGAACCGCTTCGTAGGATTTTGGGTAAATACGGTTGGGTTTTCCACAGCCCTGCTTCTGGATTTCCACCAGTCCGGCATATTGCAGTTCCCGCAGGGTGTTGACCGCTTTCTGCCGTCCGCAGTGGAGCAGCTCCACTATCTCGTTGATGGGATAGTAGAGGTAAATGCGCCCATATTCATCTGCCCAGCCGTTTTTCCGGGACAGGTCTGTCCGGCGCAGGATAAAGGCATACAGTACCTTTGCTTCGTTGGACAGGGGTGTGAATGTGGGGGCTTCAAAAAGGAAATTAGGAAGCAGGGTAAAGCTGACCGCCTTTTCCGGCTGATGGATATAAAGGGTGTTTGTCATATCGTGTTTTGTGGACGGTTAGAAGCCTGTTTCCGGGGGCAGACGGTAGTTTCTATTGCTGCCCCTGTTCTGTGCTTGCAAAGCCTTGTAAATCAAGGACTTTTCAGCCCCTAACTGTCCACACAAGACCTCCTTTTCCGTTCACTTTCTGTTTTCTGCCGCCTGTGAACTCTGGCGGCACAGTCGGGACAGTATTTCGCCCGGTTGGACTTTGGGACGAACACTCTGCCGTAGACCGCACAGCGTTTTAGCTCCTTATCCCGGAAAATCTCTGCTTCCAGCGTTCCGATTTGTGGCAAGACCGACCAGCGGAAGCACTTACAGCAGACCGAGAAAGAAATGGTCTGGGGGCAGGTGTGAGTGTCCCCATCGTCAAGGAGCATACAGTTCCCGTCCTCATAACAGCAGCACTCCCGGCGGATTAGGGCGTTTGCCTGTTTCTTCTGTGCCGGTGTCATGCGGTAAAGGGAACCGTCCGGCTTGCGCTCTATGGGCAGCAGCCGTTTATATGGGTTCTCTCTCATGTGTTCCCTCCATTTTTCCTTTGCCGTTCTCTCTGAAAAGGCTTCCTGTCCCATTCCTGCGGCGTGTTCCGGCGTTGGCACGCTCTCCGGACTTCGGGACATTTTGTCCCGAAGTGGTTCGTTGCGGTGCTTCCCCTGCCGGGGTATTCCTTTTCGGACGGTCATTCATTTTTCAAGGTGCAGCTCATCGATGAACTACCCTAAGTCTACACGAAAAAAATGCAATTCTCGGAATTTTGCGAGAATTGCATTTTAGGGCAACATTCTATTTCAAAATTGCATTTCTGCAATTTTCCCGTATAATGGGAAATAGGAAAAGGAGGTGCTGTGTATGGCTTTACCCGGAACACCCGGACAGAGGATTTCTGATTTGTGCAATGGTAACCATATTACACAAAAACAGCTTGCAAAGAAGATAGGCGTATCTGCTTCCCAGTTGAGCCGCATTGTCAGTGGGGAAACAAAGACGGTCAGCAGCGATATTCTCATAGGCGTGGCAAAGGAATTTAAGGTATCAACGGACTACATACTGGGTTTGTCTACTTTGAGTGTCCGTAAAAGCTATGATATTTCAGAATTGGGCTTGTCCGAGGGAGCTGTGAGAGGGCTTGTGACAGGTACAGTCGATGTGCAAATCCTCAACCGTCTGTTGGAACACAGGAACTTCCCGAAACTGATGGATTTGATACGTATTTATTTTCAAGACACAGCGGCAAAGGGTATCATGGCAAGAAACCAGCTGATTGAACTGGCAACGGCTTCCCTGTCCGATCTGATGAAAGAACACCCGGAACATCGGGGAGAAACAAGACAGGATTTGCAATTTCTGAACGCACAGAAGATGGGCGAACACGAAGCAGAGATTGAAAAAATCAAGAATGTATTTCTTGCTATTCTGCGGGATATTAAGAAAGATATGGACAGCGGCGAACAGCCGGGAGAAGCTGTGACCGCCGCTATGTTTGTGTGACAGTAAAAATAAACCCCCTGCTATGCAGGGGGAGGGAAGATCTTTAGATATAAGTAATCTCCTGTGTTAAA
>NZ_WQQE01000067.1:0-227 GCF_018785655.1 Blautia sp. MCC269 | reverse complement strand
TTAAAGAACGGTTTTAACAAACCAAAAGCAGTAAAAACGAGAGATAGCCAAACGGTTGTCTTGAGTAAATGAATCAAACACTTCTTAAGCCTTTGGCTTAATCAGTGTGAGTCGCAATTAAGTTGATGCGAGCATCGCTGAATTGCTAACACATTTTATCAGAGAGTTTGATCCTGGCTCAGGATGAACGCTGGCGGCGTGCTTAACACATGCAAGTCGAACGGGAA
>NZ_WQQE01000066.1:0-2386 GCF_018785655.1 Blautia sp. MCC269 | reverse complement strand
TATGCGCGACACGAGGTCGCGTAATTAAACTGTTCGGCGCTGACCGAACCTGTTATTCCATTAGCAGTAGCCTATCGTCACCGAAGCGGCTGGCAACGGCCGTGAGGCAGCATGACGAGAAAAGGTAGCCCTCCCGAAAGGGTTAAGCCGAAACCTCGAGGCAGAGGCGAAAAGCTGGAAGCAACGTCCGGCTGGGGAGCTTGGCTTGTGTAGTATGGTGAATGTAAGTAAATCGCTGTTAAACGTCGTTAGCGGGAACCAGGCTAAAGTTGCTGATAGGCCTGAACCAAAAGGTGTGCAGTCGGATGTTCTCCTGTAAGCTGGGAACACATGGACAAACATGACTGCCGGCGGATAGGCGGCACCTAACCTACACGGTTGATTACGTGAAACGTGTTAAGCCCGCGCTCTCTCCGTATATTCGGAAAGCTGACCGCAAGGAAAGCCGATAGAAACGCGGGTAAGGAACGCTGGAAAAAGCGAACGCCGACCTTGTAATGAGGACGGATAGGGATTGAAACAGCATCCCACGCGAAAGCGGGCTGACTTCCAGCAGGTCTATCTTTACGAGAGAATTTACAGAACTTTTGAGAGGAGGAATTGCAAATGAACAGGAAACTGTGTGCGCCTGCTGACAGGGCACGAAGCTGGGAATCCATTGATTGGAAGAAAGCGGAGGCCTATGTTAAAAAGCTGCAAATGCGTATCGTAAAGGCTCAAAAAGACGGTCATTACAGCAAAGTGAAAACTCTGCAATGGCTGTTGACGCACTCTTTCTATGCCAAGGCATTGGCAGTGAAACGTGTGACAAGTAATAAAGGCAAAAATACCGCTGGTGTAGACCATGAATTATGGAAAACGCCAAAAGGCAAATTCGAGGCGATTGACAAACTCAAACGCCGGGGCTATAAGCCCCAACCTCTCAGACGGGTGTATATCCCGAAGAAAAACGGAAAATTACGCCCGCTGAATATTCCAACGATGACAGACCGCGCCATGCAGACATTATATAAGTTTGCACTGGAACCATTGGCAGAAACTCTGGCAGACCCGAACTCCTACGGCTTTAGAATTGGAAGAAGCACACACGATGCCATCGGGCAATGCTTTAACGATTTGTGCAGAGCCGGTTCGCCTCAATGGATTTTGGAGGGAGATATTAAAGGGTGCTTTGACCATATCAGTCATAGCTGGTTAATGAAAAATATCCCAATGGACAAGGAAATGCTCGAAAAATGGCTGAAATGTGGCTTTGTGGAAACCAGAAAAATCTTTCCGACAGAGGAAGGGACCCCACAGGGCGGCACAATATCGCCAGTTTTGATGAACATGACCTTGGACGGTCTGGAGCGGATTCTAAAAGAAAGATTCCCGATGAGACGGACGGTGGCAGGTAAAACCATCTACGACCAGATTAATTTCGTGCGATATGCCGACGACTTTATCGTCACCGGGAAAAGCCCGGAAACTTTGCGTAACGAGGTTATGCCGCTTATCAAGGACTTTCTGGCGGAACGCGGCCTGCAACTTTCAGAGGAAAAAACGGTGATTACACATATCAGCGACGGCTTTGATTTTCTTGGGCAGAACATTCGGAAATACAACGGAAAATTGCTTATAAAGCCGTCAAAGAATGCAGTAAAAGCTTTCCTCAAAAAAGTGCGGACTATTGTTAAGGAGAACAAAACCGCCACGCAGGACTTGCTCATTCGCAAACTAAATCCTGTGATTCGCGGTTGGGTCAACTACCACCGCTATGTAGTTTCTGCGGATATTTTTGGATTAGTTGACCACAGGATTTTCGAGTGCCTATGGAAGTGGGCTTGCCGCAGACACAAACGAAAAGGTAGGAAATGGATTGCCAACAAATATTGGCACCATATTGATAACCGGACGTGGACGTTTGCAGCAGAGCCTGCTTTCCGCGGTAAAGATTTCGATGAAAAATACCTCAAGCTGGAATACGCGGCAAATACTAAAATCATCCGATTCAAGAAAATCACCGCCGAAGCCAACCCATTCGATAAAAAATGGACGGGATATTATGAGGAACGTGACGGGGAAAGAATGCTGAACAGCACCAAAGGACGAGAAAAACTCGTTAAAATTTGGAACAACCAAAAACGGTGCTGCCCTGTATGCGGAGAAAGAATTACATCTGAAACAGGATTTAAGACGCATTTTATCACCGAAAACAACAGGAAGTGGCCTGCTATTATGGTACATCCCTGGTGTCATCGAAATCTGCATGAGCCGGACTACTTGATTTGAGCCGGGTTTCGTTTTACACGAGGCCTTACGATAGGCTTGAGCCGTATGACGGGAAACTGTCACGTACGGTTCTTAGGGGAGGGGCTGGCAGCAATGCCAGTCTCTTACCCGACAT
>NZ_WQQE01000065.1:0-289 GCF_018785655.1 Blautia sp. MCC269 | reverse complement strand
CGCCCGCAGAAAAAGCCTATGCGTGGACGATAGCACAGGTCAAGAGCATTTTGAAAGAGGAAACCTACATCGGTCACAGCATTCACAACAAGCAGAGCAACATTTCATTCAAGAACAAGAAAAAGGTACGGAAGCCGCAGGAAGAATGGTATCGTGTGGAAAATACCCACGAAGCCATCATTTCTGAAGAAGTGTTCCAAAAAGTTCAGGAGCTGATTGCAAGCAGACGCAGGAAACGCAGAAACGGTACGACACAGATTTTCGCAGGATTGATAAAATGTGCAGACTG
>NZ_WQQE01000064.1:0-461 GCF_018785655.1 Blautia sp. MCC269 | reverse complement strand
GTTTCCTCTTTCAAAATGCTCTTGACCTGTGCTATCGTCCACGCATAGGCTTTTTCTGCGGGCGCACCGGCGTAGATATTGGCGAAAGTCCCGTATCTTTCATAGTTCAGCCAGCCGGGGGTAGGTACTTTTTCCTCCACCAGAATCCGTGTAATGCTGGCGGCTCCACGCCCGTGTACAGCAAGGTCAAAAATCTTCTCTACAATCCAGCGTGTTTCCGGGTCGATCAGAAGATGACCTTTTTTGTCCGGGTCTTTTACATAGCCCAGCGGTGCATAGGCTCCATAGTGTGCGCCATTGGCAAATCTTGTGTGCATGGCAGCCTTGACCTTTTTGCTGGTCTGTCGGGCGTGCATTTCATTCAGGATGTTTAAGAACGGTGCAAGCTCGCTTTCTCCGTTGATGGTGTCCACATTGTCATTGATGGCAATGTAGCGTACTCCCTTGCTGGGGAAATAGAT
>NZ_WQQE01000063.1:0-132753 GCF_018785655.1 Blautia sp. MCC269 | reverse complement strand
AAGGGTGAAAAGCCTAGTTTTTAAGCTACTCACCCTTTCTTATCATAGAAGAATCCTATTTACAGAGATTTTTTCATAGTTTCCTTTATTTCACATACAGGCTACTTATTTAAATATTCTATGAACATTTTAACTGCCAGAGTCATTTTCGCCCGGTCTTTCATTGCCAATATAATTTCTCTGAAGTGATAGCAGATAACAGGTCAGCAGGTCTTTTTAAAAAATAATCTGCTTTTATGTGCTTATTATGACTGCCCCATACTGCCAAAGCAAAATCAATTCCTGCATCTTCCGCACATTTACTGTCATATTTGCTGTCTCCAATATAAAGCACTTTACTATGGTCTGTTTTTGATAATTCCACATATTTCAAAATCGGTGCGGCATTGGGTTTATGTTCCTGTGTATCGTCTGCACATATGATTGTTTTGAAATAATGACTGATACCAAACGGACAAAAATCATGTGTAAATTCTTCCCTTGTCTTTGATGTGACAATCCCCATTTCATAATCCAGACTTAGAAGATTTTTCAATAATTCAATGATTCCGTCAAATACTTTAATGGTATTTGTATAGTTACGCATATTTTTATCCCATAATTCTATCGCATAGGAAGTGTCTTTTATCTCAAGTTTTTTCAAAGCGTCTGTTCCTGTAATACCTAACGCAAATCTTAGTTCAGAACATGGTATCTTTCTCCCGGACAATTCCTTTATAGTTTCCTGTAAAGAATGTAATACAGCATATTCCGTATCAATCAGAGTACCGTCAATGTCAAAAACAATATGCTTATACTTCATGCTGCCACCTTTCCTTGCCTGTATCAAAATAACGTATCACCCTGTATGGATTCCCTACTGCAACACAATTAGGAGGGATAGGGTGGTATCCCCCTAACAAAAACTGTTTTCCACAATACCCGGAAGCAGAGAATAGATAGAACAGCCGATCTGATTTTCAAACTGTTCTTTGATCTCTAAAATCCTTTTCCACCTGTCTATTGTCGCCGTGTGAACACCGTACCGTATTGTCACATCTACAAATCTCTTTTCCAAAAGACAGAACCCCGTCGGCATAGCCAATGCGTCACATAACTGTACAAGACGGTCATAATCATCATATATCGCATTTGCAACAAATTCTTTCATAAACAGGTAATCCTCATCACTGACATCAAACACACCGATAGATGTGGCAATATCCTGAATCATAAATGCGTGGGATATACATATCTGTGCAGCTTTTTCCCATCCGCGCTCCATACAGTACCGATAGCCGTCTATCAGATGCCTTTCCGAACTCACTCCGGCATAGCGTCCAATATCATGCAACAACCCGAAAATATATGCCTGTTCAGAAGATAAATCTTTACAATGTGATGCAATGTTTTTACAGGCTTCGGCTACAAACCGGGAATGATCTGCCCATGCTCCCGGATTGGATTCTGACGATTCCCTTAATGCCAATTCTGCGGTCTGAATGCTCAACTTCATTTTTAACTCCTTTCAAAAGGGCGGGGATGGAAAATAAAACGCTCGGCCCCTTTATAATGAAATATTTGCAGACAAATCAGCAATCCCCTGCATAGTATGAAACAATGTTCATATAGTCCGTTGGATTCGGAATTTCTAAAATAAGACACAGACAGTTTTTGTTTTGGAAGTATTGCCGCCACAAACTGTCCTGTATCTTTTCTTCCCCATTAATGTTTTGTTTTTTACCGTTCGGACAGAGCATATATACTTTATCGGTACAGGCATTGACAGTATCTAAAAAATTTTCCATGTTCAGAATGTTCAGTTTTATTACCTTGCACTCACCTCCTGTAAATTGCTGATTTACTTTACAGGTATCATTATAATGCAAAAGACATAGGGAAAATATTTCTTTTCCGCCATTACCTATCACTATTCTGCCATTTTTTCCTGTATTCTGTAGGTGAACAATGTGCATATTCCCGAAAAACTTTTCCAAAATAACTGCTGCTCCCTAAACCACACTCATGACTGATAACAGTAACAGCTTCCTGCCCCTTTGCCAACATCTGACAGGCAACTTGTAAACGGTAAGTTGTTATATACTCGATGGGTGTCATGTGCAGACAGTCATGGAACACTCTATAACATTCCCTTTCGCTTAAATATGCTGCCGCAGCAAGTTCCGGAATAGATATTTTTTCTCTGTAATGTTCATGAATGTATATCATCATCAGTTTTATTTTATCGTTGCTTTTGTTATGTCCCACTTTCTTTTTACGCATAGAACGTGAAAGTTCAAAAAGCATGAGCCATATTTCCGTTAGGGCTTTCCGTAGTTTTATTTCATATCCAAATTCATCACTGGATAAACGAAATGAGGCAGTAAGCAGTTTCAAAATCCTTTCTTCTTCTGCATTGCCCGGAAAAAGCGGGATTACCTCAATCTGCGGTGCTGTTATGACAGGCGAAATATATTTTTGTTCAATCCTGCTTCCTTGTTCTCCGGCAAGTAAGGAAACGTCGAAAATATGAAGTAGCTGTATATTCTTTTCTTTTTGCGATATTGCTTTTGTCATATGAAGTACATTGGGATTTATCATGCCGCCGCTTCCAGCCGGAAACAATATTTTTCCTTCTGGCGTATCATATTCAATACTGCCGCTTTCCATATAAAAAAGTTCCACTGTCCTGTGCCAGTGCCACGGTACATAACACCCTATATATTTGTCAAGTTCTGCCCTCGAAGCGATATAGGGAAAATCTTTTTCAAAACCGGGAAGCAATTCTTCCTTGCTTCCGGTATAAAATTCAATGCTATGGATATTTTTCATGTCTGTTCACCTGTACATCTGGGATTTTGTATCTGCTTTATGGGTTAAATATACGGGAATCCATTTAAAATTTCCGGTTTGTAATTTTAAAAGTTTTTTCTCCACTGTTTCTTAGAATCAAATTTCCCACATCCATCACAAGTCTGTGGCCAGTTGATTTTCCATTCAAAATATTCAGCTCTGGTAATCACACCGGATTTCAGCTCATTCATTCGAACCACCCATTCTTTCAGAAAATCATTCAGAACCCCATAATCAAACCACATACAGACAGGAGCATGAGCCGGCCAGCTATCATTGTCGTGATAGTAAACGGAAGTGTCTGCTACTTCATTGCATTTTTCACCAGGAAATTTTCGAGGAAGAAACAGATGCAATGCAGATGGATTAAATTCATCCAGCCAGAAAAGCAGTTCCATCATTTCGGAAGCGTCACGTCCAGCGGTATCATAGAGGGTATAAGGATTGACATCCAGAGCCTGTGCCATTTTATCGACCAGATCTTTTTTTGGAACACGAACGCCTTTTTCATATTGTACAATTCTATGTTGATCGGTCAGTCCGATCTTCTCTGACAGTTCTTTTTGTGTCATTTTCCGGAATGTCCGGATTTTTTTAGTTTCAGATTAAAATTCATAAAGTCACCTCTGCATTAGTCCTGATAAACATCCATTGAAGATAGTAAAATTAAGAAATGGATAACTATTTGTCCATATTATAACACAAACATGGCAGCTTTGTTGCCGCACAAAGAACTGACAGTAGAGGTTCGGAACGATATTTTGACGGTTTTGGCAGATGGGCAGTCTACGGCAAGTACTTATAGGGATAAGGTTCTGAAAACAGAAGACTCGGCAAGCGTGGTTTTAAAGTATAATGACATCATTGCTATGAAACGAGCGGAAAGAAGTGCTTTGGTAAAAGGTATGGATGTGGTCTATATTTACCACGATACCATAGATGAAGCCAGCCACACTTCGGATACTGCTGTTTTTGCTGCGTGTGACAAGGCGATTTCAGAATTAAAGAACCTTGTGCGTATCATTGTAAATGAATTTGGCGGAACGAATATTTTAATTACGGCAGACCATGGATTTCTTTATACATACAGTCCTTTGAAGGAAGAGGACAAAGTAGATAAAAGAGGCTTTTTTGATGTGGATGTAACAAACTCTGACATTACAAAGAAAGAAAGTATCAAGCGATGTGTGGAGTATGGCAGAAGATATGCAATTATGCAGAAGGGTGTGCAACCAGATTACTTGATGCCTGTAAAATTCTTGGGCGGAAATACGGAATTCGATGGATTTGCACCGAGAGAAAGTATTCGTATCAAAATGAATGGCGGCGGTATGAATTTTGTGCATGGTGGTATCAGTTTGCAGGAAATGGTTGTTCCGGTGATTGAGTATCATTATCTCCGTAATGATTCTATGGAATACAAGCGTAATAAACAGAAATATGATACCAAACCGGTAACGGTTAATTTACTGTCCGCAAACCGTAAAATCAGTAATATGATTTTTTCGTTGAACTTCTATCAAAAAGATGCGGTCAGTACAAATCGTGAAGCAGCAACTTATCAAGTTTATTTTACAGATGAGGACGGCAAACAGATTAGTGATATTCAGAAGATTATTGCAGATAAGACCAGCGATAACGGTGCAGAAAGAACTTTCCGTTGTCAGTTTAATCTAAAATCTCTAAAATACAGCAATACAGCTACTTATTATCTGGTAATTGCAGATGAACAGGGATTACAGCTGCCACAGCGAGAGCCATTCCAGATTGACATCGCCTTTGCGGTGGACGAGTTTGATTTTTTTAGTTAATGCCATAGGAGGAGAGAAAGATGGAGCAAGGGTTACGGGTTACAGATTTTGCACATAAGAGGGGTCACAAATTCGGTTGAATGAAAAAGTAACTTCCACCATGTGCCAATACTGATAAGTAAAGGGATTTTTGCAGAGTTAACTTCTACTAGATATAGATATTTACACAAAACAAAACTATAATATAAAGAGAAAACACCGTGTTTTTACGGGATTGGAACATCACCAAAGGACCGCTGGCTGTTTTTTTGCAAGGGTAACTTCCACCGGTCTGGAGAATACGATGCCGGAAATGAATGTGATATTTAGTGCTTTAACAGAGTGGGTTTTAATATCACCTGATCCGTAGGTACATCTTCAAGACTGCAAAGTTCCAATAGTTTTCTGTCTATCAGTAACTGAGCCAGTTTAAATGGGGTACAGCCGTTTAAACTGGCTCTTGCTACGCTATTGATATGGTTGGCTATCTGCGTTACCTTGTTCTGGTTCAGCCGTGCGAAACTTACGCCTTTGGGAAGGATATAACGGATAAATTCGTGGTTCTTTTCCAGCTTGCCTTTCTGCCAGGAAGACATAGGATCACAGTAGAAAACCCGGGATAAACGAGCTGTATTTCCAGGACGTTCAAATATTTCAGGGTCTTTAAAAGAGGAGCCATTGTCTGTGAGGATAACAGGGAATAACTTGTGGTATAGATCAGCTCCAAGCTGTTCATACAGCCAAAGGAAAACTTCCCTGATATTTTTACGGTTATCGGCTTCAAGTAAAAAAATGAGCATAAGGTTACAGTTACGAAATAACATAGTCAGGAGGACATTCTCAGATTTTCCACCAGCTCCTTCCACAACATCTAACTCTACAACATTTGTGTCTGGATATTCTTCAAGATATTTTTCAAAATGATGGTATGTCCTGTTTTCACGGTAGCCGGTGTTTTCAGGAGCTTTTCTGGTCTTGTGACGCTTTTTATAGCGTACTTTGCGGGGGAGGTCCAAATTGATAGCAGTAAAATATCCATGATCAATGTAGTTATACAGTGTACGGATGGAACAATCGATAAGATGTTGATTGGAAGCGTAAATATGAGATAATGGCTGCCCTTTAAGGAGAAAAGGCGAAACAGGAATGAAAGAACCGGCATTCTGAGCGTTTCTTCTGCAGGTCATCCTGATAATGAGGAACATGTATGAGATGCCGCCGTATCTCCTTTGAGATGGTAGAGGAATCTTTGTTTAACCTCTGAGCGATCTGTGTAAAGTTTTCGCCAATCTGTATTCCATGTTCGATAGCAGCACGGTCAGCGAGAGTAAGGTGTTTGTGGTTTCCAATATTATTAGTAGCCATAGATAAATCCTCCTTTGTAATAAAAATGGATCATTTCCGGCGATCGGAGGATATGGGCCAGTGTACCCTGGTATTTGTTATAGGATACCTTATTGCAGGACTAAGTTCCACCCCTAATTTCAATATAAGAACGTAAAGGACTAATGGTGGAAATTACTATTTCATTTAAGGTGACCCTACTTAATGAAAAAAAATTAGCACTCACCTCTTGATAATGGAAGTTGATTTTTATCCTGCCTTGTGTATCCCGGAAGTGCCTGTTTTACAAGCTTTCCGGGACATTAGTCATTTTATCTGGTATTGTAAAGCAGTGTCAGATTTGTCGTAAATGTCGTAAATTTGTGGTCAAAAAATGATGAGAAATGGAGAGTGCTAATAAAATGAACGCAGGCAGCAAGGCAACTGCGTTCATGAGCAAGTAGCGAAAGCGGATTGCGAATGCCCTATTTATATAACGTACACGAATGTAAATGGATACTTGATTCCGAATCTTACGTATAAATCCGGTGAGCAGATGGAGCAACTTGGCAAGTATGGATTCTTACGTAGAGATTATCTGAAGAACCATAAAATTCTCTGTATCAGGTCATGCTTCTGCAGGACACTATTGGAGAGCATCTTCTGGAAGTGGACAAGGCAGCCAGAGAACGGGAAGAAGTGATTCTGAAACAGTTGACATGCATTTTCATATGTGCTATGCTTATGAAGATTTTGAAAGACAAAGAAAGAGTCTTTTCAAAGCAATTATTTTGGATCACTCCATTTGGGGTTAAGGCCATACGGACAGCCGGGTCCACTGCCGCTGATGGTAACTTTGGTTGCCTTATTGATTGAGTTAGAAGCTCAAATTTTATAAGTTGGTTCCTCTGATAACCACTATGCGCCTGATGTGCAGACTTGTGAAACGGTCAATAAGAGTAGTAAAAGTATGATTGCTATATAGACTCTGACATATATCATCTGGATTTCTATTTTATGTAAATACGAGGATTCCTGTATTTATTATAAGTCAATGGAGATAGAATCGGGAAGAATGATCCAAGCAGGTTTGCAGTTTTGAGGCAGCCTGCTTTTTTGTGTAATAGAAAATTCCGTTGGAATTTCCTGTTATATAAAAAGCTCTGCCGGGTAGGATACCACTGCAATGGAAGAGCAGATGGCGCTGGAGACGCCCCTTTACAGGCGGAGAATCCTGCAAACAGGATTCTTTATACAGACAAAGGAACTGGAAATGGAGACGCAATGAACAGAACTCGTTTTAAACTGAACCAGAATCGTGCACCAATTCACGAGGTTCTGGAAAATTTCCGGCGCATGAGGGTGGTACCCTTCGATGTGCCAGGACATAAAAGAGGAAGAGGAAATCCGGAACTTACTGAGTTTCTGGGGCAGAAATGTGTAGGCGTGGATGTAAACAGCATGAAGCCTCTTGATAATCTCTGTCATCCTGTATCCGTGATCCGGGAGGCAGAAGAACTGGCAGCAGATGCCTTTGGAGCAGCTCACGCCTTTCTCATGGTTGGCGGAACTACAAGCTCCGTACAGACCATGGTGTTAACTGCCTGTAAGAGGGGAGACGAGATCATTCTTCCCCGCAATGTTCACAGAAGCGTGCTGAATGCGCTGGTTCTGTGCGGAGCAATTCCGGTTTATGTGAATCCGGAAGTAGATCAGAGACTTGGAATTTCTCTTGGAATGCGCCGTGAACAGGTGGCAAAGGCAATTAAGGAGCATCCCAATGCGGTGGCTGTGCTGGTAAACAATCCCACCTATTATGGAATTTGTAGTGACCTTCGTGCAATTGTGCGGATGGCTCATGAAGCAGGAATGCTGTGTCTGGCAGATGAAGCCCATGGGACTCATTTTTATTTTGGAGGAGGCCTGCCGGTTTCGGCAATGGAAGCTGGTGCAGATATGGCATCTGTATCCATGCATAAAAGCGGCGGAAGCCTGACCCAGTCCAGTCTTCTTCTGACTGGACCTGGCGTCCATGCAGGTTATGTCCGTCAGATCATCAACCTGACCCAGACTACCTCCGGAAGCTATCTTCTGATGTCAAGTCTTGACATTTCCCGTAGGAATCTTGCACAGCGAGGACGTCAGATTTTCCATCAGGTAGCAGATATGGCAGAATACGCAAGGGAAGAGATTAACGCCATTGGCGGCTATTACGCATTTGGAAAAGAACTGATGAATGGAGATTCGGTTTTTGATTTTGACATTACGAAATTAAGTGTGCATACTCTGGATATCGGACTTGCAGGAATTGAGGTTTACGACATTCTGAGAGATGAATATGATATTCAGATCGAATTTGGTGATATTGGAAATATTCTGGCTTATCTGTCAATTGGAGACCGTGCCCAGGAAATAGAGCGGCTGGTAAGTGCCCTTGCGGAAATCCGCAGGCGTTTCCAGAAGGATAAATCAGGGTTGCTGGATCAGGAATATATTGATCCCCAGGTAGTAACAAGCCCTCAGGAAGCGTTTTATGCAGAAAAATGCAGCCTTCCTCTCAGGGAAACGGAAGGAAAGGTATGCAGTGAATTTGTAATGTGTTATCCTCCGGGAATCCCAATTCTGGCTCCAGGGGAGCGAATTACCCCGGAAATTCTGGATTACATTGAATATGCCAAGGCAAAAGGATGCAACATGACAGGTCCGGAAGATCCGGATATATTACGATTAAATGTGTTGGAGCGTGTTTGAAAAAGGCTGTCTGCAAATTGTGACACACATCTTGCGGGAATGATTTTAAAACATACTCTGGCAGGGAGGTAAAGAAAATGGAAATGTGGTTTTCGGAATTTCATACACCGGATGTGAAGCATAGTATCCGGGTAAACCGTCAGCTCTACTCAAAGCAGAGCGACTATCAGCGAATTGATATTTTTGAGACACCTGAATTTGGCAGGGTTCTTACACTGGACGGAAATGTAATGCTCACGGAACGTGACGAATTTATTTATGACGAAATGATTACCCATGTACCTATGGCTGTTCACAAAGAAGCCAGGGATATTCTTGTGATCGGAGCAGGAGACGGAGGAGTTGTACGTGAACTGACCAGATATGACCGTGTCCGCCATATTGATCTGGTAGAGATGGATCCCATGGTAGTGGAAGCCTGCCGTGCCTATCTTCCGGGAAATGCCTGCAGGCTTGATGACAGGAGAGTGCACCTTCATTATGAAAATGCATTGAAATTTATCCGACGTTGTGAAAATAAATATGACCTTATTATTGTGGATTCTTCCGATCCTTTTGGTCCTTCGGAAGGCTTGTTTACCCGAGAATTTTATGGAAATTGTTATAATGCGCTGAAAGAGGATGGAATCATGGTCAATCAGCAGGGAAGTCCTTTTTATTCTGAGGACGCCCATGCCATGCAGCGCAGTCACAAAAGAATTGCCAGTACGTTCCAGATCAGTCGTGTTTATCAGGCGCATATTCCTACCTTTGCTGCCGGCTATTGGCTGTTTGGTTTTGCAAGTAAAAAGTACCATCCGGTGGATGATCTGGATTCGGAGGCATGGAGCGCCCTGAATTTTCGCACCCGTTACTATACCACAAGGCTTCACAAAGGCGCATTTTATCTTCCGGCTTTTCTGGAGGAAATGCTTCAGGAGGTGGAGGACTGATTTATGATTTTACCAAATATTGAGAATTTTATCGGCTGTGACAGCAGCTTTGAGGAAGCAGGGATTGTTCTTTATGGAGCGCCCTTTGATTCTACCACAAGCTTTCGTCCTGGAGCCAGGTTCGGCCCCTCTGCCATTCGTCATGAAAGCTTTGGACTGGAAACCTACAGCCCTTATCAGAACCGCGACCTTACAGATATTCAGGTATTTGACAGTGGAGATCTGGAGCTTTGCTTCGGTAGCAGTGAAATGGCGCTTGCTGATATACAGAATCGTGCCTGGGAAATTCTGGAAGCAGGAAAGATACCCTTGCTTTTAGGCGGCGAGCATCTGGTGACGCTAGCGGCTGTAAGAGCCGTAGCCAGAAAATATCCAGGGCTTCATATTATTCATTTTGATGCCCACGCAGATTTGAGGGATGATTATCTTGGTGCCCGTTTAAGCCATGCGTGTGTCATCCGCAGATGCCATGATATTCTGGGAGATGGACGGATCCATCAGTTTTGCATCCGAAGTGGGGAAAGAGAAGAATTCTGGTTTGCAAAGGAGCATACAGATTTTCATCCTTTTACCTTTGAAGGCTTGGAAGAGACCATACAGGAATTGGACAGGGAGCAGGTTCCGGTATATTTTACCATTGATTTGGATTGCCTGGATCCATCCGTATTTTCGGGAACCGGTACACCGGAAGCGGGAGGCGTAAGCTTCCTTGAACTTCTTGCGGCTATCCGGAAGGTATCAGAATTAAATATTGTGGGAGCAGATGTCAATGAGCTGGCACCTATGCTGGATCCAAGCGGTGTTTCCACAGCCACAGCATGCAAGGTGGTCAGGGAACTGCTGCTGGCAGTGGCGAAATAAAAACAGCTGCGATAGTGAAATATAAAAAAAGGAGATAAAAAACATGAGCAGAGTACTTGTAATCGGCTGCGGCGGAGTAGCCAGTGTAGCAATCCAGAAATGTTGTCAGGCAGATGAGGTATTTACAGAACTGTGTATTGCAAGCAGGACAAAAGAAAAATGTGATGCGCTTGCCCGGAAACTGGAGGGAAAAACAAAAACAGTTGTTACCACGGCAAAGGTAGATGCAGATGATGTAAACCAGCTGATCCAGCTGATCAACAGTTACAAACCGGATCTGGTAATGAACATTGCACTTCCATACCAGGATCTGACAATTATGGATGCCTGTCTGGCATGTGGCGTAAACTATATGGATACGGCAAATTATGAGCCCGAAGACACCGATGATCCGGAATGGCGGGCTATTTACGAAAAACGCTGTAAGGAAGCTGGATTTTCCGCATATTTTGATTATTCCTGGCAGTGGGCATACCGGCAGAAATTTGAAGAGGCAGGACTTACTGCACTTCTTGGCTGCGGCTTTGACCCGGGCGTTACACAGGCATACTGTGCATATGCATTAAAGCATGAGTTTGACCAGATTGATACTATTGATATTCTGGACTGCAACGGAGGAGACCACGGATATGCGTTTGCAACCAACTTTAACCCGGAGATCAACCTTCGTGAGGTAAGCGCTCCTGGAAGCTACTGGGAGAATGGACATTGGGTGGAAATTCCTCCGATGGCCATCAAGCGGGAATATGATTTTGACCAGGTTGGCGATAAGGATATGTATCTTCTTCATCACGAGGAAATCGAGTCCCTTGCCCAGACAATTCCGGGAGTAAAGAGAATTCGTTTCTTTATGACCTTTGGACAGAGCTACCTGGATCACATGCGCTGTCTGGAGGATGTGGGAATGCTTTCCACTACCCCGATCAACTATAACGGACAGGAAATTGTTCCCATCCAGTTTTTGAAGGCGCTTCTTCCGGATCCGGCAAGCCTTGGTCCCCGTACCAAAGGTAAAACCAATATTGGCTGTATTTTCACCGGAGTAAAGGATGGACAGGAGAAAACCTACTATATTTATAATATTTGTGACCATCAGGAATGCTATAAGGAGGTTGGAAGCCAGGCAATCAGCTACACGACAGGCGTTCCGGCCATGTGTGGGGCATTAATGATGCTTACCGGAAAATGGATTCGTCCAGGAGTGTATACAGTAGAAGAATTTGACCCGGATCCGTTCCTGGAGGCACTTGACAAATACGGACTTCCACGCAGTGAAAATCATAATCCGGAGCTGGTTGATTAATGGAAAAAACAGATATAAGACCACCCTTCGAAGCATCCGCCGGAATTATTCCACCGGAATTTCGGAAAATCAAGACGCCTTGTTATGTTCTTGACGAAACAGCGCTTATAAAAAATGCAGAATTAATGGGAAAGATTGCCGAAAAAACAGGATGTAAAATGCTCTTGGCGCAGAAGGCTTTCAGCAATTATGACTGCTATCACCTTCTGGAGCCTTATCTGGCTGGAACAGAAGCAAGTGGACTGTACGAAGCAAGGCTTGGCGCCCAAGAGATGCCAGGAAAAGAGGTACATGTATTTTGTGCTGGATACCGTGAGGATGAATTTGAAGAGCTGCTTTGCTTTGCAGATCATATAGTGTTTAACTCACCCTCCCAGCTTCTCCGTTTTGGAAAAAGAGCGAAGCAGGTCGGGAAAAGTGTAGGGCTCAGGATCAATCCGGAATGTTCTACCCAGGAAGGACATGAAATTTATGATCCTTGTGCCCCGGGCAGTCGTATGGGTACCACGAGAGCACAGTGGGAGTCTGCTGTGAAAATGCATCCGGATCTGACCGGATTATTGGATGGTATTCACTTTCACACCCTTTGCGAGCAGGATTCCTCTGATTTGGAAACTACTCTTGCAGCGGTAAAGGTGAAATTCGGAGATCTGATTTCTCAGGTAAAATGGCTGAACCTGGGAGGAGGACATCATATTACAAGACCAGGTTATGATATTGCACGGCTTGAAAAGTGCATTGAGGCGGCAAAGGAAGAATGGAAGGTGGATATTTACCTAGAACCTGGAGAGGCATGGGCTTTAAATGCAGGATTCTTTCTGACAACTGTGCTGGATGTACTGCAAAATGGTGATACACGGCTTGCAATTTTGGACGGAAGTGCTGCATGTCATATGCCAGACGTTCTGGAAATGCCTTACCGTCCGCCCCTTCTTGGAGCAGGGGAGCCAGGAGAGAATGCCGTTACAGTCCGTCTTGGAGGACCAACCTGTCTGTCCGGGGATGTTATAGGAGATTACAGCTTCCAAAAGCCTTTGGCATACGGAGATCTTCTCATGTTTGGTGATATGGCCATATATACAACCTGCAAAAACAATACCTTTAACGGAATGCCCCTGCCTGATATCTGGCTGCGGCATGGTGATGAAACCATGGAACGTCTGACGGATTTCGGTTACGAGGATTTTAAAGGCAGACTTGGACATCGCAGGAAATCAGAGTAGGTCTCCTGTAAAATTTGTAAAAAGACGTAAGTCATAGAAATGTGGCTTGCGTTTTTTGGTTAGGGCAGTGGATATGGAACTGGCATCAGCCGGATCCGAAAATATATAAGCTGCCATTTGAAAGGTAGAAACAGGGTTCAGTTCATTGCGGAAGTGGAACATATTATCAAGTACCACATCATAAGTTGCAATGGGGCGAGTTGTCTTAATATAACAATTTCTTTTGGAAATATGACGGATAATGGGAGTATGAAGGGCTACTGTCTGATTCGATTTCAGGTGCATGATCTTATCATGAAGAATCTTCTGGCTTTTCTGGAGTTCTGTGATCCGGTGTTCCATTCTTTCTTCAGCGGAGTTGAAAAATCAGTTGAAAAATTCTTATAAAATTAGCACTCACCTCTTGATAATGGAAGTCGATTTTTGTCCTGTCTTGTGTATCCCGGAAGTGCCTGTTTTACAGGCTTTCTGGGGCATCAGTCATTTTGTCTGGTATTGTAAAGCAGTGTCAGATTTGTCGTAAATGTCGTAAATTTGTGGTCAAAAAATGATGAGAAATGGAGAGTGCTAATAAAATGAAATTAACGTATACAAATGTAAATGGATATCTGATCCCGAATCTCACCTATAAATCCGGAGAACAGATGGAGCAACTTGGCAAGTATGGTTTTCTTCGCAGAGATTATCTGAAGAACCATCGAAATTCAACCTATCAGGTGATGCTTTTACAGGATACAATTGGAGAACACCTTCTGGAAGTAGATAAGGCAGCAAGAGAACGGGAAGAAGTGATCCTGAAGCAGCTGGAAGAAAAAGAACCATTACCGGATAAAGAAGCAGATCAGATGGCCTGGGTAAGTGCTGCTAATCAGCACAGAGCGATTGCGGAAGAGATTATTCTCAAGGAATTGATTTATGTTTAAATGATGGAAAAGTTGCGACGGTGTCGCAACAATTATTGAAAAGGGTGGTTTTGCTTGAGAAAAACAATCTGAAAAAGAAAAAACAAGTTTGGATTCGCCGAGTCCAAAATTAAATAAAGATTTTGCAAATATGAGTAGAGAAAGGCGTGAGTCATAAGAATATGGCTTGCGTCTTTTTCTGTCCGGAAAGGAAGTGGGGGAGCATGGCACAGATTTTTCGTGTAGAGAGAACTAAGAATTTTACGGTAATGAGTAATCACCATTTCAAGAATAAGAATCTGACATTGAAAGCGAAAGGTCTATTGTCACTGATGTTAAGTTTGCCAGAGGACTGGAATTACAATATGCAAGGACTGGCAACACTGAGCAGAGATGGGATTGATTCTGTTCGTTCTGCAATTAAGGAATTAGAGCATCATGGATATGTGGAACGCCATAGATTGCGTAATGAATATGGCTTTTATGGCGATACCGAATATATTATCCGGGAAGTTCCATTAGGAGAAGAAAATGATTAAGCGAAGGAGAAAATGCCTAATGGTGGACAGTCCAATTTTGGACAATCAGGTCATAGGAAATTTCTATCTCCGGACATCAGAAAATAGGAAAACCAGATATGGTAAATCCCATACTGGACAAACCGTTGCTATTAATAATCCATGTTATTAAATATGAATTATTAAAGAACTAGTAAATAAAATATCTATCTTATCAATTCACGTAAGTATTAATAGGATTGGATAAGAAAAGAAAGAATGAGGTATGATTATGAGAATGATGAAAAATAACAGAAATGAAACAATTATGGTGATCGGGATTGATCATGGTTATGGAAACATGAAAACTGCCACCAGATGCTTTCCATCCGGTGTAGCCAGATATGACGAGGAGCCAATTTTTCAGAATAATCTTCTTGTTTACAATGGAATGTATTACCAGATCGGAGAGGAACACAAGGAGTTCTGTGCAGAGAAAACGCAGGATGAGGACTATTATGTGCTGACACTGGCGGTTATCGCAAGAGAACTTGATGGGAAAGGAATGAATCGGGCAAAGGTACACATTGCAGCCGGACTTCCGCTTACCTGGGTAGCTACACAGAAAGAAGATTTCCAGAAATATCTTCTCCAGAATGAAAGTGTAGATTTTATATTCCGTAATAAAGAGTATCATGTAGAGTTTGCAGGAGCTGATATTTACCCACAGGGATTTGCAGCAGCCTTTTACCGCTTACAGGATTTCAAAGGAATCAACATGCTGGTAGATATTGGAAACGGAACTATGAACATCATGTATATCAACAATTCCCGTCCATTAGAGAAGAAATGCTTTACAGAGAAATATGGAACGCATCAGTGTGTGCTTGCTGTAAGGGAATCCCTGCTGAAAGAACTGGGAACAGTGGTGGACGATCTGGTGATTGAGCAGGTGATCCGTACCGGGACAGCAGATATTGGTGAGAAATATCTGACAGTCATTAGTAAAGCTGCCGGAGATTATACGAAAGAAATCTTCCATAAGCTGAGAGAACGGGAATATAATCCAGAACTGATGCGTCTGTACGTGGTCGGCGGTGGCGGTTGTATGATCCAGAATTTTGGAGAATATGACAAGAGTCGGGTAACGATTGTACGGGATATCTGTGCCACAGCGAAAGGTTATGAAGCAATGACCGTAAGGAAAATCCAGAGAAACTTTGTGATGAACAGGACAGGCAGGCATGGGAATATTTGCAGACGATGGACAGGGAAAAATATAAATCGTACACCAGAGCAGTTGTAGTTGCTTTAAACGATTATTTTTCCAGAGAGTACAGGAATGAAGCAGATCCGTATCTGGAAACCAGAGAAAAGGAAGATGCGTTTTTGGAAAAAGTGGAAACAGCTGTCAGGGATGGAGTGAAAGAATCCGTTCCGATGGCTATAGCGAAGAACCTGATGGAAATGCTTGTACCGTTTGTAAAAGAATCGGTAGGAGAAAGTAATCTGTCGGACAGAACACTAATAATGGAGAAAACGGATGGAGAGATCGCAGAAGATAATCTGGACTGGGAGAAAGAAGCTGATATGGATGCAGCACTGGATTTTGCAGACAGTTTTTAGATGGTTATGAAATAGCAGTAACAGGAAAACAAACTGACAGTAAGGAATAGATTTACAAAAACAGAATAGCAGAAAAAGACGATGGCAGTGATGGCATTTCTATTGGTAAAGATCAGTGGAATGTTTACGACTGCTATTATTATGTCTTTTAGCAGAAATGGAAAGAGATCCAGAAAAAGAAAGACAGAAATAACAGGAAAATATAACAGAAAAGCGTTGGCAGATGGGCGGATTGAACAAGCAAGGCGAAGAAAAGAATAAAGTGCCGGATACGGCATAGGATTGTCCGATACTTCGTATCGGAGTGATGCATGAACAGCCTGTTTCAGAAAGAGAAAATCTATGGAAGGGGAGTTTTTCTTTTTCTTCCACAGTCAGTTCCTGCACCACAAGACCACTGTCATCTCCATTTTGATCTGATAACGTAGGGTGGAAAATATGGCTTGGTACGTGTCGGTTCAGTGGTGGGGAGATGACAGGCAAGTTTCGCAAAGTGGCAAGCCACTCTGCACCGGAGCCAGCCTTTGGGCTGTTCCTAAACTTGCCATGGGCGTCTGCCCCTTGGAACCCCGGCACGCCAATGGTGACAATTCTGTGTTAGAAATATCCACTGGATACTTCTTCTCAGATTGCCACGGATTGGCTAAGACGTTGTCTTGCATCTACCAAAGGGGAACGTTACACATCCCCTTATGGAATCCCCTGTTAATTTAGACATAACGCTATGGTTGTAAATATAGAGCAGAAATCAAGTAGAGAAAGGAAATAAAAGCCTATGAGAAAACGAAATCATACAGTAACTATACGGATGAATAAAGCGGAATATGAGCTACTTCAAAGCAAAATAAAGGAATCCGGAAGAACACAGCAAGAAGTTGTGATAAAAGCAATTGCAGACTTGAAGATAGCTTCTACAGAGGAAGTGGAAGAACTGAAAAGATTGAACCAGATGTTTGCAGATATTCTCAGTCAGCTTCGTGGAGCTACTACAAATATCAATCAGATTGCAAGAAAGCTGCATACAGATGGAGAAATTCCGAATGACAGTATGCTGTATTTCCTTAATAAAAATATTCTTAAGTACAGGAAGGAGAGTGAAAAGATATGGCTATTAATAAGACGATTAATAAGCGGACAAATACACATGGAGCAATGAGAAACTGCATCGAATATGTGCTGCGGCAGGATAAGACTAGTGAACAACTTACCTATGTGACTGGACCGTACTGCCATGATGAGATCAATTATGATCTGGTGTACAGAGCATTTTTAGAGGAAAAGAAGGTGTGGGATAAAGATTCTGGGAGAATGTACGCTCACAACATTATTTCCTGGCATAAGGACGAGCAGATTACTCTGGAACAGGCATTTGAATTTGGAAAAGAATTCGCAGAAAAATGGTTTCAGGGATTTCAGACCTTAGTGGCAGTCCATAAGGATAAAGACCATATTCACTGTCATCTGGTGACAAATTCTGTGAGTTATGAAGATGGGAGAAAACTGCATAACACCAAAAAGGATCTGGAACGTATGAAACAGCTTACCAATCAGATGTGCCGAGAACGTGGACTGACAGTTGTCGAGAAAGGAAAGCACTTTGATGGAAGCCAGATTGAAAAAGGGGAAGTCATTGCATGGAGCAAAGATAAATATAACCTGTTCCGTCAACAGGTAAAGGACAGTTTTGTAGCGGACTGTGCAATGGCGGTATTAAAGGCACTGGAAAATTGTATCAGCAAAGAAAAGTTTATAGAAAAAATGAAACAGTTCGGATGGAGGGTGAACTGGACGGAAAAGCGAAAGCATATCACATTCCAGAATCAGGATGGGAAGAAAGTGCGTGACAGCAATCTGTCCAAAACGTTTCATCTGGATATCAGTAAGGAGGCGTTGGAGCATGAATTTAATGGAAATTACGAAAGGATACGAGCCGAAGCAGAGCGAACAGCAGGAGCAGACGAAGAACTCATTGGGTACTACCGACAGGTGGAAGCAGCTTGTGAAGGAACAGGCAGAAACACTGGAGAAAGTGACGGAAGAGAGGGACGAGTTACAGGTGAGAAATCAGAAGATGAACGAGTTTATCCTGGAATTTCAGAAAAGAACACACAGTCTGAAAATGGAAAAACAGAGGCTATTCTTCGAGAATCACGAAATGCAAGAAGAAATGCAGAAGTCGAATGCCGAAATTCAGCAGATGACAGAAGAATTGTCCGAAATGCGGAAACTCAATCAGTCTTTACAGCAGAGCAACGACGACTTGAGGAACAGAAACGGCTTGATGAGAAGGAACGAGCAAGAGCAGCTCGAAAAAGAAATAAAAGACGTTCGGGACCGGAACTCTAAATTAGTAATGCAGGTGAACCAATCATCGGTGGAAGCGGTTGAACAGGCAAAAAAGAAACAGGAAGAGGCAGAAAAACAGGCAAGGCAGGCAGAGTACCAGATTGAAAGGGAAAAGAACCGGGCAGATATGGAGATACAAAGAGCCAGGAGAAAAGCAAAATCGGAAATTGCTGATATGAAAGAAAATCAGTTCTTTTGGGACTGGGGATATCTTTGTGTAATTTTCTTTTCGTTTCTTCAAAATGGAGCATTTCAACAAGATGTGCTGCAACTAATAATGATACCGATAAATTGGTGCAAAGAATATATAGCATGGTTTGAACGGTTGGAATATATAAGCGATACTGCCGGAGAAATGCTCTTTAAAGGGTTTTTCTCTATGCTTATGATTACTGCTGGGATTCTCGGATGTGTATTCCTTGTTTGGGCTGGAGTTGAACAATATAAGAAGATATGGGATGACCTATATAAAATGGTTTTAATATCCAGTATTTCATTTGTAGCAGTATTGGGAAATTTGATAAGAGAATATCTTCCGCTTAATCTGATACTTGTGATTCTGTTTATAAATATTGGAACTATTTTGCTCAGAGCATATTTGAAAAAGAAATATCCTCAAATGTATGATTGAATAAGAATGTATAGGAAAAGCAGCGGAGTGCTGGAAAGGGTAACATATAGTTATTTCATTCCATTTGTTGCCAATAGTGCAGCCATAGTCTTAGCGGATTCCTGCATACCTCTGCCTATCCATTCTTCAATCCATCCGAAAGTTGTCAAACACAAACGACAAGGTGTGAAATTTGAAAAATCCTCCCGAATAGCCTCACCTTGAGAAAAAGAAAAGCGCAGCCATTCAGACTGCGCTCTGTGAATATTTAGGAAGTTGTTTGAAAGCGATACCCAACCTCGCGGACACTTTCTATAATAAAAGGGTGGTGCGGATCAGCGGAATAGAGCTTTTTGCGTAGGTTTCGTACATGGTATCCTATGGTGCCTCGTTCATTTATTGTTAGAGCTTCACCCCATACCTTTTCATAGATTTGGGAATAGGTCAACACTCGTCCATTATTAACTGTCAGCAGGCATAGGAGACTATATTCCTTTGCTGTTAGGCCCACTTCTTTTTGATTACAGCGCACCAGCCTTTGGCTGGGGTCAATCTCAAGATCGGGGAGAGATAGCACCGGTTCCGAGGAAAGCTCCCATTTTTTTAGCTCTGGATGGAGCTGCAAAAATGAAAGGAAATCTTCAAAAATCTTTTTTTCTTCCTCGTTCAGTTTCATAATGATTATTTCTCCGATGGTATCACCTCCCGGTCATTTATCCAAACGGCCTCTTTCAATTTCTTAAAACTTATCTCACTAATAACATACTCCAGCTTGCAAGCGTCTTGTGCTGCAATATCCTGTGGAACACCAGCTTCCACGAGTCGTTTGGTAAAGAACTGGTGCTTTTCATAGATTTGCTGGGCGATTTGCTGGCCCTGCTCTGTGAGGGAGAGTGTGCCATCGTCCTTTTTTATCAGGCATTTCTTTTTAGACAGTTCTTTGACAGCCCGGCTCACAGAAGGCTTTTTTACATCCAAAAGCTCCGCCACATCTACGCAGCGAACATAGCCCTTTTGTTGCTGAAGCACCAGCACAGCCTCTAAATAGTCCTCCATAGATGATGTTAAGGGCATAATGGCACACCTCCTTCTGACACATATAATTACTTCATTTACACCATACCTGCTTTTTTGAAATGCTTCTTGAGCAGTTTCTTAGCGTTGAGCGCGCCAACAAAGGCGCAAATTGCAACAACGACAAGCATTATGATAGCTGTTACAGGTGATACTAACGTTTGCAAAATTCCCAAATAACTTTCGCCAAACATTCCCGCATACTGCTCAAGTGTTTGATTTGAGAAAAACAAGAAGGGAATATATGTACCACTGAATGCTGCTAAAACCATATAAATGATATAACTGATCGTAAGTGTTTTTCCATTAGTGCAACCTGTTTTCCACGCGATCAACGCAGAAATAATGCCAGCAATAATGCAGCAAATTATCATGGGCGGATAAAATCCATAAATGCCTGTTATCGCACAAAAAATGAACAGTGTCCACGGTTTCTTAGTCTTAGCTGCTACAAGGAAATATGTAATAGCTGCCAATAGTGACCACAATGGGCTTACCACTAACATCGTGTAGGGAGAAAAAGATAGGAACGCACAAAGGATATAGATAACAAGTGCGCACAAAGATAAAAGAGCTGTGACAATCAAATCCTTTACTTGAAAGCCTTTTTTGTTTTCGGTTTGCATGAAATAAATCCTCCTTAAAATGATATTGGTTGGAACGATGTCCATATGACAACCGCAAAAAGAGCAAGCATACCTATCAACAAAATACTATCTCTTAAGCGGAAATCAACTAATATATAGTGAGTTTTTTCACAAGGATAGCTGATGCCTCGCGTTTCCGCTGATGCGGATAATTCTGTCGCCGTCATCAGAAGGCGCATAAGTATAGGGATTAAAAAGCCTTCGTATGTCTGCGCCGGATGACTTACTATTCTCCAAAAAGACAATCCCACGCCCCTCGTTTTCATCCCTTGTTTTATATAAAGCACATCTTGTTTCAAAGATGGAAGAAATCTCAATATGATAGCCACTGGTATCACAATTGCTTGAGGGATATGACTTGCCTGAAGCGCTGCTATCAATTCCGATATTTCCGTAGTCTGAAATAGAATATTCAAAGCAAGTGCAATAGTCAAAATTCTTAGTAAAAAGAATGTTATCACGGAAGATAAATGAATTGGAAGGACTTGCGCCAACACAAGCAGAACTATATAAACTATTGCAAATTTGATACTTGTTTTCCAAAGTCCACTTAGCAAAGCAAACAGGCAAACGACGCCAAAGAGTAACAAGCCTGTTAAGCCTCCACCCAAAGCAAACGCCAAAGCTGATGTCAATAGAATCAACAGAAGTTTTATGCGAGAATCGTAATATACTCCATGCTTTCTCAATTTATTCACCACCTTCCTCAACCATAAAATTCTTTACGATTTTGAAATTGTTTTGTTCCGTCATTTGTAAATCATCTTTAATAATCCCTTCCTTCAAAAGCAAAGCGCGCGAGGCGGTCAGGCTGATAAACTCCAGATCATGCGTAATAATAAAGACCAGCTTTCCAGCCTCACGCATATAATTAACAGCATTGGCAACAGCGCACATATTATCCCAGTCTAACCCGCTTGTTGGTTCATCCAAAACGATGATTGGTTTTTCCGAAAGCATTGCCGCTCCTATTGTCAGTCTCTGTTTTTGACCGCCTGATAAAGCATACGGATGGCAGTCTTTGAAGTTTTCCAGATGGAGCATTTTCAAAATTTGAGACACTTTTTCATCTATGCTTGGAATCCTTTTATTTCCTAACCTCAATTCCTCCGTCACACTGTCTGTATAAAGCTGGTGATCTGCCTCCTGCATAACAAAGTACACATAGTCGGATAATTTTTGTTGCTTCACATTCTTTCCATCAATGTAAAACGCACCTTGGCGGCAGCGAATCAAGCCAGACAGGATTTTCCCCAATGTTGTTTTCCCGCAACCATTTTCTCCAATCAAGGCAATCGTTTCGCCTTTGTAGGCTTCTAATGAAATGTTGTGAAGAAGTTCCGGCATGGCTTTATGCGAAAAGCTCAAATTTCTAATTTGGAGAAATACTTCCGAGCGGCAAATAGATTCTTTCCTTTCTATTTGTATTAAATCCAAATTTAACGGGCGAAGCCTTCTGTTGTGCATTTGGACAGCAGATAATTCTGCCATTTCCTCACCTGTTAATTCTTCGCAGATTTGACCATCCTCCATAATTAAAAAGCGATCTGCGAGTCCGTATAAGTAAAACAATCTGTGTTCTGAAACAATAATCGTGTGTCCAGCGGCTTTCAAAGCAGAAAGAATCCCTCTTACCTGTAAGATTGTATGAATGTCTAAATTAGCCGAAGGCTCATCCAGCACATAAATTTGTGGATTAAGAGTAGTCGCTGCGAGAAAAGCAACTTTTTGCCTTTCTCCACTGGACAGGGCAAAAATATCTCTGTCTTTTAGGTTCTCCATATTCAGTGACTGAAAGGCGCTGTTAACACGTTTAACGATTTCTTTATGTGGAATTCCATAGTTTTCGCAGGCAAACGCAACTTCGCTGGAACTGTTTGTAGTAAAAAATTGACTGCGGGGATCTTGAAAAATTGAAGCAATCTCTTTACCAGCCTCACCGGCGTCCGATTCTTTTATGGAACGTCCCGATACAATGACTTCGCCGGATAATCTGCCTTCAAAAAAGCGGGGAATCAAATTATTGATACACCTGGTTAATGTGGTCTTTCCACATCCGCTCTGCCCAGTAATAACAAGAAATTCTCCCGATTTTATGATAAGCTTTACATCCTTTAGACTTTCCTGAGACTGTCCTTCATACTGAAAAGAGGCATGTTCAAAAGATATAATTGGAAATTGTTTTTTCATGGCAACACACCTCATAGCTTCCAACTGATGGATTTCTCCCTGCACTTCAAAAAAGTACGATAAATCCCTTCTTTTTCTGCTAATTCCTTATGGGTTCCCTTTTGAACAATATGGCCTTGATCAATGACAATAATTTGATCTGCCGTCCGAACAGTAGACAGCCTGTGAGCGATAGAAATTAGTGTTTTATTTTTCGTCAATTCAAAAATTGCGTCCAAAAGAGCTTTTTCATTTTCCGGGTCTACGCTGGATGTCGCTTCATCCAAAATAACGATGGGCGCGTCTTTCAATATCGCCCTTGCTATTGAAATTCTCTGTTTTTCTCCCCCAGACAAAGTGGAACCTGCTTCTCCTATCATTGTTTCATAGCCTTGCGGGAGCGCCTCTATAAAATCATGGCAGCGGGCCCTTTTAGCGGCCTCTACCACCTCCGCATGGGTCGCGTTAGGTTTTCCGAATTTGATGTTATTTTCAATCGTATCATTAAACAGATACACCTTTTGGAATACCATACTTACATATGATAAAAGGCTATCACAAGTAAATTCTTTTACATCGTGTCCTCCAATTTTAACACTTCCAGAATTTACGTCCCAAAATCTTGCAATCATATTACACAAAGTTGTTTTCCCTGAACCTGACGGCCCAACGATAGCACAAGTAGAGTTCTGTGGGATTTTCAAGGTGATTCCATCTAAAACCGGACGGCTGTCATAAGCGAAAATAACATCTTTCAGTTCAATCTCATATGATTTCAGGACAATATCCTTTCCGTCTCCATCTAAAACCGGTATATCTGAGATGAAATCCAGCCGATCCAACTGCGTAGCGAGCATTTTACTCAAAAAGGCCCCGTCATTCATCAATTCCAATTCCATGAACATTAAAAATGCACAGATGATAAATAAAAGGCAATAGGGCAATGTGATAACTCCCCACAAATAGAGCAAAGCTGACAATAAAAATAACAGGCAACTTGTAATCTTAAATACGGCTTCATACAGCTTCATAATTCCGGCAGTAGAAATTGTAACCGCTATATCGCTGCGACACTTATTTTCAAAGGCTTGATCCACTTTTCCTTTTCCTTCTTTGCCTTTTCCGAATATGCGCAGAACAGAAATGCCTTTTATGTATTCTAATGCACTTCCCACCAACAATTCCTGAGCATTTTGCATATCTTCCGTATGCGCGCCGGCCCGCTTTTTTATCTGGCCCAGTACAAGAATTCCCGCTAAAATTCCTGTTAAAGCCAAAAACCCAATCTGCCAGCAAAATATACCCAACATTAGCGTCATGGCAAGCGCCTGTACAAAACCTCCCACCAAAAATGTTAGTGCAAGCATACAATTCCCTTCCAGATCGGAAATTGTTGTTGTCAATACTGTTTGTACGGTGCCGAGATTATTTTCTGTAAAATAGCCCATTGGTGCCCTTTTGAGCTGATTTCCAATCTCAAGACGCTTTTCCCGGAAAATCTCATATCCAGACGCACTCATTAGCACATCGCTTAGGTACTGAAACAAAAAGCGGCCCAAAACACTAAGTGCAACAATTCCAAATGCCTGTAAAATGACAGTCTCTGTTAAGTGTTCGATATTCAACATTACCAATAGCACAGCAAAAAATACAAAGGCAGCGCAGCAGGATTTCAGAGCATTGAAGATCAGTCCGGCAATTACACGGGGACGATATTTCCCAGATAACCGTAAAATCCTTTTTATAATTGAAAACATATTAAAATGTCCCTCCTTCCACTTGATCAGCTGAACTCACATAATCACTCCATAATCTTTGATAAAGTGGGCATTCTGATAAAAGCTCTTCCTGCCTGCCGCAGCCAACAATCTTTCCATTTTCCACCACAAGGATTTGATCAGCCTTCTGGATGGTCGCAAGACGATGAGCTACTACGATGAGGGTTTTTCCTTTTACAAGTTTACTGATAGCGTTTTGAATGAGATACTCATTTTCTGGATCAGCATAGGCCGTGGCCTCATCAAGAATAATTACTCTTGCATTTTTTAGAATTGCCCTTGCGATAGTAATTCGCTGACGTTCTCCGCCAGAAAGTTTTCCTCCTGCGTCTCCGGCATTTGTATCATATCCGTTTTCCAACTTTACAATAAACTCATGACAGCAGGCAGCTTTTGCAGCAGCTACCACCTCATCGTCTGTCGCATCCGGTTTTCCGAGCCGGATGTTTTCACGGATACTTTCATCGAACAGAAAATTGTCCTGTGCAACATAACTGACTTCACCCATCAACTGTGCGAAAGGAATCTCTTTAATATTCTTTCCGCCAAAAATAACTTTTCCTTTTGTGGCGTCCCAAAAACCAGCCATGAGTTTTGCAATCGTTGATTTTCCGGAACCGGAAGGGCCGACAATTGCTGAAACAGTACCTGGTTTGATTTCAAAGGATACATTCTTCAGAACTTCCGTCTCGTTATAAGCGAAAGAAACATTTTCAAAGCGATAGGCTGTTTCATCCAGTGCAACATTTTTTTCTGGACGTTTCAGTTCCGGTTTTTCAATAAAATCCCGTATTTGATCGAGGCAGGCTTTCACCATATTAAATTGTTCAGAATATTTTCCTACTCGCATAAGCGGGGCAATAAATCCAATAGGAAGGATAATGCAAGTGATAAAATCTGATAATGGTAATGTTCCAGTCATATAAAGCCATGCGCCAATCGGAAGCGTTCCCAACAATGTTGTCGGCATTACAGCCTGAATGACTGCTGACCAAAGCCAACTCTGCTTCCACCATGCCAGAGTACTGTCATGGAAGAAGTTAATTGCACCTGTAAATTTACTATAAGAAGCACTTCCTTGATTAAATGCCTTAATAACCTCTATACCATTTACATACTCAACCAGCGTACTGTTCATCGCATTTTGTGATTTCATATAAGTGGTACTTTTATTCACATAATCGTTCATCATTCCAATGTAACCCAAAAGTCCGAGGGGAATTGTAATCAATGCAGCTAATCCCATGCGCCAGTCAAGAATAAATACCAGTAGTATACAGCATAGGGGAGCCACTACATTAGAGGTTATTTCAGGCATAAAATGAGCCATCGAATCCTCTAATTTTGAAACTGTATCTGCCATCAAATTTTTGAAATTTCCGGTCGGCGTATCCAACATGATGCCCATTGGAACCCGAAGCATTTTATCTGCGATTTTGCTACGGATATTTTTCAATATTTTATATGTAGCCTTATGCGACATAAAAGAGGATTGATATGTAAGCCACAGTTTTAATATTTGCCCGCCCAAAGCGACTGCAAACAAGATACATACATTTTGAATAGTAGCTGTTTTGTTAAATAGTTCCGCGACTAATAATGACACTGTAATAAAGGGGGCCATCCCGAATAGTTCGCCCAGCGTTGCAAGAAAGGTTGAAAGATATAGTTGCTTTTTATTATTTCCTGCATAACTCAACAATTGCTGAATTGCTCCAGGTTTCGTTTTTTTCTTCATAAAAAAATCCTCCTTAAATAGGTTAGCAAAAACTAACTATTTGGCAAAAAATAAATGGCAAAAGCCACTTATTTTAGCGGAAGCCCTAATACACCATACCAGCCATAGTGCTGGAATTTTATGATGTTTTTTACATAATCCTCCGCCTTTTCATAAGGAACATCGTGCAAAATACACTCACATAGTGCAGTAATATATCCATGCGTCAAAATGTGTATTTCTATATCGTTTGGCAGACATTTCGCATATCCCGCTTCATATGCCGCCTTTACAAATAGGGCATTCTGTTTCGTATATTGAATTGTAATTTCTTCTATAAAGTTTTCGACGCGAGAACCTTTGCTGCATTTCAGCAAGAGTTGAAATTCCTCCAAATGCTCGTACATATAGTTGACATATGTCATTGCCTGAACATATGACGCTTCAACAGAATCCCTCTCAATAGCTTCTCTAATTCCAACTTTATCGTAAGGTTCTGCATTATCCAGAAAATCTAATGTATAATGGTAAACATCTTCGATTAAGGCAAAAAACAACGCTTCTTTATCCTTAAAATGTCGATATATTGCACCTGTTGTAACCTTTGCAGCGGTAACAATATCTTTAAGCTGCGTTGCCTGAAAGCCTTTTTTTAGGAATTCCACTTTCGCACATTCCATAATTCGCTCTCTTGTCAAGTCGGAACAGTAACTCAAAATATTTCCTCCCTTCTCGGATAATTACTTTATTTAAGATAATCCAATTATCAAACAAAAGTTAGGATAGCATATTTTTGTCTTGCTGTCAAGGGGACGATGCTTTTGTTATTATCATTATGTACCCAGCCGCCTGCGCGGCTGGGCTTCTTCTTTTTTGGGGCTGTTAATAGGCGGGTGTGCCATACCCGTAAATCTCATAGTATCCCACGGGGTAGCTGTTCTGACGCACAGAGTCGCCAGAGTTGCCCTCCACCGTGTAGACGCGGCCATTCTCCACCTTCTCCACAATCCCCACATGGTCGGAAGAACCGTCCTGGCCTCCATCATCCCAGTCGAAAAAGATGATGTCGCCGGGGCGCGGCTCATAGCTGTTATCCTGCCACAGCCCGCGCTCCTTAAACCACGGGACGCCTTGGGACGCACAGGCTGCAAACTTTGGAATAACACCAGCGTCGATATAGCCGCACTCATTGGCACACCAGCTCACAAAGCAGGCGCACCATTCCACACGGCTGCCAAAGCCGTACCAGCTCCAATAGGGCGCACCGCCTGTGTTCCCCACCTGAGAGAGCGCCACGGTGACGATCTCGCCGTCGCCTCCGGTAATGCCGTAAAGCACCTGGCTCCAGAGGGAATTGTTCTCATCGGCCAGAAGCTCCGCCATCTGTTCCCGCTGATCTTCGTGAAAGCTGAACTGATCGGCCATTTCCTCCGCCGTCTTGTGGCTGACGGTGATATACAGATAGGTGCGGGTGACGGTGACTTCCGTTTCTACGATGTTCCCGTTCCCATCGTCTGAGGTTTCAATGATGGTTTCCGTCTGGGTAGAGGTGCTGGATGAGATTTCATTCATCTGCCAGAAAATATCCTTTAAGAGCTGCTTTTTGGAATCGTCCATGGTGGCCACTTCCTGGGCAGCGTCCGGGTCGGTGGTGATCTTGACGGCATACACCGCAAGCACCTCTTTCCAAACCGCCCGGCTGCCGGACATCTCCAGCACGTCGTAGGTGTGGGATGTTTTGATTTCCTCCAGCTTTTCCTCGTACTCGGCGTTGATGTATGGAAGGGATCATGGCAGAGGGAAAGGCATATTATAAGGATTACGATGTTGAGATACCAGAAACATTGTCTGCTTATGGATATGGAGATAGTCCTCTGACATTTGTAAGCCTGTCAGATTATAATGGCATGCGTAAACTACAAGGTATGGACAGCGTTGATTTATTAGAAAACAATTATAGAATTTTATATAATAAAGAAAATGTTCGTGGACTTGCAGAACAATTTCATGATAAAAGTATCAATCTTACTATTGAGGAAAATGTACTTTCTCCGGTGAATGAAGCTGAAGAATTTACCATGTCAAATAGTGACATGGGCCAAATCATATTTGTAGTCGCAGATACATGGATGAAAAATATGAATGTCGATACGATGATATGGAATGTACAGTGCGTGAGTGAAGACGCAGCAAAAGAATTTGATACATTGCTGGATAATTATCAGAAAAAGAGCAAAAGAGAATGTGCCTTTGCCTATTATGTAGGAAAGCAGCAGGCATATGAATCCTCGGTCACTACAAAGGCAATCATAGCATTTCTGGCAATTTACCTTGGTATTGTATTTATGATAGCCTGTGCAGCAATCCTTGCTATTCAGCAGCTCTCCGAAGCCACTGACAATGTAGAACGATACAAGCTCCTAAAAAAACTGGGTGTAGAACACCGGGAACTGAATCGTGCACTGTTTATACAAATTCTCAGCTATTATCTGCTTCCACTTTTACTGGCTGTGATTCATTCAGTCGTCGGCTTGACGGTGGCAAGCCGTGAAGTTATTAAGGTGTTTGGAGATATGAATGTAGCATCCACGATCCTTGTAACATCAATATTTATTGTGTTCGTATATGGAAGTTATTTCCTGTTGACATATGTGGGAAGTAAAAGCGTTATTAACAAAGGATAGCAGAGGTAACTGTTGCATTGTATCTTTTGACTTGATTGAAAGGGACAAGCTGCGTCGGTATATTGAAAATCCGTATCTTTATTCACGGGTGCAGCATACGCAAACACTTCCACAGGAACAACGTGGGCTTACTATACCAGCGGAAATGAGTTCCTTATTTCCAAAATCCAGTATTCTTTGGCAAAAAAAGGCAGATCGGTATGTAACTTTTTTGCTGAGGGAAGAAGTGACAGAGGGGTTTCCTAATAACCTGCACGAACACTTATCGCATATTCAGGAATCACACCGTACCGGTGCAATCATCAGCCGCTTTTTGCTCTGTGCTCAGGAAAACGGAAAGACATATGATTTCTATAAGACGTTTGTAGAAATCATATGAAAGAGCAACATTTATAGCAACCGTGAAAGTACTGACCTGTTATGAATGAGTTTTAAGAAGACCGAAATTCAAAGCAAGATGGAGAGTTTCGGTCTTTGAATTATTTATATAAATTTCTCCACTGCTTTGACGGTTCCCGTTTACCGCAGTCATCACATGTCTGAGGCCAGTTAATTTTCCATTCAAAATATTCATCTTGGGTAATCTCGCCGGATTTCAGTTCTTCTTTTCTAATTGTCCATTCTTTCAAAAAATCATTAAGAATCCCATAATTAAACCACATGCCAACAGGTGGATGAGCAGGCCAGCTGTCGGAATTATGATAGCGGATAGCTGTATCGTCACTGGAATTTGATTTTTCGCCTGGATAAGTTTCTAGTTGAAAAAGATTGATCATGCCCGGATTAAATTCGTCAATCCAGAACAGGATTTCCATCAGTTCAGAAGCATTCATCGTAGTTGGTTCATGCAGTGTCAGTGGATTCACATCCAAAATCTTAGCCATTTCAGTAACCAGATCTTTACGGGGAACCCGGTAGTTGGTTTCGTATTGGGCAAGGCGGTTTGCCCCTTTATCGCCCCAGCCAAGAGCAGCACCGAGTTCAGCCTGTGTCATATTCCGGAATGTCCGGATTTTTTTTATTTTATCACCAATCGTCATATCAGATTTCCTGCTTTCTATTTGATAATTCCATTTTACTATCAAAATCTCAGAATGTAAACAGAAAGATTCGCAAATAAGCGAATAAAATACTTGACATTAACATTGAAGCGAAATATAATGACAGCATAATCAATATTCGCATAAAAGCGAATAAACAAGGTGGAGATAAAAAAATCAAATTTTTTTATGAAAAATATGACCTTATCGCCTCTGCCACGTGTGATTAGTAGAAGAAGGTTTTGAATAGGAAGTCAAGATCTTTTACGCACATTGAAAATTAAATGAGCTGTATAGGTACCCTTAGGGGATGAAAGGACAACACAGAGTTCCACCGCTGTACCAGAGAGTAGTATGTGGAAATCGAAGATACTCCGGCAACGGCTGGTATGCTCGAGAAGGAGCTGCCAGCATTCAGAAAAATTCTGATAGAGGTCAACTGTAACGTTGACGCCGCCTATACGAACGGAAGCCAACACGCCGAACAGAATGGAAAATCATCGAAAAATGCAATCAAAAAGTAGAATGTACTGACAACGGGCATAACCGCTGTCTGGGAGGTGATGCAGAAGAATACGGAGGAAAGGAGGTATGTGCATCATGAGAAAAACAACAGAGTATAAGGCTGAGAACCGTCTGACGGTAGATATTGAAGGATTAATGGCAATGTTATCCTGCGGAGAAGTAACTGCAAAGAAAATTGCAGATTATGCAGAAGCAAGAGTGATTGTTGGAAGACGAGTTCTTTATAACGTGGATAAGATAAAAAAATATCTTGATGCAATGGCAGTGTAATGAAAGATGAGAAGATAAAATACAACAGCTTTCCTTCGGAATGAAAAGTAAAAAAGGGAAAAATTACTGTAAAATAGGCAAATAAAAATTAGCATTTTGCAGGAATTTACCCTTGGAAATCATAAAATATTATGTTAATCTGTGAGCAGATATCAGACAGTATATGACTGATACCGACAGGACAAAAATCATTCCGAATAACGAAAAATGAAGTGAAAGGAATGATTGATATGGCAAGAAAAGATAATAAAGGCAGAAATTTAAAAACAGGTGAATACCAGCGCCCGGATGGACGTTATGAGTATCGCTACAAGGATGAAATTACCGGAAAACGTAATTCGGTTTATGCAGCTGATCTGGCGAGTCTGCGAGAAATGGAAAAGAGGATTAATAAGGATATGGATGATCTGCTTATTACAGATGCATCAGTCAAGAAGCTGACCGTAAATACGTTGTTTGAGCGATACATGGCAACAAAGAATATCAAGGAAAGAACGAAAAAGAATTATATCCGTATGTGGGATTACCGGATACGAAATACTTTGGGAAACATTCGTGTTGTGGATTTTAAGACATCTCACGTAAGGACATTCTTTTCCGCATTGTCAGATGAAGGACTGGCACACAGTACGATCAAAGGTCTTTATGGTTTATTGAATCCCAGTTTTGAACTGGCAGTGGAAGACGGGATTATCCGTAAGAATCCGGTAACTGGAACACTTGGAGATTATGGGGCTCCGGCAAAGGAGAAAGAAGCACTGACACTGGAACAGCAGGAAAAACTTCTGAAGTTTGTTGAACAGAGTAATGTGTATAAGCCTCATCTTCCAATGATGCAGGTTATGTTTGGGGCTTGCCTGAGAGTGAGTGAAACCATCGGCTTAACCTGGTCAGATGTGGATATGAAGAACCGGGAGATCCATGTAGGTGGACAGCTTGTGTATTATGAAGGTGATGAAGGATATTGTTTCCATGATTCAGAAACCAAAACGGATGCAGGAATCAGAGATATTCCTATGACACAGATGGTATATGACGCGTTCCGTAAACAGAGAGAGCTGAACCTGATGCTTGGTTTACAGAGTAATGTGGAGATCGGTGGACGTAGTGGATTCATCTTCAATACAAAGCATGGACGTCCGATCATGCCGGCGGGAGTGAACAGCTTTCTGAAAAATATTGTCAATGCCTATAATAAGAAAGAAACCAAACTGGCAGAAGAAGAGAAGCGAGAGCCGGAGCTGATGCCTCCTATTTCATCGCATACCCTTCGTCATACGGGATGTACCAGATTGGGTGAAAACAACGTCAATCCAAAGGTCATGCAATATGTGATGGGACATTCAGATGCACAGATTACAATGAATGTCTACAATCATATTGCAGAGAAGTCTCACGTGGAAAACGAGATGTCTAAAATGAATCTGCCGGAAACCATACCTGCTGTGGTATAAACCAGAAGTCGTTGTCGTAAAATGTGGTAAGAAAATCAGACGAATATATTTTTTCAAGAATTTGTCGTAAAAATGTGGTCAAATCAAGAAAATCGAGTGCGAAAGCAAGTGAAAAATCCCTGTGAAGCCCGTAAAATCAAGGCTTCACAAATTCTTCACAAAATAATTAGCACTCACCTCTTGACAGTGCTAACAAATAGTGTTATATTTCTCCTAGAACAAGAAAAAACCACAGCATTTCCGATATGAGAGTATTGGAAGTGCTTTTCATAGAATAGGAGGAAAGCCTATGAATATCAGTAAATTTACACAGAAATCCATGCAGGCTGTCCAGGATCTTGAGAAGGTTGCTTATGAATATGGCAATCAGGAGATCGAGGAGGAACACCTTCTGTATGCTTTGCTGACACAGGAGGACAGCCTGATTCTCAAACTGATCGAGAAGATGGAGATCCAGAAGGAATATTTTATTGACACAGTGAAGAAAGCATTGGATGCTAAGGTTAAAGTTTCCGGTGGACAGCTTCACTTTGGTCAGTATCTGAACAAAGCGCTGGTCAGTGCTGAGGATGAAGCGAAGGCTATGGGAGATGAGTATGTCTCTGTTGAGCATCTGTTTCTTTCCATGCTGAGTAATCCAAGCCCGAGCATGAAGAAGATATTCAATGAGTTTGGAATCACCAGAGAGCGTTTTCTCCAGGCATTGTCTACAGTCAGAGGAAACCAGAGAGTTGTCAGTGACAACCCGGAGGCAACTTATGATACGCTGAATAAATACGGCGAGGATCTTGTGGAGAAAGCTAAGAATCAGAAGCTGGACCCGGTGATCGGCCGTGATGCGGAGATCCGGAATATTATCCGTATCCTTTCCCGTAAGACCAAGAACAATCCGGTTCTCATCGGTGAGCCTGGTGTTGGTAAAACAGCAGCCATCGAGGGACTGGCACAGCGTATTGTAGCCGGAGATGTACCGGAAGGCCTGAAGAACAAGAAGATTTTTGCTCTGGATATGGGCGCACTGGTTGCAGGTGCCAAGTACCGTGGTGAGTTTGAGGAACGTCTGAAAGCAGTACTTGAGGAAGTGAAGAAGAGCGAAGGACAGATCATTCTGTTCATCGATGAGCTTCATCTGATCGTCGGTGCCGGTAAGACAGATGGTGCCATGGATGCAGGAAATATGCTGAAGCCTATGCTTGCCAGAGGTGAGCTGCACTGTATCGGTGCCACAACTCTGGATGAGTACCGTCAGTATATTGAAAAAGATGCGGCACTTGCCCGTCGTTTCCAGCCGGTTATGGTAGATGAGCCGACCGTAGAAGATACCATTTCTATCCTTCGTGGATTGAAAGAGAGATATGAAGTATTCCACGGCGTTAAAATCACAGACAGCGCCCTGGTTGCAGCTGCCACACTTTCACACAGATACATTACAGACCGTTTTCTTCCGGATAAAGCCATCGACCTTGTTGATGAGGCATGTGCGCTGATCAAGACAGAACTGGATTCCATGCCGACAGAGCTGGATGAGCAGAGACGTAAGATCATGCAGCTGGAGATCGAGGAATCTGCCCTGAAAAAAGAGACAGATAACTTAAGCAAAGAGCGTCTGGCAGAACTGCAGAAGGAACTGGCAGAAATGAGAGATGCTTTTAATACCCAGAAAGCACAGTGGGACAATGAAAAACATTCCGTAGAGAAGCTTCAGAAATTACGTGAGCAGATCGAGGATATCAATAAACAGATCCAGAAGGCGAAACAGAACTACGATCTGGAGAAAGCAGCAGAGCTGCAGTACGGCGAGCTGCCGAAGCTTCAGCAGCAGCTGGAGATTGAGGAGAAACAGGTTAAAGAGAGTGACAGAAGCCTGGTACATGAGGCTGTTACAGATGATGAGATCGCCCGTATCATTTCCAGATGGACCGGTATTCCGGTAACCAAGCTGACGGAAGGTGAGAGAACCAAACTTCTCGGTCTTGAAGATGAGCTTCATAAACGTGTAGTAGGACAGGATGAAGGTGTACGACTTGTAACAGATGCGATCCTCCGTTCCAAAGCAGGAATCAAAGATCCGACCAAGCCCATCGGTTCCTTCCTGTTCCTTGGACCAACCGGTGTTGGTAAAACAGAGCTTGCCAAAACTCTGGCTGCCACACTGTTTGATGATGAGCAGAATATGGTACGTATCGATATGAGTGAGTACATGGAGAAATATTCCGTGTCCCGTCTGATCGGAGCGCCTCCAGGATATGTCGGATATGAGGAAGGCGGTCAGCTGACAGAGGCTGTTCGAAGAAAACCGTACAGTGTTGTTCTTTTCGATGAGATCGAGAAGGCTCACCCGGATGTATTCAATGTGCTTCTGCAGGTACTGGATGATGGACGTATCACAGATTCTCAGGGACGTACTGTTGACTTCAAGAATACCATTCTGATCATGACTTCCAACATTGGTTCTCCGTATCTTCTTGACGGTATCGACGAGAAAGGAGATATCAAACCGGAAGCACAGGAGCAGGTTATGGGAGATCTCCGTGGACATTTCCGTCCGGAGTTTCTGAACCGTCTGGATGAGATCATCATGTTCAAGCCACTGACCAAGAATAACATTGGCAAGATCGTTGATCTGATGGTAAAGGAACTCAGTGACCGTCTGGCTGACCAGGAACTTTCCCTGGAGCTTACAGATGCTGCCAAACAGATGGTAGTGGACAATGGTTATGATCCGGTTTACGGTGCGCGTCCGCTGAAACGTTATCTCCAGAATTATGTGGAGACACTGACAGCTAAGAAGATCCTTTCCGGTGATGTACATGCCGGAGATACCATTGTGCTGGATGTGAAAGACGGAGAGTTTACTGTCAGCACAAAATAAAAATAACTCCATAAAATTAAGATAGATTGACCGTGAAAAGAACTGTCGGTTCTGATGAAAAATCCGTTTCAGGATGAAGATCAGGATCGGGCAGTTCTTTTTTTATGTAAAAATGGATAGTAATGGATGTAAAATGCCTGAAAATTAGGATGTAGTCTGAATGAGTACGATTTCACAAAATCCTGAAAAACTCTGAAAAAGAGGCAGATTTTACATGAAAAATCCTGGAAAACAGTTCCGAACAGTCTGAAAACTGATAACGATTTCTGAATCCTTTATTGAGGAAAAATATATGGGAAACTATAATCGGAGACAGATCAGAGAAAAGGATGTGAAAAGCAATGAAGAAGAATTACATGAAAGTTTCAGTGTTTTCCGTAGCAGCAGTACTGGGAGTGTGGATTGTGGGAAGTGCGCTGAACTGTTTTAATCCTACTTTTATTCCATCGGTAAAAGATGTGCTGGATGCTTTCCGAAATCTGTGGGAAAACGGCTATAAAGGCTATCCCCTTATGTACCATATAGCTGCAAGCATGAGACGACTTGGAATTGCGATGCTGCTGGTGTTTATCGTAGGAACAGCTCTTGGGATCGCATGTGGAATGAACCGTAAGATCCTGGCAGCGGTAGATCCTTTTATCCAGTTTTACCGGGCACTGCCGCCGTTGGCTTATAATACGCTGATCGTACTTTGGATGGGAATCGGCGATGGGTCAAAGATCATGCTTCTGTTTCTCAGCGGATTTGCTCCATTATTTATTCAGATCGTGTTTGGAGTTCAGAAGGTGCCGCAGGACCGGATCAATGGAGCAAGATCCCTGGGAGCAGGAAATTTCGTGATCTTCCGGGATGTGATCCTTCCATCCGTTCTGCCGGATATCCTTACCGGACTTCGTACAGCTGTTGGTGTTTCCTATGCAACGCTGGTGGCAGCGGAAATGATCGCATCTGCATCTGGACTTGCGTGGATGGTGCTGGATGCCAGCAAATATATCCAGTACGCAACGGTCTATGCAGGGATTTTTATTATGGGAGGAATTGCACTGCTGATTGACGGCGGACTCAAGCTTCTGATTCGAAAAGCAATGCCGTGGCAGGAAACAATATAAAGACAAAGGAGAAAAAATATGAAAATAAAAAGAATTTTAACTGCGACGGCAGCTGCAGCACTGGTTATAACATCTGTGTTTGCGGGAGGAAATTTCAAAGAAGTACAGGCAAAAGATAATGATACACCGAAAAAGATTACATTAGGATACTGGGAATCACCAAATGGAGAGCTGCTTACAAAAGAATCAGGTGGAACACTATCTGGAAATTGTAGAACTTACAGAGGCAAAAGATAAGCTTCCTCACCAGCTCTCAGGTGGTATGCAGCAGAGAGCTGCCATTGCAAGAACGCTGGCAACAGAGCCGGAGTTTGTTTTGCTGGATGAGCCGTTCAGTGCCCTTGATGCGCTGACAAGGGAAAAAATGCAGGAGCATATACGGAAAATATGGGAGGAAACAGGAAGCACGTTTCTGTTTATCACCCATGATGTGGATGAGGCATTGCTGCTCGGAAAGCGCCTGGTCGTAATGCAGGGAAATCCGGGACGGATCGTTTCAGATTATAAAAATCCTTTGAACAAATATGAAAATATAGATTATGAGCAGTTGAGACAGACAAAGGAATACTGGAAGATTCGCCAGAAGCTGATCGGACAGATCCAGAATGACGAAGAGAAAAAAGCAGAAAAACTGATTCAATTCGGCTAGAAAGAAGGCATAAAAATGAGCAGGGATAAAAAGGTACTGGTGCTTGGAATCGACGGAATGGATTTCAGGATCACAAAGAAATTTCTGGATGAGGGAAAACTTCCAAATATAAAAAAATACCTTGAGAGGGGAGCTGCAAGAACAGGACTGGATATGCTGGGAGCAATCCCGACGATCACTCCGCCCTGCTGGACAACACTAGCAACCGGAGCTTATCCGGGAACCCACGGAATCACCTGTTACTGGAGACAGTCTCCGGATTCTCTGGATGCTGTAGTCTATAATATGGACTCCAGATTCTGCAAGGCAGAGCAACTGTGGAATGTAACTGCGAAAGAAGGAAAAAAGACACTGGTATGGCACTGGCCGGGTTCTTCATGGCCGCCGTCCCTGAAAAGTGAAAATCTCCATGTGGTAGATGGAACCCAGCCAGGTTCCGTAAATATGGGAATTGCCCAGATGGACTGGGAGAAGGTGGTGATCGCATCTACAAGAATAAAAAAAGCGGAGTATCTTCCAAAGGTGGAGCGAAAACAGGGCGTTGGATGTGTGATCGATGATCTTTCCGCACTGCAGGCCGGTGATGAAGACGATGAGATGATGGAACTGTGGTGGGGCGATGAAGCACGGGAAGGAAAAGAAATCCGTACATATGTCCATGACCTGGATGATACGGAGATGATGATCGGGGCAAAGGTTGCCTATGATATGGTATCTTCGCCTGTTGTACCGGCAGAAGGGTGGAAGCAGGCACCTGAGAATGCGTTGGAATTTACAGTTATTCTCTGCAAGGGAGAAATAAAAAGACCGGCGCTGATCCTGAAAGGAGAAGCCGGAATATATGACAGAGTGCAGATCTACGAGAGCAAAGCAACAGAAAGATTTCTTGTGGAACTGAAGGCCGGAGAAATGAAGAGTGGGATCGTGGACGATGCGGTAAAGAATGGAAGAACAAAAAAAGCCTGCCGTTCCTGGAAACTTCTTACACTTACTCCGGATGGAGCCAGGGTAAAACTGTGGGTCAGCAATGCACTGGATGTGGAAAATGATACGTTATGGCAGCCCAAAAGTCTGTACAAAAATGTGACAGAGAATGTTGGACCGGTACCGCCGGTCAGCCTGATCGGTGGCGAGGATGAAGAACTGGCGGAAGAAATCTTTCTGCCCTCCTGGGAAATTTATAATAAGTGGCAGGCAGACAGCTTAAAGTATCTGATCGACAGGGAGGATTATAAGATTATTTTTTCCCATCTTCATAATGTGGATTGTGCTGGACATCAGTTCTGGCATCTGGCAAAAACTCTGGAACCATGGAAACATACTGATGAAAAGTTCTATCAGAAACTGATCGAGAAAGTTTATGAACAGACAGATGAGTATCTGGGGGAATTTTATGAATATCTGGACAATGGCTGGGATATTTTTATTGTGTCGGATCATGGACTTCTGGTGGGCGAGAATGTTCCACCGATCCTGGGTGAATATGGAGGACTGAATCTGGGGGTAATGGAAGAGCTTGGATATACTGTGAGAAAGAAGGATGCGGACGGAAATCCGGTGGATGAGATCGACTGGGAGAAGACCAGAGCGATTCAGATACGAAGCAATTATATTTATATCAATCTGAAAGGAAGAGATAAATACGGAATTGTAGAGGAGAAGGACAAGTATGATCTGGAGGAACAGATCATTTCGGATCTCTATTCTTACAGGGATCAGGCAACTGGAAAGCGTGTGGTGGGAATTGCCATGCGAAATAAGGACAGTGTTGTGCTGGGACTTGGCGGTGCAGAGTGCGGCGATATTGTTTTTACGATCAATGAAGGTTTTAACCGGCTTCATGGAGATGGATTATCGACTGCCGAAGGATATGCACAGACGTCAGTTACTCCTGTTTTTCTGGCAGCAGGGGAGGATATTAAAGAAGGAACGATCACGGACAGAGTGATCCGGCAGGTGGATGTGGCGCCTACCATTGCGGAAATCCTCGGAGTGCGAAAGCCCGAACAGTGCGAGGGCGCGCCAGTTTATCAAATATTAAAGAAATAAAAGATCCTGAAGAGATTTTTCGTCCTGGCTCTTGACAAAAGGAAAATTTGGTAAGATAGTAAATCTGATACTTCATAAGTGGCGGCTTTCAGGCTGTCAGAAAATAATAAAATGATTTATAAATATCAGATAAAAAGGATGGAAACAGATTATGATACCAAAGGACCCGGTAATGCTTTTAAGTTACGTAAATACACAGCTGAGGGATTTTTACAGATCCCTGGACGCTTTCTGCGAGGACAGAGGGCTTGACAGAAAAGAACTGGAAGATAAGCTCGATATGATCGATTATGCTTATGATCCGGCTGTGAATCAGTTTGTATAAAAAATCAGGAACAGGAAAAGGTGACGATGATATTAGAAGAAGTTTTTCAGAAGATAACAGAGATATGCAGGAGAAATGGAGCTTCAAGGGTAATTCTTTTCGGTTCCAGAGCTAAGGGGACTGCGAGGGATAGAAGTGATATAGATATTGCTGTATGCGGGGTTTCTGATATGGAAAAACTTCAGGAAGAGATCGAGGATATCCCGACTTTATATACGATAGATCTGGTAGATCTGGACACCTGTGAAAATCAGTTGCTGTTGGAGGATATAGAGCAGTATGGACGAAAAATTTACGAAGAGGTATGAATCCTTTAAAAATTCTCTTGCTTCATTAACTGAGGCGAGACAACGTGATATGGAAGATTCCTTTGTATTAAGTGGTACAAGTGCGAAATTCAGCATTACCTTTGATCTTGCCTGGAAAGTAATGAAAGATATTCTGGTTCAGTATTATGCGATCACCGGTTTTGTTGCAGGATCACCAAGAGAAGTTTTGAGAGAGTCGTTTAAGGCAGAGCTGATCCAGGGCGATGAATGGATGGATATGCTGAAAGTCCGTAATCAGCTGGCACATGATTATGACGGAGTTATTGTGAAAAAATACTGTCATATCATAGTTGACGAATACATTGGAAAATTTGAAGAATTTCAGAGAAAAGTGGATTCATTGTTTTACAATATATAGAGAACAGAAAGAAGCACCCGTTTCGGATAGTACAATTCCGAAGCGGGTATTTTTATGCGAAAAATAGGAAAAACAGAAGAAAATAAATTAGCTTGGCAAATCAATTGACAGATTTTAATTGGTGATAAAAGAAACTATAAATCTTAAAAAAGTGTAAAATTCACAAAAACCAGTTGCATTTTTTGTGCAGATATATATTATATATAGTTAGCCGACTAATCAAAAAAGATACTTCTGCCTGAAAGATAAGAAATAAAAAGCAGAAGTTCTGATGGAGGAAGGGAGTGACAGAGTGTTTTGTGAGGAGGACGATGAGAAAGAGAAGCAGAGCAGTTTTTTATCTCTGTTTATGAAGGTGGACCGTCACTTTATGACGAAATGTTTTGGACAGATGCAGGAACTTGGCATTTATCCGGGACAGATCCCGGTTCTGGGACTTGTTGCCAAGAAGGATGGCTTAAGTCAGAGGGAGCTGGCAAAGATCCTGCATATCAAGCCGCCTACGGTAAATGTATCGATACAGAGACTGGAGAAAGCAGGTTTTCTTTATAAGAAACCGGATGAAAAGGACCAGCGTGTGACCAGGATCTACATGACAGAAAAGGGAAAGGAAATCAAGGCAAAAGCACTGGAACGGATCCATAAAAATGAGGCTGTGATGATGGAAGGCTTCAGTGAGGCGGAACAGTGCCTGCTTCGGAGATTTCTGGAGCAGATCCTTGTAAATATCGAAAAGATCCAGCCGGAGGAAGCCATAGAAAAGCTTCAGCCGGAGGACATGACAGAAAGGAAGGAACAGAAACGTGATTAAACTGATGAAATATCTGAAACGATCTGCAGGTTACATCGTACTCATCATTGCGCTTCTTTTTCTTCAGGCATACTGTGATCTGTCTCTGCCGAATTACACATCAAATATCATTAATGTGGGAATTCAGCAGAACGGTATTGAAGACAGTGTTCCTGAGAAGATCAGAAAGACGTCCATGGACAGTCTGAAGCTGTTTATGGAAGAGGATGATGCGAAAACTGTGGATGGATTTTATGAGGAAGAGGGAGATGATCTGGTATTAAAGGATAAAATCTCCAAAGAAGACAGAGAAGAACTCAACGATATCTTCGGCAAACCGATGGTGATTGTTTCTACTCTGACGTCCGACAGTGAGGAATCAAAGGCAGCTCTTGCAAAAATGGGAATCCCGGAAGGGACTGATCCACTGGCGGCTCTTTCTCAGATGCCTGCAGAGGCTCTGGCTGCTGTGAAGGAGCAGGTCGGAGAAAAGATCGACAAGATGCAGGAATCCATCATCACACAGGCAGGTGTTTCCTATGTTCGTGCAGAATATGAAGCTATGGGTGAAGATGTGGATGCCATACAGATGGATTACATGAAAGCAACAGGTATCCGCATGGTGCTGATGGCACTGGTCACTATGATGGCTGCAGTATGTGTGGTATTTCTTTCGTCCAGAGTTGCTGCATCTATGGGACATGATCTCCGTGGACTGGTTTATAACAAAGTCATAGGTTTTTCCAGCAGAGAGTACCATAAGTTTTCAACAGCATCCCTGATCACACGATGCACGAACGATATCCAGCAGATCCAGCAGGTAATGGCTATGATGTTCCGTATCGTGCTTTACGCGCCGATCCTTGGAATCGGTGGTGTGATCCGCGTGCTTCAGAGAGATTCCTCCATGACATGGATCCTTGGGGTGGCCATTGTACTGATCATGGCATTTATGGCAATGCTGTTCAGGATCGCAATGCCGAAATTTACAGCCCTGCAGACCATGGTAGATAAGCTGAACCTGGTAACAAGAGAAATCCTTACCGGTATTCCGGTTATCCGTGCATTCAGCCGTGAAAAACATGAGGAGGAGCGTTTTGAGGATGCAAATATCACTCTGACGAAGACAAACCTCTTTGTAAACCGTTGTATGACATTTATGATGCCGGTGATGATGCTGATCATGAACGCAGTTTCCGTACTAACCATCTACAGCGGTTCTTATGCGGTAGACAGCGGAAGCATGCAGGTTGGTGATGTAATGGCGTTTATCCAGTATGCAATGCAGATCATCATGTCATTTTTGATGATCACAGCCATGTCCATTATGCTTCCAAGAGCAAATGTATCTGCACGTCGTATCAATGAGGTGCTGGAAACAGAAGTAAGTGTTCATGATCCGGAGAATCCGGTACAGCCTTCTGAGAATGTGAAAGGTACAGTGGAATTCGATCATGTAAGTTTTGCTTATCCGGAAGCAGGAGAGAATGTTATTACAGATATTTCCTTTAAGGCAGAACGTGGCGAGACCGTGGCAATCATCGGAAGCACCGGAAGCGGTAAGAGTACGCTGATCAACCTGATTCCACGTTTCTATGATGCAACAGAAGGATCTGTAAAAGTAGACGGTGTGGATGTCCGGGAAATGACACAGAAAGATGTCCGTGACAGGATCGGATATGTTCCGCAGAAGGGCGTGCTTTTCTCAGGAACCATTGATTCCAATATCCGCTACGGTAAGACAGAAATCTCAGAAGACGCGGTGAAAAAAGCAGCAGAGGTTGCACAGGCTACGGAGTTTATCGACACAAAACCGGAGGGCTATGGATCTCCGATCGCACAGGGCGGAAGCAATGTTTCCGGTGGTCAGAAGCAGAGACTTTCCATTGCCAGAGCTATCGCAAAAGATCCGGAGATCTTTATCTTTGATGACAGCTTTTCCGCACTGGATTTCAAAACAGACAGTACACTTCGGAAAGCGCTGAAAGAACATACAAAAGAAGCAACAACCATTATCGTGGCACAGCGTATCAGTACGATCTTAAATGCAGATAAGATCCTTGTACTGGACGATGGACATATGGCAGGGATCGGAAGCCATAAGGAGCTGATGAAATCCTGCGAGGTATATCGCCAGATTGCTATGAGTCAGTTATCAGAGGAGGAATTGGCATGAGTCAGCAGAGAAGAAGAGGCCCGATGGGCGGACACGGAATGCAGCCAACAGAGAAGGCCAAGGACTTCAAAGGCTCCATGAAAAAGCTCTTTGGCTATATGGGCAGATATAAATTCCGTTTTATCCTGATGTTTATCTTTGCAGTGGCAGGAACTGCTTTTAATATTGCAGGTCCGAAGATCCTTGGAAAAGCCACTACAGAGCTGTATAAAGGCCTGGTTGCCAAGGTAAATGGTACAGGCGGAATTGATTTTGACAAGATCGGAATGATCCTTCTGTGGACGTTGGGATTGTATGTGGCAAGTGCATGCTTTTCCCTGATCCAGGGTTTTGTCATGACGGGGATTTCCAATGATGTCACGTACAATCTCCGAAAAGATATCTCAAAGAAGATCAACCGTCTGCCAATGAATTATTTCGAGAGCCGGACAAACGGTGAGATCCTTTCCAGGGTGACAAACGATGTGGATACCCTGCAGATGAGTATCAACCAGAGTATGACCCAGCTGATCACATCCGTAACCACATTGATCGGTGTATTTATCATGATGCTTTCCATCAATGTGTGGATGACTCTGGCAGCACTTCTGATCCTGCCGATTTCCATGTTTATCATCAACAAGGTGATGAAACATTCACAGAAATATTTCCAGGCACAGCAGGAGTATCTTGGAAAAGTAAACGGCCAGGTAGAGGAGAACTTCGGTGGTCATGATGTAGTAAGAGTGTTCAATAAAGAACAGGACGTGCTCAAAGAATTTGAGCGTGATAATCAGAAGCTTTATGAGTCTGCATGGAAATCCCAGTTCTTTTCCGGAATGATGATGCCGATCATGCAGTTTGTAGGAAACCTTGGCTATGTGATGGTGGCACTTCTTGGAGGCGTTTTTGCCATCAGGGGAACCATTGAGGTTGGAGATATTCAGTCCTTTTTCCAGTACATCCGTAACTTTACACAGCCGATCCAGCAGATCGCACAGGTTACAAACCTTCTGCAGTCTTCCGCGGCAGCTTCTGAGCGGGTATTTGAATTTCTTGAGGAGCCGGAGGAAGAACTTCAGCCGGAGAATCCGGATTCTATTGAGGGACTGGAAGGAAATGTACAGTTTGAGCATGTAAAATTCGGCTACAACCCGGATAAGATCATTGTAAATGATTTTTCCGCGGATGTGCATGACGGTCAGAAGATCGCTATCGTAGGACCGACCGGTGCCGGAAAGACAACCATGGTCAAACTTCTGATGCGTTTCTATGATGTAAACGGCGGAAGTATCAAGGTTGACGGTCATGATGTCCGTAATTTCAACCGCAGTAATCTCCGTGAGATGTTTGGAATGGTGCTGCAGGATACCTGGCTGTTCTCCGGAACCATTATGGAAAATATCCGTTACGGAAGACTGGATGCAACCGATGAAGAGGTGATCGCAGCTGCAAAAGCGGCTCATATCCACAACTTTATCATGCAGCAGCCTGGCGGCTATCAGATGGTTCTGGATGAGGAGACCAGCAACGTTTCCCAGGGCCAGAAGCAGCTGCTCACCATTGCAAGGGCGATCCTGGCGGACAATAAGATCCTGATCCTGGATGAGGCCACATCTTCCGTAGATACCAGAACCGAGATGCAGATCCAGAAGGCCATGGATAACCTGATGAAGGGCAGAACCAGCTTTGTCATTGCCCACAGACTTTCCACCATTAAGGATGCTGATCTGATCCTGGTTATGAAAGACGGAGATATTATTGAACAGGGCAATCATGAAGAACTGCTGGCACGAAAAGGATTTTATGCGGATCTTTATAACAGTCAGTTCGAGAAAAAAGAGGCACAGGCATAAGCTGATAGAAAGACAAAGTGTTATTATATAAAAAAAGAGCGAAGCGGATTCCGAACGTCCGCTTCGCTTTTTTACTCTATACATCCGTTCCGCTTTCAGGTATAATTCTGTAGTAAGGACTCTGAAACAGGGCTTTCAAAAAAGGCTCCGGAGTATCTATAAAAAATGAAAGAAACGGGAGGATTTACCATGATCATAACAACAACACCATCGGTAGAGGGAAGAGCAATCCGTGAATATAAAGGAATCGCATTTGGAGAAGTGATCACAGGAGTGAATGTTATCAAGGACCTTGGCGCAGGTCTTCGGAATTTTTTCGGCGGAAGAAGTGCCGGATATGAGGAAGAGCTTCAGAAAGCCAGAGAAGAGGCACTGAAAGAGCTGGAGCAGCGCGCGGCAGCAATGGGAGCCAACGCAGTGATCGGTGTGGATATCGATTATGAGGTGCTTGGCGCAGACAATGGCATGCTGATGGTTACAGCAAGCGGAACAGCGGTAGTGGTGGATTAAGGCGTATGGCAGCAGTAAAAAACGGACGGGAATATCTTACACATGTGACAGAAACTCTGCGTCACCGGATCACTCAGCTGAATGATTCCATAGAAGCAGGTCAGAAAGAAATCGAAGGGATGCACGAGTACTACTGGGAAAACTACACAGAGATGGATCAGTACGGCTATGAGAACTTTGATAACCAGCAGGCACTTCTCCATGAGATCAATGCAAGCAATGAGAAGATCGAGCTGCGCCGCAGGTTCCGGAAAATGATGGATTCTCCATTTTTTGGAAGAGTAGATTTCTGTTATGAGGGCGACTATGAGCCCGAGATCTTTTATATCGGAATTGCAAACCTTGCGGAGGAAAACGGTGGCCTTCCACTGATCTATGACTGGAGAGCACCGGTGTCCGGACTGTTCTATGATTTTGACAAAGGGCCGGCATCCTATCAGGCACCTCTGGGGGAAATCCATGGAGACATTGCTGCCAAGTGGCAGTATAAGATCCGTGGTGGAAAAATGATCTATGAGTTTGAAAGTGATGTGAAGATCGATGATGAGATCCTGAAGGCAGAGCTTGGAAGTAACGGAGATGTACAGCTGAAAAACATTATCCGCACCATTCAGAAAGAGCAGAATGCCATTATCCGAAACACTTCGGACCGGATCATGGTGATCCAGGGAGCTGCAGGAAGCGGCAAGACATCCATCGCCCTGCACAGGATCGCCTATCTTCTCTATCATGACAGGAAAAATCTGAAATCTTCTTCTGTGCTGGTGCTTTCACCCAACGGAGTGTTCTCGGATTATATTTCCCATATTCTGCCGGAGCTTGGAGAAGAGAATATCCGGGAGATGAGCTTTGATCTTTTTGCCTATAAGAGACTGAAAAATACAGTGTCAGACTGCGAAGACCGCTATGATCTGATCGAGCGACAGATCGCAGGATCGTGCGATGAGAAACTTCTGAAGGAAAAACAGTCCCGGGATTTTCTGGACCGCATGGAAGGGTATCTGGTAGAACTGGAAGACAGCCTTATGAATTTCCGGGATGTGGAACATCGTGGTGTAGTCAAAAAAGAACAGGAGATCATCGAGCTCTTTTACTTTAAATTTATGGATATCCCGCTGCTTTCCAGAATGGATGCAGTGGCGGAGTATTTCATTGATGAGGTGGAAACGCTGAAGGGATTTGACCTTCCGGAGGAAGAGCGGGAGGCAGTGAAGAGCCGTTTTTACCGGATGTACGAGACGAGAGACCTTTATGTTCTGTACAACCGTTTCCTGAGACAGGAAGGATTTCCGGCGCTTCCACAGGTACAGTATGAAAAGAGAAAGCTTCGTTATGAGGATGTGTATCCGATCCTGTATCTGAAATACCGGTTGGAAACCCAGCAGGAGGACAGTGGTGTCCGTCACCTGATCGTAGATGAGATGCAGGATTATTCCAGGATCCAGTATCTGATCATCCAGAAGCTTTTTAAATGTAAGATGACGATCCTTGGAGACCGGGAGCAGACCATGGACGGGGATCAGCAGGATGTACTCACATTCCTTCCGAAGATCTTTGGAAAAGATATCCGCAGGATCGTGATGAACAAGAGCTACCGTAACACTATTGAGATCGCTTCTTATGCAAATCAGCTTGCCGGGATCACAGAAGTGGAACTGTTTGAGCGTCATGGAAAACCGGTGGAGGAAAAAGAATTTCCGGGGCTTATCGAGGCATTGGAGCGCGTGGTGAAGGAACTGAAACTGGAGAAGCAGGCAGTGACGGAAGCTGAAGCAGACAGAATGGAAATGGCAGATATGGAGACAGCCGGTGCGGAAGGCCAGGAAGAATTTTCTTACGAGACAGCAGCGGTGATAACGAGAACTGCAGATGAGGCAAGAGAAGCATACTATATCCTTCAGAAAAAACTGGAAGCAGAAGGATTTGATACAAAGGAGCGGCTGTCCCTGCTTCACAGAGACAGTACAAACTTCAAAAAAGGTCTTACGGTTACCACCTTTTATATGGCAAAAGGACTGGAATTTGACCAGGTATTTTCGGTATTTCCGGGGGCAGACCGAAGTCCCATCGTGCAGAGAGCAAGGTATATTGCGGCAACCAGAGCGCTTCATGAATTGTATATGTATGAAATAACAGAATAGAAAGTAACAGAAAACGCTGTAAAGGGAAATCGTGGTGCAAGAGTCCTTTTACAGCGTTTTTTTGATGATTTTTTTGATAAAGAATCAAAAGATATAATAGAGCTGTTTTATTTCATGTTTTCACAGAAGATCTCTTCCATAGATCCGGTAAGTGCAACACCCAGTTTTCGTAAGGTTCCGTCCAGAGCATGGAAAACTTCACGTACATTGTAGAAAGTTGCATTGTTTCCCATGTGGCCGATGCGGATGACCTTGCCTGCGAGAACGTCGAAAGAACCTGCAAGCATGATGTTGTAGTCTTTTTTGACTCCGTCCAGGATCGCAGCGGCTGTGGTGCATTCCGGAACTTCAAAAACAGTTACAGTGCTGGAATAGCCGCTGTGGAGATACAGCTTAAGTCCGGCTCCTGTAATGGCCTTTCGGGAGGCTGCGGCGATTTTGGCATGGCGTGTAAGGATCCCGGGATCATCGGCAATGTTGTCAATAGCAGCCCGCAGGCCATAGATATCGCTGATCGGCATGGTATATGGAAACCATTTTTCTTCATAATAATGTGCAAAGGTTGTGAGATTTGCGTAGAAAGAAGCAATGGGTGTCTTTCTTTCAGTCATTGCCTTCTTTGCATCGCTGCTGACTACAACAAAGGTAAGTCCCGGAGGTGCGGATACCACTTTCTGTGATCCGCCGCACATGATATCAATCTGACATGCATCAATGTTCAGTGGTTCGCCGAAAGAAGCAGAGACAGAATCTACAACGGTAAGGATTCCATATTTTTTAAGAAGGGGACAGATGGCAGCGACATCGTTGAGCATACCACTTGGAGTATCGCCGTGAACTACGGTTGCATATTTGTAGTCATGGTTATCTGCAAGAAAATCTTCCAGTTCCTTCACATCGAGGGTATTCCGGTAATCTCGGGTATAAAGTTCCGGTTTGCCTCCGTACATGGAAACAAAATCGGCAAAGCCTTTTCCATAGATACCATTGTCGAGAACGAGAACCTTATCTCCAGGCTCAGTCATGGAAGCGATGGCAGCCTCCAGACCAAGAATACCCTCACCACTTAAGATGAGGGTTTCATTGGAGGTGTGGAGAAGAGAACTGATCTTCTCGCAGGTTTCTTTATAAAATTCGACAAAATCTTCGTCCAGATCCGGGTTGGTGCATTCCAGGCTTCTTGCCAGACGGACGTTTTCTGCGACCTGTGTAGGTCCTGGTGTCATGATCTTATACATAAACTCACCTCTTGTTTTCTTTGGTTATTTATTTTTTTAATCCGGTTTTTTTTGCTGCAAGGTTTAATGGTGTGATCACTACGAGAACGATAACTGCTGCAACTCCGATCTGTACCAGGTTTCCAGGAATGGAAGATACCGGTGCCAGCGGGTTTCCATAGATGATAACTTCTGCGATGTAGTAGCCGACAACCTTGATCGCGCAGGCTGCGGCGATGGCGATCACATACCATTTCATGTTCTGATGTTTGTGGTCTTCTGTGATCTTACCTACGGTGAATCCCATAATGCCTACAATGATAAGAGTAAATGGTGCCCAAAGTGTCCAACCGGAGAGAAGGTCGAACAAGCCCATTCCGATTCCGCCTGCGATGGCTCCGGTTTTCTTTCCAAATAAAATGGCACCGATGAAGAGCGGTACATTTCCAAGGTGGATCAGTCCGCCGTTGGCTGCAATTGGAAGCTTGACATTAATAAATGCTGTGAAGATATAAGTCAGTGCAACAAATACGGCTGTGATGGTGAGAAACTGAACAGATGAAAGCTCCTGATCAGTTCCCTGAGATGTCTGAACTGCTTTTTCCATAGTTATGAATCCTTTCCCGAAAACATCTTTATATAGATGTCCTCTTTTCATATGTTTTTGGTTGGATATACTTTACAACATGAGTGTATACGAATAAAGATACAATTATCGAAAAAAAAAGAGGGACAGATTAAAAGAAAACAGAAATTCCGTATCGGAGACGTAAAACCGGAAATACAGAATCTGATATGGAATGGAATAAGATAGGCACATCTGGGGAGATTATAATATAGGAAAAAGTCTGTACGGAACAGGATATTTGTTTACGGGATATTCATAAAGTACAGGGAGAAATCAATTGACAAAGTTGTAATAAAATCGTAAAATGTAGCAAAGAGTGTGTTCAGGAGTGAATATTCCGGACACACTTTGTGACTGATGATGATTATGAGGAGGATACTATGAAGAATAAAAAATTTATCGCACTTTTAGCTATGACTGTTGCTCTCTCTGGTGTCATGACTGCATGTAGTTTCGGAGGTGGAAAAGAGGACAGCGTGGTTGTGGAGTCTACTCCTACTCCTACACCTGCGAAGAAAGCGACAGCTACACCAACTGTTGCGGCAGATGCACAGAACACAACCTACACATCCAAGGATAAATCCGTAGCGATTAAGCTTCCGGATGCAACCTGGGCTAATAAATCCGATGAGACAGATATGTTAAGCTTTGAGTCTCCGGATCAGGGTAAGATTCTGATCCTTCACGGTTCTGGTGCAGATCTGGAGTCTGCGGTAATCCCGAATTCACAGGATATGGCCGTTTCCATGACACAGGCAGAGAACATGGTCAATGGAACTGATTTTGAGATCCAGGATTATAAGTCAGACCAGAAAGATGGAATCAATATCTATTCCTACACCGTAAAATACAAAGATACAACCAAGAGTGATGGTTATGTATATGCCATCAATAAATATTTTGTAAATGACAGCGAGTACTACAGCATTGTGGCTTCTGTTAAAACAGAGGATGCTCTGAAGAAGGTACAGGAGTCTGTGGACAGCTTTGCAATCCTCGGAGATTCCACGCTGAAGAGTGCGGCAAGTGGTTCCGCAGCCAAGACTGCAGGTACAGGCGATGCAGCAGCTTCTTCTGACGGAAGTGCATCTTCTGATGGTACTGCAGCAGATGGAACTTCTTCTGACGGAACAGCAGCTTCCGATGCAAGCACCTCTTCTGATGGAAGTGCAGCAGCGGACGGATCATCCACAGATGGAAGCGGCACAGCAGATGGAACAACGTCTGACGGTTCTTCTGACGGAAGTACATCTTCCGATGGAAGTTCTTCAGGGGCTATCGTAAATGGTGGATTTACAGATGAGCAGCTCAGCAACACCGATGAGACAAGAACTATTTACAGAAACTCCGATGGTAAACCACGTGTTATCGTTCCGGACGGAAACGGTGCATGGATGGATAACGAAGGAAACCGTTTCACCTTCTCTTCTCAGTATGACTGTGATGTATATGAAGAGGATGGAACAAGTTTCTACTGGCATGGAGAGGCAGCAGATGTATACTATATGCCTGTACAGTAAAGCCTGAATCAGTCCCAATAGTATTCGGTTAAATAAGAGTTCCGGGATCACAGCTTATGTGGCTGCGGTCCCGGATTTTTTGTACCATATTATGTCAGAGGCGTATACTTATGCAGGAAGACATGATATAATGTGAACGCTGCGGGCGATGAAACGCCCGGAAAATATTTGGAGGTTTTTATGGAAGCATACAGCGATTTTGCCAGAGTTTATGATATCTTCATGGACAATGTGGAATATGAAAAATGGGCGGAATATCTGATCGGAAGCCTTAAGGAATACGGAATTGAAGAGGGGATCGTGCTGGAACTTGGCTGCGGGACCGGAGTGATGACGGAACTTCTGGCAGAGTCCGGTTATGATATGATCGGCGTGGATAATTCCGAGGAAATGCTGGGCGAGGCCATGGAAAAAAGGGCAGAGTCCGGCCATGAGATCCTTTACCTGGAGCAGGATATGCGGGAGTTTGAACTTTATGGAACAGTACGTGCTATCGTTAGCGTCTGTGACTGTATGAATTATATTACAGAGGAAGAAGATCTGCTTACCGTATTTAAGCTGGTGAATAATTATCTTGATCCGGATGGAATTTTTATATTTGATATGAACACCCCGTATAAATACCGGGAAATGCTTGGAAATACTACCATTGCGGAGAACCGGGAAGAGGGAAGCTTTATCTGGGAAAATGAATTTGACGAGGAGACAGGGATCAACGTTTATGACCTGACTCTGTTTCTTCCAAGAGAAGACGGTCTTTATGAGAGAGACGAGGAGATTCATTACCAGAAGGCCTACGAGCCGGAAAAAATCCGGGAACTGCTTGAAAAGGCGGGACTGATTCCGCTGGCAGTTTATGATGCATACACCAAGGATGCACCGAAGCCAGACAGTGGAAGGCTGACTTTTGTGGCAAGAGAACATGGCAAGGGAATTTCGGCAGAAGAGAAATAAAGGAGGAAATTTTTTTATATGAGTGATTATATTGTAAGAGCAACAGCGGCAAACAGCCAGATCCGTGCATTTGCGGCTGTGACAACAGATATGGTGGAGGCAGCGAGACAGAATCATAATACCAGCCCGGTGGCAACAGCGGCACTGGGACGTCTCCTTACCGGCGGAGCCATGATGGGAGCGATGATGAAAGGGGAAAAAGATCTTCTTACACTTCGTATCCACGCAGGCGGACCGCTGCAGGGGATTACGGTAACTGCAGATTCTCACGGAAATGTAAAAGGTTATGTAGGAAATCCGGATGTATGTATTCCAGCAAACAGCAAAGGCAAACTGGATGTTGCGGGAGCTGTGGGTGTAGGTTTTATGGATGTGATCAAAGATATGGGACTGAAAGAGCCGTATGTGGGTCAGGTTGCACTTCAGACTAGTGAGATTGCGGAAGACCTTACCTATTATTTTGCCACCAGTGAGCAGGTTCCGTCTGCAGTAGGACTGGGTGTGCTGATGAATAAGGATAATACGGTCCGTCAGGCCGGCGGCTTTATTGTGCAGCTGATGCCGTTTGCAGAGGAAGAAGTGATCGCAAAGCTTGAGGAAAACGTATCAAAGATCGATTCTGTTACCAGCCTTTTGGAGCAGGGCCATACACCGGAAAGTCTTCTTGAGAAAGTACTGGAAGGTTTTGACATCGAGATCAATGATACACTGCCCACACAGTTCCACTGCAACTGTTGCAGAGAACGTGTGGAAAAGGCGCTGATCAGCATTGGAAGAAAAGAGCTCAACGAGATGATCCAGGAAGGCAAGGACATTGAGATGAACTGTCATTTCTGCAATAAAAATTATAATTTTACAGTGGAAGATCTTAAGAGAATCATAAGAGAGTGCAAGCGATAAGCCGCAGGAGGAAGAAAAAATGAAGCATGGTTTTATCAAGGTGGCAGCAGCAACGCCGAGAGTTACCGTTGCAGACTGCAAGGCAAACGGGGAGGAGATCCTGAAAGCCATTCACGAAATGGAAAAAGAGCATGTCAAGCTGATGGTATTTCCGGAATTCTGTATCACAGGATATACCTGCCACGATCTTTTTCTCCAGAGATGTCTTCTGGACAGCGCGTGGGATGAACTTCTGCATATTGCAGACGAGACAAAAGAGACGGATGCCCTGATCTTTGTGGGACTTCCGCTGCGTCACAGAGGCAAGCTTTATAATGTGGCAGCTGCCCTGAATCATGGCCGTATCGTGGGCTTTGTGCCGAAGACCCATATTCCTAATTATAACGAGTTTTATGAGCAGAGACAGTTTGCCGGTGCAGAGGAAGAAGATGTGGAATTTGTGGACTTCCTGAAGGGCGTGAAAAATGAGGAAGATGAATTCTGGGATGAGATTCCTTTTGGAACAGACCTGATCTTTGAGTGTGAGGAATTTCCGGAATTCACTGTTGCGGCAGAGCTTTGTGAGGATCTCTGGGTTCCGGCACCGCCAAGTATCCGTCATGCCATCAACGGCGCCCATATTATCGTCAATCTTTCTGCCAGCGATGAGATGGTAGGGAAAGATTCTTACCGGAGAACTCTGGTAAGCGGGCAGTCTGCACGGCTGATCTGCGGATATATTTATGCAAGCGCAGGAGAGGGCGAGTCCACCCAGGATCTTGTGTTTGGCGGACAGAATATGATCGCGGAAAATGGCTCCATGCTTGCGGAAAGCAGACGTTTTGAAAATGGTATCATCTACAGTGAGATCGATGTACAGAGACTGGCCGATGAGAGAAGAAGAATGTCCACGTATCCGGCGGTTTCCACCTGCAGCCATACAAGAGTTGGTTTTTCCGTAGAAGAGGAAGAAACCGAACTTACCAGAACGTATCCCCAGTATCCATTCGTTCCGTCTGTGAAGGAAGAACGTGATGAGCGTTGCGAGGAAATCCTGAATATTCAGGCCATGGGACTTAAGAAACGTATGGAACATATCCACAGCAAGAGTGCGGTGGTAGGGCTTTCCGGCGGACTGGATTCTACCCTGGCGCTTCTTGTAATGGCCCGTGCTTTTGACCGGATGGGAATGCCGAGAGAGCAGATCCACTGTGTGACCATGCCATGCTTTGGAACAACAGACAGAACCTATCAGAATGCATGTAAGTTAAGTTGCTGCCTTGGTGCAAAACTTACTGAGGTGAATATTAAAGAGGCGGTAAATGTACACTTCCGGGATATCGGACATGATCCGGACATCCACGATGTGACTTATGAGAACAGTCAGGCACGTGAGCGTACCCAGATCCTGATGGATACGGCAAACAAGGAAGGTGGAGTTCTTGTGGGAACGGGAGATCTTTCCGAGCTGGCTCTGGGGTGGGCAACCTACAATGGTGATCACATGTCCATGTATGGTGTGAATGCTTCTGTCCCGAAAACACTGGTACGTCATCTGGTACGTTATTATGCGGATACCTGCGGGGATGAGGAACTGAAAGAGGTTCTTCTGGATATCCTGGATACTCCGGTCAGCCCGGAGCTTCTGCCACCAAAAGATGGTAAAATCGCTCAGAAGACCGAGGATCTGGTAGGACCTTATGAGCTTCATGATTTTTATCTGTATTATATGCTGCGTGCAGGATTTACACCGGATAAAATTTATCGGCTTGCCTGCCTGACTTTTGAGGGAATTTATGATAAAGAGACGATACTGAAATGGCTGAAAACCTTCTACCGGAGATTTTTTGCCCAGCAGTTTAAGCGTTCCTGCCTGCCGGATGGTCCGAAGGTAGGTAGTGTGGCGCTTTCTCCAAGAGGAGACTTAAGAATGCCAAGTGATGCCAGTGCAAGAATCTGGCAGGATGTGTTGGAGAAGATTGAAATCTGAAAGTAAAAAGAAAAGCGGAGAGCTTAGGTGTTCTCCGCTTTTTTTACTGCGTCTGTGATGGCTGAAAGGAGTACCTGGGAGGTGTATTTCCGGTCTCCTGCATACTGAATGTCCTCCAGGGACTGGCTGGAATAGATCTGGCTTGCCAGAGAATCCAGAACCGGCTCCATGAGAGGGTAAGAAGCTTTTGTGGTTTCGCTTAAGTTTACCAGACGGATGGCTTTGATCTTGTCGGCGTTTACGGTGACTTCCACATCGAAGGTATTGTCATTAAGGGTGATGGAAGAGGTATATACGCCCGGTTTGTAGCGGGATTTTTCGCTGGCTGTATCACTGGCAGTTTTTCCGGGACCGAACATGAAGAAAAGGATAACAGCCAGAACAACAGCCAGAGCCAGAAAGACGGCTGTGTAGATGATCTCTTTCATATGTAGGACGATGATCCTGGTTTTGGAACTCATGGCGCACGCCTCCCGAAGCTTTTTATATAGTTTATTAAAGAGATGGAGAAATTATGCCAGAGCTCCCGTTCTATAGGAACAGGATTTGTGGTATGATAGGGGTACTTTAGACGGATCAGGAGGAAACAGATGTCTTTACAGTTTATTATAGGAAGTTCCGGAAGCGGAAAATCCTGTTATGCATATCAGAATATCATAGAACAGGCCGGACTGCATCCAGAGAAGCTTTTCTTTGTGATCGTGCCGGAACAGTTTACCATGCAGACCCAGAAGACGCTGGTGGAGATGAGTCCGGGAAAAGGAATCCTGAATATTGATATTTTAAGTTTTGAGCGTCTGGCATATCGCGTGCTGGAGGAAGTTGGTGGAGACAGCCGTACGCTTCTGGAAGAAACAGGTAAGAGTATGGTGCTCCAGAAGATGGTCCAGCAGCATGGAAAGGAGCTTTCCTACCTGGGAGGCCAGATGCGTAAGGCGGGATATCTGGATGAAGTGAAGTCCATTTTGTCGGAGTTTATGCAGTACGATATCCGGGACAGTGAGATCCAGGAGATGATCGAGGATTCCAGTGACAGAGCATTGCTTCAGATGAAACTGAAAGATGTATCTGTTCTTTATCAGGCTTTTATCGGGTATCTGAAAGATCATTATATGACAGGTGAAGAAGTGATGGACGCTCTGGAAAAAGCCCTTCCTTTTTCAAAAAAGATGAAAAACAGTGTTCTTCTTTTGGATGGATACACCGGTTTTACGCCCATTCAGATGCGGGTGGTGGGAGAGCTGCTTGCTGTCTGTGAAAAAGTGATGGTGACGGTGACTATGGATGCAACCGAGAATTTAAGCACCAGAGGGAAGCCCTATCAGCTTTTTTATATGAGCCGTCAGATGATCCACGGACTTTCGGAACTGACTAGGGATATTGAGGAATCGATCCTTTTGAAAGATGTGAGAAAATCCCGGTTTTCCCAGGCACCGGCTCTTCATTTTCTGGAAAAAAATATCTTCCGTTACCGGAAAAACGTATATAAAAAGAAGCAGGATGAGATCTGTATGTTTTCCGCAACGAGTCCTCTGAAAGAGATGGAAGAAACTGCCCGGCGGATTGCCAGACTTGTCCGTGAAAAAGACTGCCGTTACGGTGAGATCGCGGTGATCACCGGTAACCTGGAGGAGTACGGAAATCTTGCGAAGCAGGTGTTTACAGCAGCCGGGATCCCGTATTTCATTGATGAGAAACATACGGTTCTGATGAATCCTTTTGTGGAATATTTCCGTGCGGCACTTGAGATGGCAGTGCAGGATTTTTCCTATGAGAGTGTATTCCGTTATCTCCGGTGCGGGATGTCCTGCGTGACCAGGGAGGAAGCAGATCTTCTGGAGAATTATGTGCTGGCTCTTGGCATCCGTGGATTTAAGAAATGGGATGAAGTATGGGTGCGTATTTACCGGGGGATGCCGCCGGAGAGCATTCAGAGGCTTAATGAGATCCGGGAGCGGTTTGCGGATGAGACCAGGGAGCTGGCGTTAAGTTTTAAAGGCGGGAAGAAGACGGTACGGGAATACTGTACCATTCTCTATGAGTTTGCCCTGAAGAGCCAGGTGCAGCAGAAACTGAAACATCAGGAACTGAAATTTAAGGAACAGGGCGACAAGGCCATGGAGAAGGAGTATGCTCAGATATACGGGATCGTTATGGAACTTCTGGACAACATGGTGGAGATCCTGGGTGAGGAGACAGTGAGCCGCCAGGATTTCCGGCAGCTTCTGGAGACCGGTCTTAATCAGGCCAAAGTAGCATTGATTCCTCCAAGTATGGATCAGGTACTTGTGGGAGATATGGAGAGAACCAGGCTGAAAGATATCCGTGCACTGTTTTTTGTTGGAGTCAATGAGGGGAATATCCCCAAGAATACTTCCGGTGGGGGAATTTTGACTGAGCTTGACCGGGAATTTTTTCAGGATCAGGGGATACAGCTGGCACCTGGTCCGAAAGAGCTGATGAATACGCAGAGATTTTATCTCTATCTGAATATGACCAAGCCGAGAGAACTTCTCTGCCTTTCTTTCTGTCAGTCGGACAGTCAGGGAAAGGCTTTAAGCCCGGCATTTCTGATTAATAATATCCGGGAAATGTTTCCGGAAATGGAGATCCGGCAGTGTGGGGAAGCGCAGGACTCCATGGAGCTTCTGGAACTTCCGGGAATCAGTCTGGATTATCTGCTGAAAGGTCTTGCGGGAGAATCGTATCGGGATGATGCAGTGTTCCAGGAACTGTACAGCTGGTACCTTCAGAGTCCGGAATATAGGACACTTGTGAAACGGCTGACAGAAGTATCTTTTTCGGAACGTCCGTCGGATATGATCGGAAAAACGGTGGCAGGAATTCTTTACGGGGAAGTTTCTCCGTACAGTGCTACCAGGCTGGAGCGGTTTGCGGCCTGTGCCTTTGCACATTTCCTGCAGTATGGCTTGAAAGTGACAGAACGGGCGGAATATGAATTCCGTGCTATGGATATGGGAAATGTGATGCACATGGCACTGGAAAAATTTGCGGCGGAAGTCCGAAAAGAGGGACTGGACTGGGCGGATCTTACAGAGGAAGAAAGAAACCGTATCATAGATGACTGTCTGGATCAGGTTTCCGCAGATTACGGAAATACAGTTCTCAAAAGCAGTGCAAGGAATGAATATATGATCGAGCGGACCAGACGGATCTTAAGGCGTACGGTGTGGGCACTGCAGGAACAGCTGAAACATGGAGAATTCCGGCCGGAAGGTTTTGAGGTGAAATTTGAAGGTGGCCGGATCGATCGTGTGGATATTATGGAAGAACCGGAGAACAACCGGGTCTATGTAAAAGTTATTGATTACAAGACCGGAAATACTTCCTTTGATATGCTGGCGCTGTATCATGGCTTGCAGCTGCAGCTGATGATCTATCTGGATGGTGCACTGAAGGTGGAACAGAGAAAGTATCCGGACCGGGAAATTGTTCCTGCGGGAATTTTTTATTATAATGTGAAGGATCCCATGATCCAGGAGAAGATCCATGCGGACGTAGAGAGGGTCCAGGATCAGATGCTGAAAAAACTGAAAATGAACGGTCTGGTCCAGGCGGATGATGATGTAAGCATAAAGATTGATGAAACTCTTGCATCCATACCAGTGTCCAGAAATAAGGACGGAAGTTTCAGCAGGCGGTCTTCGGTGGCATCCAGGCAGCAGTTTGATGCGCTGGGAGAATATGTGCGCCGTAAGATCTGCGATATCCGGGAATCGATCTTGGACGGAAATGCGGCAGTGGCACCTTATGAGCTTGGAAAAAAGAATGCCTGCACTTACTGTCCGTACAGTACGGTCTGCGGATTTGACAGAAAGATACCGGGATATGAGTTTCACAGATTGCCGTCGTTCACAGAAAGTGACCTGTGGAAAAAAATCATGAAGGAGGACGAATAAATGGCTGTGAAATGGACGGAAGAACAGGAAAAAGTCATTACGCTCCGGGACAGGAATATTCTGGTCAGTGCGGCGGCCGGTTCCGGTAAAACCGCAGTGCTGGTACAGAGGATCTTAAGTAAGATCATGGATCCTGTGAAACCGGTGGATATTGACCGCCTTCTGATCATGACTTTTACAAGAGCGGCAGCAGGAGAGATGAGAGAACGTATTGAACGTGCCCTGGATCAGGCACTGGCCGAAGATCCGGATAATGAGCATCTACAGAGACAGATGACACTGATCCATACTGCACAGATCACGACCATTGACGGATTCTGCTCCTATGTGATCCGGAATTATTTTCATCTGATCGGACTGGACCCGGGTTACAGGACAGCAGATGAAGGAGAACTGAAGCTTTTGCAGGAAGACGTGCTCAAGGAGCTTTTTGAAGATTATTATGCAGAGGGCGATGAGGATTTTACCACTTTTGTGGAATGCTATGCGGCAGGGAAATCCGATGAAAGCCTGAAAGAGCATGTTCTGGATTTGTATGATGCGTCCATTAGTAATCCCTGGCCCGAAGAGTGGCTGGATGGCTGTGTGGAGAATTACTGCCTGGACCCGGAAAAAGGAATTGTGGAAACAAAGTGGTACCAGTCTCTGTGGGAAATTGTGGACAGTGCGCTGAAGGAAGCAGAAGAACTGAACCGGAGTGCCATGGAGATCTGTGGAGAAAGTGAGGGACCGGAACTGTATCTGGATGCCCTGCAGAAAGATCTTGTGCTGATCCGGCAGTTGCAGGAACTGTCCGATAAACAGGACTATGATCAGATGGTACAGACTCTGCAGAATCTTTCATTTGCAAGGCTTTCCACAAAAAAGATGGAAGGGGTATCCGGCCAGCTGAAAAGTCTGGTAAAAGATATCCGGGAAGATGCAAAGGATATCCTGAAAGATCTGGGAAGCCGGTATTTTCAGTGCAGTCTTGAGGAACTGACGGAGCTGACGCTGGCATCTGCAGGACCATTAAAGATGCTGGTAAAACTCACCAAAGATTTTGCACAGCGTTTCAGTGACAAGAAGAGGGAAAAAAATGTCCTGGATTTCTCAGACATGGAACATTTTGCCCTGGAGATCCTTCTGAAAAAAGAAGGAGATATCTGTACGCCAAGCCAGGCAGCAAGGGAACTTTCCGAGAAATACGATGAGGTTCTTCTGGATGAATATCAGGACAGCAACCTGGTTCAGGAAATTCTGATGCAGAATGTTTCCGGCTGGGTGAATGACCGTAAAAATATCTTTATGGTAGGAGATGTGAAGCAAAGTATTTACCGGTTCCGACTGGCTCGTCCGGAGCTGTTTATGGAGAAGTACAAAAGCTATTCTCTGACAGACAGCCTGGAGCAGAGGATCGATCTTCACAAAAATTTCCGAAGCAGACCGGAGGTTCTGGAAAGTGTCAACTTTATTTTCCGCCAGATCATGGGTGCGGATCTGGGTGGAATTGATTATGATGAGGCGGCAGCTCTGTATCCGGGAGCCACTTTTTCAGAGGGACAGGATAGCGAATTCGTAAAGACTGAGGTTCTTCTTGTGGAAAAAGACGGGGAGATCCTGGAGGATTCCGATGTGGACGCACCGGAAAATGAAAGGGAGCTGGAGGCTCTGGCCATTGCAGGAAAAATCCGTTCCATGGTGGGACATGACCTTGTGCTTGACAAGGAAACCGGGGAGTACCGTCCTGTACGGTATGGAGATATTGTGATCCTGCTCCGCTCTGCCACCGGATGGGCAGAGACTTTTGGGGAAGTGCTGGCTGCAAGAGGGATTCCGTCCTATACGGCGTCCCGAACCGGATATTTTTCCACAACAGAGGTTGTTACACTTCTGAATTATCTCCGGGTGCTGGATAATCCTCTTCAGGATATTCCTCTGACCGGTGTGCTTCGTTCTCCCATTGTGGGATGCACCACAGAGGAGCTGGCAGAGCTTCGGATCGCATATCCGGAGGGAATGATCTGTGAATGTGTGCGGGCATTTGTGGAGGATTATCGGGAACACCGGATTTTTGAGGAGAAGAAAAAAACTCTGGGAGAGAAACTATCCCGTTTTTGGGACACAATGAACGGACTCCGGGATATGGCTGCATATACGCCGGTTCACCAGCTGATCCTGGAAGTGTTGGAACGTACCGGATATGGAAACCATGCAAAGGCTATGCCAGATGGCGCACAGAGAAGTGCAAACCTGAACATGCTGGTGGAAAAAGCCATGGAATACGAGAAGACAAGTTATCGTGGTCTGTTTAATTTTGTACGGTATATCCAGAAGCTGCAGCAGTATCAGGTGGATTACGGAGAGGTGAACCTTTCCGGGGCAGGAGAAAGTGCTGTGCAGATCATGACCATTCATAAGAGCAAGGGTCTGGAGTTTCCTGTTGTGTTTGCGGCAGGAATGGGGAAAAGGTTTAATTTCCGGGATATGAATGCAAGTATTCTGATCCATCCGGATCTTGGCATCGGTGCGGACGCCATACTGCCGGAAAAGAGGATCATCGCATCATCCCTGTGCAAACAGATCATCCGCCGGGAACTTCTTAAAGAAAGTCTGGGGGAGGAACTCCGTGTGCTGTATGTAGCACTTACCAGAGCAAAAGAAAAACTGATTCTCTGTGGAACAGTGGGAGATCTGGAACAAAAATTGACATCACTGTCCGTATTAAGGGACAGTAAAGAAGAGCTGCTTTCTCTGGGACTGCGTATGCGTGGAAAAACTTACTGGGATTATGTACTTCCATCTCTTGCAAGGCACAGGTGTATGTCGTCACTTTTCCATGAATATGGAATATTTATGAACCGGATGAATCCACTGTATGGGGATCCTTCGGAATTTGTGGTGACGAAGATCACAGCACAGGATCTTACAGAAAATGAGATTGTGGAACAGGCAGAGCGGGAAATGAAGAAAGAAACTCTGGAAAACTGGAATCCGGGCAGAGTTTTTGACAGTGAGATCCGGGAAGAGATCGAGAGACGGTTTTCTTTCATATATCCATATCAATATCTGGAAGATCTTCCTGTGAAAGTCAGTGTATCAGAACTGAAAAAGAGAAGTTACCACAGTGAACAGGATCTTGAAGAGACGGTGGATTATGAGACGGAAGAAGAAATTCAGCCGATAGTTCCTCGGTTTATCGAGGAGAAAAAAGAGAAAGGTTATACAGGAGCACTTCGCGGAACGGCTTATCATCGGGTGATGGAGTGCCTGGATTACGGACATGCCGGAAGCCAGGAGGAAATCCGCAGTCAGCTGAGAGAATGGGGTGATAATAAGAAGATGGAAAGAAAAGAGGCTGAGTCTGTCCGGGTAAGAGACATCTGGAACTTTGGGGAATCATCTCTCGGCCAGAGGATGAAAGCGGCTTCAGAGAAGAAGCTGCTGTTTAGGGAGCAGCCCTTTGTGATCGCAAGAAAAGCTTCGGAGCTGGAACCGGAGTGGCAGTGTGAGGAAGATGTTCTGGTGCAGGGAATCATTGATGCGTATTTTATAGAGGCGGAAGAAATCGTTCTGGTGGACTATAAAACGGACTTTGTGAAACGTGGAGAAGAACAGAAACTGATCGACCGTTATCGTGTTCAGCTGGAAGATTATGCCCAGGCGCTAGAGCGGATGACAGGCCGGAAAGTGAAGGAACGGTATATTTATTCGTTTACGCTGGGAAAAGAAATTCTGTTGTGAGAAATATTGTTGTGAAAAATAAAAGTCAGAGACCGAATACTTACTTTGCAGAAAGGTTCGGTCTCTGACTGGCAAATGCGATATTATATTGATGTGGGGAAATATCCTGCGGCGGAGCGCTTATACTCTCCAGCCCGCAGGATATTTGTTTTTCAGGATTCCGTTTACAAGTTTTCCGAATCCGAGAGGATAACCGTCCACGCAGAGAAGATGCCAGCCTTTTTTGTGAGCGGCCTCTTCCGGCTCGATCATAAGAGTTTCGCCTTTCAGATAACGGGTAAGCCGCTCATCAGAAACTGGCAGAGAGATAACGGCTTCCACATCTCCTTTATGAAGAGCCAGCGCCAGTGGCTGAGACGGCTCAAATCGGTTTTTCTTCAGATCACCCAGATAGAGACCGTTTCGAAGGAAGGAGATCCCCCGGAGATCCAGCGGGAAAGGCAGCTGATAGTACACTTTATCTTTGCGGACTTCCACACGGTTCCAGTCAAATTCCTGGCCGCCAATGGTTTTCAGGCCGATCTCAGAGAAAAATTCCTCCAGCCATTTCCGGGTGTTTTTGTCCGGCCCTTTTGCGGAGAAACGGAAAACAGGTGGAAGAGAATCGCCTTTTTTGTGGAACAGGGCGAGAAAATGACCTTCGCCATCCATTTTGTGTGGAAAGATTCGGACGCATTTTTGAAGTTCTTCCGGATCAAATGTATTTAAGTTTAATGCGATTTCGGAATCGGAAGTGTCTGCTGTACTGGCATATTCCGGGCGACCCTGAGAGAATCCTTCGTATCCTGACATTTCCATAAGTTCCATATCCGGACGCTCACGGAGAAGATAGGCTACAACTTCTTCATCTTCGCAGGGAGAGAAGGTACAGGTGGAGTAAAGCATCATTCCACCTGGACGGAGCATATCGGCAGCTTTTAAGATCAGGTCTTTCTGGATATCGGAAAGTTCTGCGGATTTTCCCGGGGTCCAGTCACGGGCAAGTGCTTCCTCTTTTCGGAACATGCCTTCCCCGGAGCATGGGGCGTCCAGAAGGATCTTATTAAAGAAAGCCGGGAAACGCTGGGCAAGTTTTGCCGGTTTTTCGTCTGTGACGAGCATATTTTTCATGCCAAAAAGTTCCAGATTCCGAAGAAGGGCTCTGGCTCTGGAAGTGCTGATATCATTGGCAAGAAGAAAGCCGGTATCATTTAAGGCAGCCCCAAGGGCAGTTGCTTTTCCACCGGGAGCCGCACAGAGATCCAGGACAAAATCTCCCGGTTCGATGGCAAGTCTGGAAGCCGGTGCCATGGCACTTGGTTCCTGAAGATAATAAAGTCCTGCCTGGTAGTAAGGGCATCGGGCGGGGCGGCTTTCCTCATCGTAGAAGTATCCGGTATTGATCCACGGGATCGGACGGATTGGGAAAGGGGAAAGTTCCTGAAAGTCCTGGCAGGAGAGCTTTGCGGTGTTTACACGGAGACCGTAGGTGCGGGGATTTTCGTAGCTTTCAAGGAAAGCGTCATAATCATCTCCAAGCATTTCTTTCATACGCTCCAGAAAAGGAAGCGGTAATGTCTGTATTTTATCTGAATCTGTCATAATTTCCTCCATAATATCAATCTCAAACTGCTGAAAATATTATAAAGGATGAAAGGATTTTTCTAAATACTATTGACAAAACTATATTATACGATATATAGTATTATTCACAGAACAATATTACATGGCTTATCATGTGAATGAAAAACGCCATCGCGTTTCATGAGCATGTAGTAAGGTGGAAGTTGAATGTCCATTTTACAGGTCATAGAGAGGTGAGCAGATGGTATTTAATACAGGAGCAGCCCTCCTGGATGCGATTGTCCTGGCTGTTATTTCCAGAGAGAAGGACGGTACCTACGGGTATAAGATCACCCAGGATGTGCGAAGTGTTCTGGAAGTTTCAGAATCCACGCTGTATCCGGTTCTTCGAAGGCTTCAGAAGGATGAATGCCTGGAAGCCTACAATATGGAATATGCAGGCAGAAACCGGAAATATTACAAGCTGACAGATAAGGGCGCAGCGCAGCTGAATCTTTACAGAAGTGAATGGGAGATCTATTCATCCAAGATTACCAGGATGTTTGAGGAGGGAGTATAATTATGAACAGAAAGCAGTTTATGGAACAGCTTGAACGGCTGCTTTCCGATATTTCAGAGGCGGAGAGACAGGAGGCACTGGAATATTATGAAGGATATTTTGATGATGCAGGTCCGGAGAATGAAGGAGAAGTGATCCGGGAACTGGGAAATCCGGGGAAGGTTGCCGCGATCATCAAGGCAGATCTTCAGGAGAACAGTGAAGATTACGGGGAATACACAGAGAACGGATATCAGGACACCCGTGTGAAAGAGAACGGGGAGATGCCAGATCAGTACACAGAAATAACAGTACGCGGAGATGGACAGGAAGAAGAGCCTCATGATACAGGAAGTGCCGAAAACCGCAGGAAAAGTCGGGCCCAGCGTGGCTATCATGCAGAGAAGAAGCAGAATAAGGCAGGGATCATCCTTGCGCTGATCGTTCTTGTTTTTGCGGCTCCTTTGATTAAAGGATTGTTTGGCGGAGCACTGGGGATTCTGGTGACACTGGCGTTACTGCCCTTCCTGCTGACATTTTTTGCGGGAGCGGGATCGATCATTCTTGTAATCGGTGCAGTTGCGTGTATTGCTGTTGGAATTGCCATGGTGGTATCTCTTCCGTCGGCCGGGATCCTGACTATCGGTATCGGATTTCTGATGATGGCACTTGGACTTTTGTTACTGGCACTGACGGTGTGGTTCACAGGTAAGATACTGCCGGCGATCCTGCGGAAATTTACAGGATTCTGCAGTAATCTCCTGAATGGAAGAAAGGCGGAAAAAGTATGAAACGTTTTCTGAAAGTAATCCTGATCCTTGCGGCAGTATTCGGTGCGGCGGGTTTGGGACTTACTGCAGGCGGAGCTGCCGTGGGAGCGACCATGGGGGATGTGAGTGTGCTGGATCATGGGATCACGCAGGTGCTTCGTGTGCTGGATCATGAAGACAGTTGGGAAGTGGAAGACTCTGAAGAAGATATGGATGAGCTGGAGGATGATTTTCAGGCAGCTGCAGAGAGCGCGGTAACTGAGAAGGGCGTCCTGGTAGGCAGTGCAGACAGTTCCGCATATACGAAGGTATATGAGGCTTCGGCTGTGTCAGACCTTTCCTGTGACCTGAGATACGAAAAACTGGTTTTGAAAACATGGAATGAGGACAAAGTTCAGGTGAAAGTTACAGGGAGGGACCACAATCGTGTTAAGATCAGCAATGACAACGGCAGTCTGAGAATTGCAAGCAATCAAAAAGTGAGAAACCGTTCCGTAGAAATTTTTTGCCCGGAAAACTTAAGCTTTCAGAAGATAAAACTTCAGATGGGAGCAGGAACCATCGAACTGGATGGTGATTTTAAAGCGGGTCAGATGGAAGTAAATGTGGGGGCCGGAACCATTGAAAATTCCGGCAGTCTGAATATAAAAGAAGCAGATTTTACAGTCGGAGTGGGAACTGCCGACATCAGTGAACTTCAGGTGGAGAATTTAAAAGGAAGCTGTGGTATGGGAGATATGGAGCTTACACTTACAGGAAAAGCTGCTGATTATAATTATGAACTGAAATGCGGTCTTGGAAATCTGGAACTGGATGATTCGATGGAAACGTCTATCACTTCCGGAAATAAACAGATCACAAATGAAGCTGCCGTAAAAAATATAAAACTGGATTGCGGAATGGGAAACGTTCAGGTTGAATTTGAAGAAGATTAAAGGAGGAAGCATTGTGAGCAACAAAAAACTTTATAAATCATCAGTAAACCGTATGTTATGTGGTGTCTGCGGCGGAATCGCGGAATACTTTGATATCGATCCGACTCTTGTCCGGCTGGTATGGGTGATCATCACGCTGATGGGTGGAGCCGGAATCCTGGCGTATATCATTGCGGCCATCATTATCCCGGATTAAAGCTGACAGCATCCGTAAAGGACGGACATATTTTTCAGAATGCATAATTTCTCCGGAAATTGTTCATACTCCATAAAAAAGATGAGGAGTGTGGAAGATGAACAGGGAGAAAGAAGTAAAGGCATACCTGGAGGGGAAACTTTCCCAGGCAGAAAAACTGAAATACGAGATTGCCGATGAGATGGGAGTCCTGGATAAAGTGATCAAAGACGGGTGGAAAAGCCTCTCTGCAAAAGAAACCGGACGGATCGGTGGTCTTATGACAAAAAAGAAGAAACATAAAAAGTAAAATGCAGCCTGAAGGAACGCGGTGAAATGCCGCCGGAAAAATCCTTCAGGCTGTATTGAATTATAAGAAAATTTTTTGAAAAAAGAATTTTTTTTTGACGGTTCAGGGTGGACTGACCAGTGGAAAAGAGCTATACTGTTGGAATAACAGAGGAGGTATAAAAATGGGTGAAAAAATCAATAACATTCTGAAGGGTGAGATCATCTCTTCCGTATTTTATATACTTCTGGGACTTTGCCTGATCCTGATCCCCACACAGACGGTGGATGTGATCTGTAAAGTGGTATTCGGGCTGATCCTCATCGGAGTTGGCATTTATCATATCTATATTTACATACGTGGAAAAGCAACTGCTACGATCATGGATCTTTTAAGCGGTGTAGTTGTTTTCGTGCTGGGCGTGTTCCTTTTTATGACACCTTCCATCGTGATCAAGCTGCTTCCATGGATGCTCAGTGCATTTGTACTGGTTGACAGTCTGTGGAAATTTAAAGGTGCTTTTCTTCTGAAAAAAGGTGGACGCGGTGCATGGAGTGTGCTTCTGATCGGCAGTCTTGTTTTTATTGCACTTGGAATTGTGATGTTGTTTGGAAGATTTCCAAAGATCATGACGCTGTTGATCTTTTCCGGTTGGGTGCTGGTGTGTGACGGAGCTGCGGATATCATATTTTTTATTATTATGAAGCTGGGACTTCGAAAAATCGCGAAAAAAGCGGAGGCAGAGAAGGAAGAGGCTGGTTCAGATGCTGTAAATGAAACAGCAGATATGGATATGCCAGATGATACAAAACCGCAGGATGAAAATGAGCTAAATGAGTTGCAGAGTGGGAGTGGAACAGAATATCCAACAGACAATGTGGCCGAGAGTACACCGGTTGAAGCAATGGAAACGGAACCGGAGAAAAAGTCCAGACGTGGAATCTTCCGAAAAAAAGAGAAGGATCAGGAGGAAGAGAGTAAACCTGTAACAGAAACTACAGAAGAAACTACAACGGCTATGACGGCACAGGATACAGACGGATATTCTACGGACAGAAAAGAGACAGAAGAGTCCGCAAAACCGGAAGAAGAACAGAAGCAGGAGAATTCCCGCTGGGAAAAAGAACCGGAGAATGTAGAAATGAAACTCTGGGATGTGGGCAAAGACCAGGCGGAGACCGGCAGCCTGAAGGATCTTCTGGACGGTTCCGATGAAGACCTGGAAGAGTGGAAGGACTGACACCTCTCTTGCATCATCTGCCATTCCGTGGTAAGATGTGCACATGAAAAATACAGATAAAAATATTAAGATACTGATGATGGATTTTTCCGGAATATATGAGGATCAGCAGTTCTGGAGGGGAAAAGAAGCAGCCCGGGTGGAGGCCAGGGACATTCCCGGAACTAACTGCTACTGCGATGAGGATGCGATGAATGCCATTCGCAGCCGCATTGCCCCTTATTCTTCCGGAGAGATCCATTTTATTGATTCCGGAAACTATCACTATATGACAAGGATCTGGCTGGAAAAGATCCCGGAGCCTTTTGAACTTCTTGTATTTGACAATCATACAGATATGCAGCCGCCTGCTTTTGGCGGCCTGCTTTCCTGCGGAGGATGGATTTATGATTCCATTATGGAACTTCCTCTGCTTAAAAAGGTGATCCTGATCGGCCCGGATGAGGAGGCTTTTTCCAGAGTGGAACCGGAGCTTAGGGAAAAGGTGGAGTTTTTGAGCAGGGAGAAACTTCTGGAAATGGAAGATGTGGAAGTGTGTGCATTTGTAAAAGAACAGGTGGGAGAATATCCGTTATATATTTCCATAGACAAAGATGTGCTCTGCGAGACGGATGCAGACACAAACTGGAGCCAGGGTGATATGCGGTTAAGTACCATGATGAAATGTCTGGGTGCTGTTAGAGAGAAATGTGTAGAAGAAAGTCTCAGGATCCTGGGCGTGGATATCTGTGGGGAATGTGATGCCAAAGAGCCAGGAAACAGTGCTTTGAATGACAGGGCCAATGCTGCGCTGCTGGAATTTTTTACATCCACAGATGTGGGTGAGGATATTGAGGAAAACAAAAACGGGACATCAGGAGGAAACCGATGAAAAATGAACTTCTTACCATCGGGCCATTTACGGTATACGGGTATGGCCTGATGATCGCCATTGGAATTGTGGCAGGTTGTCTGACTGCAGAGTACAGAGCCAGAAAACAGGGACTTGACAGTGAACAGATCTTTCCGATGGTCCTGTGGTGCCTGGTGGGTGGATTTCTTTGTGCAAAACTTCTCTTCTGGATTACAGAGTGGAAATCAATCATTCAGGATCCGGGATTTATGATGGAAACGTTAAGTTCCGGTTTTGTGGTGTTTGGAGGAATCATCGGCGGGATACTGACAGGATTTTTGTACTGCAGGATCAGAAAACTTGTATTTTTTAAATATGCGGATGTGATCCTGCCATCTGTGGCACTGGCCCAGGGATTTGGACGGATCGGATGTTTTCTGGCGGGCTGTTGTTATGGAAAAGAGACAGAGAGAGTTTTTTCTGTGATATTTCAGAATTCAGAATATGCGCCCAATCACGTGGCACTGATCCCGACGCAGCTGTATTCCAGCGGACTGGATTTTCTGCATTTTCTTTTGCTGTTGCTGATCGCGCGGAATAAAAAAGCAGATGGCCAGGTGACTGCCTGCTATCTGATCTTTTACAGCATTGGACGCTTTGTGATCGAGTTTTTTCGTGGAGATATTATCCGGGGAAGTGTGGGGATTTTGTCAACTTCCCAGTTTATCAGTATTTTTACCGGGATTGCTGGGATTGTGCTGTTGATACTGGTGATGAAAAGAAAGAATCAGACAGCGTAGGACAGTAGTGTCATAAGGACAGGTTTTCTTTGCATACATCTATGAAAAAGACGAAAGCAGGCCTGCCATGCTCAGAAAAGAAGATTTTGAACCAAATATGAAAACAGAGGATAAGATCCCCGGAGCGCAGTCGGAAAATCCGGCACAGAGTCAGCGCTTCGGGGATTTTATCGTGAAATATATGCAGAATGTAAAGGACACCATGGAACTTTTTTCGGGGACATCTTTTCAGGCAATCAATGAGATTTTCGGGGTTCTCTATGTTCCGCTGGAAAGTATGGGAGAACTTGAGGTCACGGGAACATCCTATAATTCGATCCCGAAATGTTACACGTATATGGACATGGAGGCAGCAGGGGCATCGGGGATCACCAGGCTGCATGACCATCCGTATCTCAAACTTCGGGGAAAGGGGACGGCGGTGGCAGTAATCGACTCGGGGATTGATTATCAGAATGCCGTGTTTCGAAATGCAGGCGGTTCCAGGATCGCTTATTTATGGGATCAGTCGCTGGAAGATGGGACTGATATAGCAGGTACAGAAGTTCCCTATGGCAGGTTATTCCGTAAAAATGATATCGACCAGGCACTGGCTTTTGAGGATCCGTTTTCTGTTGTGCCATCCCGTGATACCAATGGACATGGCACGGCACTTGCCGGCATTGCGGCAGGAAATATGGTCCCGGGAGAAAATTTTACCGGAGCGGCGCCGGAAGCGACATTGATCATCATCAAGGTAAAACCGGCAAAACAATACCTCCGGAATTTTTATCTCTACCCTCCGGATGCAGAAGTCTTTCAGGAAAATGACGTGATGATGGCCATCGCTTATGCGATTTCCTGGGCGAAAAAACTGGAGATGCCACTTTCTATCTGCCTGGGAATCGGAAGCAGCCAGGGTGCTCATCTGGGAACCAATGCGTTAAGCCAGTATGTGGACTATGTGGCAAATTTTTCCCAGGTATCCGTATCTGTGGCAGCAGGAAACGAAGGAAATACAAGAAACCACAGCACGGGGATTTTTTCTCAGGAAAGGGAGCAGATCGTGACAGAGCTCCGTGTGGCAGAAAGGGAGCAGGGATTTACCATGGAATTCTGGGGAGAGCCACCGGAGATCTACGGGCTTTCCATCCAGTCACCCACCGGTGAGATATTGGAAGTCAGCAGTTCCATCGGTTCCAGAACTCAGGAGCTTTCTTTTGTCTTTGTGGAAACAAAGGTGTATGTGAATTATATCCTGATTGAGCGGCAGACCGGATATTCGCTGGTGTATATCCGATTTTTCCATCCGGCGTCCGGCATCTGGAAAATTTTCACCCAGGCAAGAAACAGACAGAACGTACAGTTCCACATGTGGCTTCCTGTGGAAGGGCTGATCTCCCAGGATACCTATTTTCTGGAACCCTCTCCCTACACCACGGTGACAGCGCCGGGAGATGCCAGGAACAGCATCACGGCAACCGCCTACCAGCACCGTGACGGAAGCATCTATATTGCAGCAGGCAGAGGCTATACACCAGATGGTATGATAACCCCACATCTGGCAGCACCTGGCGTTAACGTAAAAGTACCACTGGTACGAGGAGATTTTGGAACCCGCTCCGGAACCAGTATCTCCGCCGCACAGACCGCTGGTATCGCGGCACTTCTGTTTGAATGGGCGATCATACGAGATAACCAGCCGTTTTTTACCGGGAGCAGCGTGAAATATTATCTGCAGAGAGGCGCAAGAAGAGAAGAAAACATGCAGTACCCAAACCCGGAGTGGGGGTATGGGAAGGTGGATCTGTATCATACCTTTGAACTGCTGACGTGAGATGATGCGAGCTGGAAAAAATATGAAAAGCAGAAACAGATCATTTCCTTTGGAAAGAGTAGATGCATAGATATTACATTTGGAAAAATAATAAAAGGATACGAAAGTACTAATTTTGGAAAAAATATTCATATAGATAATTCACTTTGTATCGTGTACTATAAATATATGGAAAAATCATATAATGACACAACAGGGAGGAATTTTACTTATGGAGCTTTCAACTTTGGTAAAAATGTCAAACACTTACGGAAGTAATCCGGCTTATGTTCTGGCAGGAGGCGGTAATACTTCTGTAAAAGACGATACAACATTGTATGTAAAGGGATCTGGTACACAGCTTGCTACCATTAAGGCAGAGGAATTTGTCAAAATGGACAGAGCCCGTCTGAATGAGATCATGAAAACGGAATATCCGGCAGATGATGTGAAGCGTGAATCTGCATATCTTGCAGATGTAATGGCGGCAGTGACCGATGAGGATAAAACCAAACGTCCCAGCGTGGAAGCGCTGCTCCACAATCTGTTTGCCTATACGTATGTCCTGCATGTTCATCCGACACTTATCAATGGACTGACCTGCGGAAAGGGCGCAAAGGCTCTCTGCAAAGAGCTTCTTGGAAAAGACGTACTCTGGATCGATATCTGCAAACCGGGATACACACTTGCCCGTATCTGCTTCGAGAAAATGAATGCCTATAAAGAAGAAACAGGAAAAGACGTGCAGGTCCTTCTGCTTCAAAATCACGGAATTTTTGTTGCGGCTGATACTGTAGAGGAAATCGGCGTTTTATTTGATGGTGTGATCGGAAAGCTGGAAAAGCAGGTAAAGAGAACTGCGGATGTAAGTGATGCAGTTACACCTGAAAAAGAGCAGGCAGCACAGAAGCTTTCCAGTCTGCTCGGACATGCGGTTGAGGTCGTACCGGCTGCGGAGGCTGATGATTTTGTAAAAGATAAAACTGCTGCGGCACCTCTTCTGAAGCCGTTTACTCCGGATCATATCGTATACTGCGGACCTTATCCGTTATTTGTGGAAAATATTGATGAGGCGAAAAATGCGCTGGATGCATTTATGACAGAGCATGATAAAGAGCCAAGACTGATCCTGGTACAGGGCGTTGGCGCATTTATCATGGAAGATGACAAAGGAAAGGCAGCAAAGGCACAGCTTCTGGTAAAGGATGCGATCAAGCTTGCGGTGTATGCGGAGAGCTTTGGCGGCCCGCTGCAGATGACCGATGAGATCACATATTTTATTACACACTGGGAAGCAGAAGCATACCGCAGTAAGAAATAAAAAAGAAAAATATATAGAGAAATAAAGAAAATGCATCGGGAACTATCAGGAAATTCCCGGTGCATTTTTTTGTCAAATGACGGATAAATAGTTACTCAGGACAGAGTTACGCAGCAAATGTGGATATTTTTATCCGCATTACTACAAATCTTATTTCCGATACACGAATGCCGGCAGTCCGTCCTCGCCAACCGGAACATTTACAGTTCCCTGGATCAGCGGGCGGGCATAGCGGATAAAGTCTTCGGTGACATCGGAGCCGTCTTCTGTGATCCATTCCACAGGGACAGTCTTTTCTTCGTTGCAGATAGCGTTGACATCCTCCAGTGTGCATTTCATGGAGTACGGGGAATCACTCTGACGTTTAAATGCAATCATCTTTCCGGTTTCACCGTTCAGGGCAGCCTGTACACCAAATTCACCGGCGAGAATTGCCTCCTGCTGGTCTGTCTCGGAGAGCATGGATGCAGAGCAGCGCTGGCTTACGTTGAGTTCTACAGAGCGGGCTTTGACACCAAGGCGGCTGCGTACAAGATTCTCAAGGTATTTACCGCAGCCTGCAAGCATCTTGTGGCCGAAAGCGTCGGTACCGGCAGCACTGTCGTATTCGCAGATGAAAGTGCCGTCTTTATCATGAATGCCCTCGGATACACAGACGACAACGTTGCAGTTTTTCTCAAAGGCAGCATTAACTTTCTGGAGAAATTCCTCTACATCGAAATCCGTTTCCGGAAGATAAATGAGAAGTGGATTGTCTCCGGTGTATTTCCGTGCAAGGGCAGCGGCTCCGGTGAGCCAGCCAGCGTGACGTCCCATGATCTCGATGATGGTGGCAGATTTTTTCTCATAGACACAGGCGTCCAGGGTGATCTCACGGACAGTGGAAGCCACGTAACGGGCAGCGCTTCCGAAGCCTGGGGTATGGTCCGTATTTACAAGGTCATTATCAATGGTCTTCGGCTCGCCGAGGATACGGATGTCGCTGCCGATCTTTTCGGCATAGCGGGAAAGCTTGCTGACGGTATCCATGGAATCATTTCCTCCGATATAAAAGAACCAGCCGATGTTCATCTCCTCGAATTTCCGGAACAGCTTCGGATAAACCGGATCTTCCAGAGATTCCGGAAGTTTGTAACGGCAGGAGCCAAGATAGGCGCCAGGTGTCCAGGTAAGAGCGCGAAGCTGTTCGCCCGGAAGTGCTTCCTGAAAATCAAGGACTGTTCCGTTTAAAAATCCCTCAATACCGTTGACCATGCCATAAACGTGGTCGATCTCTTCTGTATGTTTAAGTGCTTCAGATACCACACCGTAAAGACTGCTGTTGATCGCTGCGGTCGGTCCGCCGGACTGTCCTGCGATAAGGTTCTTTTTTGACATTCTGATACCTCCTGGGTGTTGTTTTTTTATATTGTAACAGAAATAGGAGAAGATAACATCTAAAAAAATCACCTTTTTTATAAAAAAATTACTCTATACAAATAGTTATATCATAGTAAAATAGTAGTATAGATAGAGAAAAGAGGTGAAAAAACGATGACAGTAAAAAAAGTACAGTTTGAGAGCATGGATGAAGTAAACCGTTTTCTTGATGTGACGGAGCATTTTCCGTTTGCAGTGGATCTGAAAAGGGGAAGCAGAACAGTAAATGGCAAATCCATTCTTGGAGTTGCATCCATTGGCCTTGGCAGAGAGACGGACTTTTGTGCACATGTGCCGGAGCTTGCGCCGGAGATCACATCCAGTCTTGGTTTTTGCATGAGGTAGGTTTAAGAGGGGAAAAAATAAATAATGGTTGATCGATGGTGAATGAGGATATCGTAAGGTCGCAGAGGCGATGATCGATATCCTCATTTTTTTATATATGACAAATGTAACTATTTAGAAAAAAATCTAAATACTTATTGACTGGGAAAAATGGAAATGATATATTCTATTTAGAAATATTTCTAAATACTATACGAAAGGGGGAAGATATACACGATGGCGTTTGCGGAAACCTTCAAGGCACTTTCGGATCCTGTGCGGAGAGAAATCCTGCAGCTTCTGAAAAACGGGAAAATGTCAGCCGGAGAGATCGGAGGACATTTTGACATGACAGGTGCAACTATATCCTATCATCTGAAAATTCTGAAGAAAGCAGATCTTGTGTGGGAGACGAAGGTGAAGAATTTCGTGTATTATGAACTGAATACCACAGTTGTGGAGGAACTGCTTCTGTGGCTTAGTGATCTGAAAGGGGGAAAGAATGATGAAAGGTGAAGAAAGAAAAGAATTTCTGAAGGAATATAAAATGTCTCTGATCTCCGGGAGTATCCTTACGATCTCGCCGTCACTGGCAGGGATCCTGCTGTGGAACCGTCTGCCGGAGAAGATCGCAACACATTTTGATCAGCACAATCTGGCCAACGGCTGGAGCAGCAAGCCGATGGCCGTTTTCGGAATTCCGTTTCTGCTTTTGCTGATCCATCTGTTTTGCGTGTTTTTTACAGCCAATGATCCAAAGAGAAAAAATATCAACAGGCGTATCTTTACCATGACCCTGTGGCTGGTTCCTGTGGTGTCTGTGATCACCTGCATGTCGATCTATGGTCTTGCTCTGGGTATGGACATTGATATCGGTGTGATCGTGAATATCATGGTGGGGATCATGTTTATCATCCTCGGAAATTACGTTCATAAGGTGAAACAGAATTATACAGTGGGAATGAAGCTTCCCTGGACCTTGAACAGCGAGGAGAACTGGAACCGTACCAACCGTATGACAGGCTGGATACTGATCCTGTCAGGGCTGCTTTTTCTTATGAATTCCCTGCTCCTGAAAACGGAAATTGTTTTTGCGGTAATTTTGCTGGTCATCCTTGTGCCAATGATCTATTCATTTATTCTTTATAAAAAGGGAATCTGAGAAAATAATTTCGGACCGTCACTGTCAGAAAAAAGGCAGTGGCGGCTTCTTTTTTATCAAAAAATAATGTTCAAACAAAGCGGTACGTGATATGATAATGTCATACAAAAGCATTTCCTCGAACACTATAAACAGACAGCAGACAGGAGGGATCATTATGACAGAATTAAGCCGTTTTCAAAAAGATGTGGAAGTTGCTGCCACTGCTCTTGAAATGCGGGCGGAGAACGAGGATGCCAAAGAAGAGGCCATTCATCTTTACCGGAAATTCGGAAGTACCAAACAGGAGCCGCTGCGGCTGGCAGTTGCCCTGCGGGGATATTTTCTGGAGGAAGGTGTGGAGGAAGAGGAACGCGCGCATTATGGAGCATATCTTAAGAAAAGGATCCGTCCGGCTGTGGAACGCCTGATTCTGGAAGATGACTGGGAAAAGATCGAGAAGCTTTATGAGAACGAATGGTTTGGGGAACAGGAGCTGGAGGTGTTCCTGAAACTGGCTGAAGAGTGGAGGAGACCTGCAGCGCTGATGGGACTTCTCCATTTGAAAAAAGCAAATTATGGATTTAAAGAGAAGAAATTCGAGCTGTGATTTTTTCAGGAAATCGGGAATGGAGGCGGATTCGGTGGAACGGAGGCAGGAAGAGCTTGGAATACATATCCTGGAAAATATAAGGAACGAACTGTACTACTATTTTCCATATCTGGACGGTGCTTTTGCCTGCATTTCCGGGAAGGGCTCAGAGCAGACCGGAACTATTGGAACAGATGGAGCTTTTTTTCTTTTTTCCCCGGAATATCTTCTGAAGCTTTATGTAAAAAAGCCGGAGGCAGTGCGAAGAGGTTATCTGCATATGCTGCTGCACTGTCTGTATCTGCACCTTTTTCGGGAGGATCAGGAGGACAGACGCTTATGGAACCTGGCCTGTGATATTGCGGTGGAACAGATCATTTCCAGGGAAAAGATCCCGATTCTGGAGACAGGCGGCGATGCGAAAAAAATCCGTGAAAAGGTTTTTCATATTCTGGGAGACAGGTCGGATTCCGCAGAAAAGATATGCCGGAAGCTGAAGGAACAGGCTTTTCCGTTTCACCTGGAAGAACTGGAGGAAGCCTTTCATTTTGATGACCACACCCTGTGGGACACCTGCACAGGAGAAAAAGGAAAAAGAACAAAGGAAAAATGGAACAAGCTTCTTTCCTATACTGCCGCAAACCGTCAGGATCACCGGAAACGGCGGGGAAGTCAGAAAGGGGACCAGAAGGAAGAGGCAGGAACGGTAAGATCCGGAAGGTACGATTACAAAAAGTTTCTCCGTCAGTTTTCTGTGCTGCGGGAAGAGGTGGAGCTGGATACGGAAAGCTTTGATTATATTTTTTATAATTACGGGATGGAGCATTATGGAAATCTTCCGCTGATCGAGCCGCTGGAATATAAGGAAGTGAACCGTCTGGAGGAGCTGGTGATCGCCATTGATACTTCCGGCTCCTGCGATGGAGAGACTGTGCGGAGATTTCTTGGAGAAACGTATTCCATTCTCAGTGAAAAAGAGAATTTTTTCCATAAAATGAAGGTGTACCTGATCCAGTGTGATTGCTGTATCCAGGATGTTAAGGTGATCCATTCCGAGGAAGAATGGAAGGAATACAGCAAAAATATCACCATACAGGGCCGGGGAGGAACGGATTTCCGGCCGGTGTTCCGGTATGTGAAGGAGCAGCAGGAGAAAAAAGAAATCCGCAGTCTTAAAGCTCTGATCTATTTTACAGACGGGGATGGGATATATCCCGGAAGCAAACCGGATTATGAAACGGCCTTTGTGTTTTTACATAAAACAGAAAAAATGGAGCTTGTTCCGCCCTGGGCGATCCGGCTTGTGGCAGAACAGGAAGGAGTGCGTTACAGAACATGAACATAAAAGAGGCAAAAGAAGAGATCAAACATACCTTACTGGCTTACAACCGGAAGGATGCAGCCGGGCGCTATACATTTCCCAAACTCCGGCAGCGTCCCATCCTGCTTATGGGGCCTCCCGGAATCGGGAAAACAGCGATCATGGAGCAGGTGGCAGAGGAATGTAATGTAGGTCTGGTAGCCTATACCATTACCCATCATACAAGACAGAGCGCGGTAGGACTGCCAAGGATCGTGACCCGGTGCTACAACGGAAAAGAGGTCAGCATCACAGAGTATACCTTAAGCGAGATCATTGCTTCTGTGTATGATTGTATGGAACGTACCGGAAAGAAGGAGGGAATCCTGTTTATCGATGAGATCAACTGTGTCTCCGAGACACTTGCGCCTACCATGCTGCAGTTCCTTCAGAACAAGACCTTCGGAAGCCACAGTGTGCCGGAAGGATGGCTGATTGCGGCAGCAGGAAATCCTCCGGAATATAATAAATCGGTCCGGGAGTTTGATATTGTAACACTGGACCGTGTGCGGAGGATGGATATCGAGGCAGATCTTGAGGTGTGGATGGAGTATGCCTGGAAAAAGGAGATCCACGGATCAATCCTGGCTTATCTCGGCATGAAAAAGGATCATTTTTATTCTGTGGAGAATACAGTGGACGGGAAATTCTTCGTGACAGCAAGAGGCTGGGAAGACCTGTCTGAGATCCTGAAGGCTTATGAGGAGCTGGGCGTGGAGATCACAGAGAATCTGGTCGGGGAGTATTTATGCAGAGAGGAGATCGCAAGAAGCTTTTTTGCCAGCTATCAGCTGTATCGGAAGTACGGAGAGGACTATGGCCTGGAACGTCTGCTTTCCGGAGAGATGCCGGAGGAGGAACAGCAGAAAAAGGTAAAAATGGCGAAGGAAGCTTCCTTTGAGGAACGCTTCCTTGTGACAGGGCTTCTGCTTGACGGTCTGAACGGAGGTTTTCTGACCTATGAGAAGATGGATGGTGAGACAGGTGCTGTTTATCAGGAACTTCTGCATCTGAAAGCTTTTCTTCAGGATAAAAAGGACATGACAGCGCTGGATGAATTTACAGATATGAAGAAGAAAAGTCTGGCTGTCCGTCTGGAGGCGGAGCTTCTTACCGCAGATCAGCAGACTACGGAAGAGCTTGTGATCCGCACTCTGGAGGAATTCAGCCTTACTATCCGAAAGGAGCATATTACAGAAACAGAGGCTGGCTTTGAACGGATCCGGCAGCTGTTTACGGAAATGGCGGAGAAGAGAAAGGCCTGTGCGAAAAAGATCAGCGGGGAGCTGGAACAGGCATTTACATTTATGAAGGAATGCTTCGGGGACGGACAGGAAACGGTGCTTTTTGTCACCGGATTGACCAGGAACAGCCATGCGGCGGCCTTTATCCGGGAGTATGGCTGTGATCCTTATTTTGCCTGTAGTGAGAAGCTTCTTTACTGGAAGCAGGAGAAAAAGCTTCAGGAGGAATGTGCATCGCTATTAGAAATATGAATGATCCCTTAACGAATACTTATGACTGAAAGGGGCCTGACATCTTGACAGGAGGGCTTGTGAGGTGATACGGTAACGGTGTCGAAAACAAAAATCAAATAACCGAATGATGAGGTGTGAGAACATGCAGGAATTAAAACCAATCAAAGAAGGTAAAGTACGTGAGATCTATGACAATGGAGACAGTCTGATCATGGTTGCAACAGACCGTATCAGCTGCTTTGACGTAATTCTGAATAACGAAGTTACAAAGAAAGGTGCTGTACTGACCCAGATGTCCAAATTCTGGTTTGACATGACTGAGGACATTCTTCCGAACCACATGATCTCTGTAGATACCAAGGATATGCCGGAGTTTTTCCAGCAGGAGAAATTCGAAGGAAAATCCATGATGTGCCGTAAACTGAACATGCTGCCGATCGAGTGTATCGTACGTGGATACATCACAGGAAGCGGCTGGGCAAGCTACAAGGAGAACGGCACTGTATGCGGCATCAAGCTTCCAGAGGGACTGAAGGAATCCGACAAGCTGCCTGAGCCGATCTACACACCATCTACCAAGGCTGAGATCGGTGATCACGATGAGAATATTTCCTTTGAGCAGAGTATCGATCATCTTGAGAAATACTTCCCGGGAAAAGGACGCGAGTATGCAGAAAAGCTTCGTGACAACACCATTGCTCTTTACAAAAAATGTGCAGAGTATGCACTCAGCAAGGGAATCATCATTGCAGATACAAAATTTGAGTTTGGTCTTGATGAGGACGGAAACATGGTCATCGGTGATGAGATGCTGACACCGGACAGCTCCCGTTTCTGGCCGGCAGAAGGCTATGAACCAGGACATGGTCAGCCATCCTTTGACAAACAGTTTGCACGTGACTGGCTGAAAGCCAATCCGGACAACGACTGGACACTTCCGCAGGAGATCGTTGACAAGACTATTGAGAAATATCTCCAGGCATACAAAATGCTTACAGGAAAAGAACTGGCCTGAAAAATAACAGCAGCTCTGAAATAGAATATATCTTACAAGCCGCTTCGGATGCCCATTCCGAGGCGGTTTTCTTTCTATATAAAATTATGATAAAAACAAAACGGTTGCAAGAAAACAGAGGGGTATTTATAATAAATACAGAAACCAGGCAATCCTGACAGATCAAAGGAGAGTGATTATGAGCAGGAAAGACAAGGAAAAGAAGAAGAAAAAAACAACAGGAGATTATATTCTCACTTTTGTACTGATCGTGGCAATCTGCGTATTCTGCTATGCAGCTTTTAACCTGTATCATATTTATACAGAATATAAAAAAGGCACAGATGAGTATAACAGTATCTCGGAAATGGCAGTAACAGAGCGTGATCCGGATGATACCGAAGATCTGGGACAGCCGGAGAACCAGCCGACAGCTCCCATAAGCATTGATTTTGCATCGCTTAAGAGTATTAATGATGATGTAATTGGCTGGATTTACATGGAAGCACTGCCGCAGATCAGTTATCCGGTGGTACAGGGAGAAGATAACAATACGTATCTGCATCAGACATATGAGAAAAATTATAATTTTGCAGGAACCATCTTTATTGATTATGAAAATAAAAGAGATTTCAGTGACTGCAATACGCTGGTGTATGGCCATAATATGAAAAATGGTTCCATGTTTGGAATGCTGAAGAAATACAGAGCTGATGAGACGCTTTACAATACCAGTAAATATTTCTGGATTCTCACTCCGGAGAAGAATTACCGATATGAGATTATTGCGGCATATACCACTTCTGTAAACAGTGAGACGTATACGTTGTTTAAAGGGCCTGGCAGCGAATTTCTGGAGTATGAGAAAAAGATGTTTCAGAATTCCGAGATCCAAACAGATGCCAGTGCAGAAGATGCAGATGTGAAGGACAAAATTGTTACATTGTCCACCTGTACCGGAAACCAGGCAACCCGTTTTGTAGTACAGGGGAAACGGGTGAACGCAGTGGATCCGCAGTAGATTTTTTTTGCACAACAAAAATAAACGGGAGGAAGAACGATATGGGAAATGAAATCGAAACATTACAGAAAATCATTGATGAGAGTGATAATATCGTGTTTTTTGGTGGAGCGGGAGTTTCCACAGAAAGCGGGATCCCGGATTTTCGAAGCCAGGACGGGCTGTATAACCAGAAATATGATTACCCGCCGGAGACGATCTTAAGCCATACGTTTTTTATGCACAGACCTGAAGAATTTTTTAAATTTTACAGAGATAAGATGCTTTGCGATACTGCAAAACCCAATGCGGCACATCTGAAACTGGCAGAGATGGAGCAGGCAGGAAAGCTGAAAGCGGTGATCACTCAGAATATTGACAATCTTCATCAGATGGCAGGAAGCAAAAAAGTTCTGGAACTTCACGGAAGTGTTTACCGCAATCATTGTATGAAGTGTGGGAAATTCTATGATTTTAAGTATATGAAGGAGTCAGAAGGAGTTCCGAAATGTACCTGTGGTGGTATGATCAAACCGGATGTGGTTCTCTATGAGGAAGGTCTGGATGACTATACGATCCAGGAATCTGTAAGAGCAATTTCAGAGGCGGAGGTTCTGATCATCGGAGGAACATCCCTGGCTGTGTATCCGGCAGCAGGTCTGATCGATTATTTCAGGGGAAATCATCTGGTGGTGATCAACAAGGCGCCGACACCGAGAGACAAATATGCGGATCTTCTTATTAAAGAACCGATCGGAAAGGTGTTCTCTCAGATACGGATCTGATAAACTGCATAGCAGTTATCCGGTGCAGGGCTACGTAGTGAATGCGGATATTTTTATCCGTTTGACTAAAATATCCGGAAAAAAGAAAAATGAGGAGTATCAAATGGGATTAAATTATGAAGTAGGAGATATTGTCACACTGAAGAAGGCGCACCCCTGTGGCAGCAAAGAATGGGAGATCCTTCGTGTAGGAGCGGATTTTCGTCTGAAATGCATGGGCTGCGGACATCAGATCATGGTGGCACGCAAGCTTGTGGAGAAAAATACACGAGATTTGAAAAAATTCGAAAAAAATTAAATTTATGCTTTACATCACGGGAAAGATATGCTAGAATCAACAATCGTGATATATTTCATATCCTTGCTCTTTGACAGGCAAAGGGCCAAAAGACCATAAGGAGGTTAAGACAAGCATGAACAAGTACGAGTTAGCATTAGTTGTGAGCGCTAAGCTTGAGGACGAAGCACGTGACGCTGTAGTTGAGAAAGCAAAAAGCTATATTACACGTTACAACGGCGTGATCACAGAAGTTGAAGAATGGGGTAAGAAGAAATTAGCTTACGAGATTCAGAAAATGCATGAAGGCTTCTACTATTTTATTCAGTTTGAAGCAGATTCTCAGTGCCCAGCGGAGATCGAGAGACATGTCCGCATCATGGACAATGTATTAAGATACCTGGTTGTCAAGAAAGAGGCATAATTTTTGCAGCGGATTTTCGAAAACACCATTAAGAACCTGTTCAGTTAAGTGAAATCTGAGATCATAAGAGAGGTAGAACGATGAACAAAGTAATATTAATGGGACGCTTGACAAGAGATCCTGAGGTAAGATATTCCGCAGGAGAAAATGCCCTGGCAATCGCCAGATATACACTGGCAGTTGACCGCAGATTCCGTCGTGACGGAGAGGCAAGTGCAGATTTTATCAACTGTGTTTCTTTCGGACGTACAGCAGAGTTTGCGGAAAAGTATTTCAGACAGGGACTGAAAATTGCAGTTACGGGACGTATCCAGACAGGAAGTTATACGAACCGTGAGGGACAGAAGGTTTATACGACAGAGGTTGTTGTTGAGGATCAGGAGTTTGCTGAGAGCAAAGCATCAAGCGACAGCTATGCAGCATCTCATCCGAGAACAGAAGCAGCACCTGCACCGTCTATGCCGAGTCCGAGCGCAGCAAGCGCCGACGGCTTCATGAATATTCCAGATGGAATTGATGAGGAGCTGCCGTTCAACTAGAACATCTGATCAAGACAGATGAGACGAATAAGATAGGAGGAAACAATCATGGCTTACAATAGAGGCGAGAGACCAGATTCTCCGATGAAGAGAAGAGGCGGACGCAGAAGAAAAAAAGTTTGTGTATTCTGCGGTAAAGAGAATAACGAGATCGATTACAAGGATGTAGCAAAGTTAAGAAAGTATGTTTCCGAGAGAGGTAAAATTCTCCCGAGAAGAATTACAGGTAACTGCGCGAAACATCAGAGAGCGCTGACAGTTGCTGTTAAGAGAGCACGTCATATGTCCCTGATGCCATACGTTCAGGACTAATTCCGATTATCCACAGGGTCGTTGTCAGACAGATGAGCAGTCATCTGAATGACAGCGGCCCTGTTTTTTGTTTTCGGTGATAATAAAAAATTATAAAAAAAAAGCTGTTGCTGGCTGCAGGAGGAGTAATGATGGTGGATCGTCAGATATAACAGATTTTATCATAACTATGGAATTATAATAAGAAATCTGGTATAATAATAGATAACTTGTGGTTTTTATTACGTTGAGAACAGGAAAAAGCAATGAACAACAAAGTCAAATTTAAAGGGCCTATGAAACACTTCATGCGCTGGCCACTGTATCTTTCGGTTCTGGTGGTGCTGCTGGATCTGCTGGTGTTTATTGTAAGTGTGAAGGCCGGAATTCTGGTGTCTGTAGGTACTGTTATTTATATTTTTATCGCAGTACAGCTTTTCCGATATCACAAACCGCTGATCATCAATGACATGATCGCATTTGCCAATCAATATGATGTGGTGGAAAAGAGGATGCTGGAAGAACTGGCGCTTCCCTATGCCATTATGGACATGGAAGGCCGAATGATCTGGTCCAACCGTATTTTTTCGGAGATCACGGGTAGAGATCAGTTCTATAAAAAAAATATCAGCACAGTTTTTCCGGACATTACTCCGGACAAGCTCCCGGTGGCCGATGAGCTGGAAATTTCCGAGATGAGTACACATTTCGGGGACCGGATCTACCGGGTATCCATGCAGAGGGTGACTATGGGAGAAGTGGTGAGTCATGCAGATATTCTGGAGGATATGTCCCAGAATGTCAGTCTGATTGCCATGTATCTTTATGATGAGACAGAGCTTAAGGAATACATTCAGAAGAATGAAGACAATAAGCTTGTGGTGGCGCTGGCTTATCTGGATAATTATGAGGAAGCTCTTGAGAGCGTGGAGGATGTGCGGAGATCTCTTCTGATTGCATTGATCGACCGTAAGATCACGAAGTATTTTTCCAACTTTGACGGCCTTGTGAAAAAGCTTGAGAAAGATAAATATCTTCTGATCATGCGCCAGAGTTCGCTGGAAACTTTGAAGGAACAGAGATTCCATATTCTGGATGAGGTGAAGACTGTTAACATCGGAAATGAGATGGCAGTAACCTTAAGTATTGGAATAGGTCTGAATGCTTCCACTTATATTCAGAATTATGAGTATGCCAGAATTGCCATTGAGATGGCACTGGGACGTGGCGGCGATCAGGTAGTAATCAAAAATGGCAATAATATCACCTACATTGGCGGCAAGGCTCAGCAGATGGAGAAGTCCACCCGTGTGAAGGCCCGTGTGAAAGCTCAGGCACTGAAGGAATTTATGAGCACCAAGGATCGTGTGGTCGTTATGGGCCATAAGATCACCGATGTGGATGCGCTGGGAGCAGGAATTGGTATTTATCGCGCAGGTAAGACTCTTGGCAAGCCGGTGCATATTGTAATTAACGATCCGACAACATCCATCCGTCCACTGATGAGTGGCTTTATGGAGAATCCGGATTATGAGCCGTCCATGTTTGTGGACAGCAACCAGGCCAAGGAACTGGTAGATAACAATACGGTAGTAATCGTGGTGGATACCAACAAACCAAGTTATACGGAGTGCCAGGATCTTCTCTATATGACAAAGACCATCGTGGTACTGGATCATCACCGCCGTGGCAGTGAGGTGATTCAGAATGCAGTTCTTTCCTATGTGGAGCCATATGCATCTTCAAGCTGCGAAATGATCGCGGAGATCCTGCAGTATTTTGCGGATGGACTGAAGCTTCGCAGCATTGAGGCGGACTGTATTTATGCGGGTATTATGATAGATACCAACAACTTTACAACAAGGGCAGGTGTACGTACCTTTGAGGCTGCGGCATTCCTGCGAAGATGCGGGGCGGATGTGACACGTGTACGTAAGATGCTCCGTGACAATATTGATTCCTATAAGGCAAGAGCGGAGGCTGTCCGTACTGCTGAGATCTACCGGGATTATTTTGCCATTGCAAGATGCCCAAGTGAAGGTCTGGAAAGCCCTACTGTTGTAGGTGCACAGGCGGCCAATGAGCTTCTTAACATTGCCGGAGTCAAGGCATCTTTTGTTCTTACCAGCTATAATAACGAGGTTTACATCAGTGCCAGAGCCATTGATGAAGTCAATGTCCAGGTTATGATGGAACGGATGGGCGGCGGCGGACATCTGAATATTGCCGGCGCACAGGTGAAGGACACCATGGATGAGACCGAGAGAATGCTGAAAGAAATTATAGACCAGTTATATCAGGAAGGGGACAAATAGAAATGAAAGTAATTCTTCTGGAAGATGTAAAATCCCTGGGAAAAAAGGGACAGATCGTAAATGTAAGTGACGGATATGCAAGAAACATGATCCTGCCGAAAAAACTTGGTGTTGAGGCTACCTCCAAGAACCTCAATGATCTGAAACTCCGTAAGGCAAATGAGGAAAAGGTTGCACAGGAGAACCTGGACGCTGCCAAGGCATTTGCAGAGGAGCTTTCCACAAAAGAGATCATCCTGACCCTGAAAGTGGGCGAGGGTGGAAGAACATTTGGTTCTGTATCCTCCAAGGAAATCTCAGAGGCAGCCAAGAAACAGCTGAATCTGGATATTGATAAGAAAAAACTTCAGCTGGAGAATCCGATCCGTAATCTGGGGGTTACCAACGTTCCGGTACGTCTCCATCCAAAGGTAACCGGAAGTCTCAAGGTCTGGGTAAAAGAGGCGTAATCAATGGAAGAGGCACTGATCAAGAGGATTCTTCCTCACAGTATTGAGGCAGAGCAGTCAGTGATCGGTTCCATGATTCTGGACCGTGATGCGATTCTTGTGGCTTCTGAGATTCTGACCAGTGATGATTTCTATCAGAAACAGTATGGTATTATCTTTGATGCCATGGTAGAACTCTGTAATGAAGGACAGCCGGTAGATCTGATCACGTTGCAGAACCGTCTCAAGGAGAAAGAACTCCCGCCGGACATCAGCAGTATGGAATATGTCCGTGATCTGATTGCTGCAGTTCCTACCTCTGCCAATGTAAAATATTATGCCAATATTGTCAGTGAAAAGGCAGTTCTCCGCCGGCTGATCCGGACTACGGAAGAAGTCGCCAATGCCTGCTATCTGGAAAAAGACAGCACGGAGACCATTCTTGAGGAATCCGAAAAAAAGCTGTTCAACATCCTGCAGAGAACAAACGGCAGTGATTATGTACCGATCCAGCAGGTTGTATTAAATGCAGTCAGCAACATTGAGAAGGCTTCCAAGCTGAAAGGTTCGGTAACCGGAATTCCAACCGGATTTGTAGATCTGGATTATAAGACCTCCGGTATGCATGCGTCCGATCTTGTACTGATTGCGGCGCGACCTTCCATGGGAAAAACGGCATTTGTACTGAATATTGCTCAGTATATGGCGTTTCGTAAAGATGTGACCGTGGCGATCTTCAGTCTGGAGATGTCCAAGGAGCAGCTGGTAAATCGTCTTCTTGCCATGGAATCTCATGTGGATTCCCAGAATCTTCGTACCGGAAATCTGAAAGATGAGGACTGGACGAAGCTGGTGGAAGGCGCGGATATTATCGGCGGTTCCAATCTTATCATTGACGATACACCTGGAATTTCCATTGCGGAACTTCGATCCAAATGCAGGAAATATAAGCTGGAGCACAATCTTGGAATCATCATGATTGATTACCTGCAGCTGATGAGCGGAAGCGGAAAATCCGACTCCAGGCAGCAGGAGATTTCCGATATTTCAAGATCTCTGAAAGCATTGGCAAGAGAGATCGATGTGCCGGTGATTGCGTTATCCCAGCTGAGCCGAGCCGTAGAGCAGAGACCGGATCACAGGCCGATGCTCTCCGACCTTCGAGAGTCCGGAGCCATTGAGCAGGATGCGGATGTGGTCATGTTCATTTATCGAGATGATTATTACCACAAAGATACCGAGAAGAAAGACATTGCGGAGATCATCATAGCCAAGCAAAGAAACGGCCCCATCGGAACCGTAGAACTGGTATGGCTGCCAAGATACACCCAGTTTGTAAATATGAAAAAGTAGAGCCGTGCAGACGGAAAAATGAAATGCTGTCAGGATGAACACTTGTATTTAGCCTGACAGCATTTTGTTTTTCAGGCTATAGGGCGAAGCCCCACATCGAGCGGCCTTTGGACGCGAGATGTGTAGCACGGCGGGGTTCCGTATGTCAGTAAATCTCTGCTGATAAGTCACATCCGGTAAAATTATGTCAACCGATTCTTCTTGCCATTTCCAGACCCCATGGGTTATACTGTAGACAGCAACAGTGAATCTCTATACAAGGGGGCGTTCACGATGGAGAAAAGATACACGGTGAGACAGGCTGTAACAATGACAGGCGTGAAATCTTATGTTCTGCGGTACTGGGAGGAAGAACTGGATCTTCGGATCGGGCGCAATGAACTGGGACACCGCTATTATACACCGTTTGATATCCAGCTTTTTCTTAAAATAAACGAGTTGAAAAATAGAGGCCTTCAGCTGAAAGCAATCCGCACACTGATTCCTCAGGAAGCGAGAAATACGCATACATCAGATCTTGCGGAAGCCGGTACCGAAATTCTGGACGGAGAAGCAGTTGAGATTGAAGATATTCCGATAAGAGCTCCGGAAGAGGCCGAAGAAATGTTTGAGGAGAAACAGGAGACGGAAACGGCAAAAGTAAAAGAGAACGGCGAGGATAATAAAAAGATCCTGGAATTTCAGGAAATTCTGGAACGTCTGATCCATGAGGAAATGCAGAGGAAAAAAGAAGGAGAATACCGGTGCCGTTCACTGGATGAAGCTATCCGAAAGAAGCAGCAGGCAAGAAGAGAAGCGGCAGCTTCCTGTGAGGGAAAAAAGAATAAAAGAAACAGAAAAGGCTGCCGGTAAACCGGCAGCCTCATTCATTACGGTAGCTTGTTAAGCTAATGGTGCATTACTCAGCAGAGATAGCACCAACTGGACAGGCCTCAGCGCATGTTCCACAGTCAACGCAAGCGTCTGCATCGATCATGTAATGCTCATCTCCCTGAGAAATAGCCTCGTTCGGGCACTCACCCTCGCATGTTCCACAGCTAACGCACTCGTCAGAAATTACATATGCCATAATTGATATCCTCCTTTAAAATGGTGTATTGTATGTATCCCCTACCAGGGATTCTATTCCCATTCTAATATATCTGTTTAAAGAATACAAGTACAAATTTATATACAAAATAAAAATAAGGAAACCAATGTAATACGATAAGGAAAGGGATGAGGAAAGCGTTGATTCCGGCCAGGTTTCGTATTATAATAACAGAACGGAATGGAAACATCAGAAACATTTCGATAAATCAGTAAAGGAGAATACAATCATGGCAAAGGTTACAAAGAGCATGCTGATCGGAGAACTTCTCACAGTAGATCCGAATATTGCACCAATCCTGATGAGAGCAGGAATGCATTGCCTTGGATGCCCGTCTTCTCAGATGGAGTCTCTGGAAGAGGCAGCTATGGTTCATGGACTGGACGCTGACGTTCTCGTAGCACAGATCAATGATTTTCTTGGTGAGTAAGCAGCATCTGCTGTTTTACTGAAAAAAAAGACCGCTGTTGGAAATATGGATCAATCAAAGCAAGGATGATCGTATTTCTGACAGCGGTTTATTTTTTTATTTAAAGTTCGAGAAGTTTCTGAAGTGCATTCTCCGCAATCAGGGTGCCATGTTCCCGAAGGTAGGCTTCCCCGGCAGGAGTAAATGCACGGCCAACTCCATACTCAGAAAGAATGTTGCATACTTTGTTGAATTCTTCCGGTGTGCAGTCAGACTGGTGAAGAACCAGCTGATATCCTCCGTCTTCCCCTTCACGGTAAAGAGTATTGTTTCCGGTAAAGAAACCGTTCATTCCATGAGAAGCGGCGATGACATCGTCAAGTCCTGGGAAGGAATACAGACGGATCAGCCGTATAGAATTCTCGGAAGCCTGTGAAGCGTCCGGGTTTTCCGGATTCTGTGCTGCTGGTTCGGATTTCTTTTCTTCCGGTTTCTGCGGGAGATTTTTGAGTTTGGATTCGCAGAGCTTCTGGAAAATATCAATGATATTATCGGCTCCATCGATCTCAACAGTATCTGCTGGTTTATTTCCTTTAAAAGGAGCAAATTTGGAAAAACGGGTATCCAGTTCTTCCGGATCTTCCACCTTGGTGATGATGAGGATGACGCTTTCTGCGCTTACGGGGATCGCTTCGATCATCAGCGGAATGTTATCAGCTTCAAAACCAAACTGTATCTGAGCCTGCTGCATCATGTCACGGAAGAGCCGTTTGGCTTTCTCGGTACCGTAAGCAAGTTCACTGATACGGATCTGATGGCTGTCCAGATCTTCCTTCGTCAGTGTGCAGCGGATCTGATTGTCGTTGATCTTTTCTATTTTCATATAATCACATCCTATGGTCAATAAATTTAATCTTTTACATACTGTATTATATAACAGCTATACACAAGATGTAAAGATGCATATCAATGGGAAAAAAGAAAATTCCGGGATAAAAATAAAAAAAATTTTATAATTGAACAAAAGGCTTGCATCTGAAAAGAAAAAAGGTATAATAAAAACAGAAAAGCTGCAAGATCTGTAAAAGCAGTAAGAGAACAAAGATAACTTAAAGTCATACTTTTTCTGAAGATAAATTTCTGTGTAAAACTCATCGGCGATTCTGCCATAACACAGAATAAGAAATTTCCCCCTTTTAATTTTTTATATATTACAACGGGATCTGTGCAGCTTTTCATGAACCATTGCTGGTGTTTTCTGAAAATCAAACCAGGAAAGGAGGTCGGGATACGGAAAATATATCACGGGTAAAAAAGAATCCTGCAAAGGCACTCCGTAAAGAACTTGAGATTTACCGGGAAAAAGGTGTTTCTCTTTATCTGAACGGAGAACCAAGCACTCCGAAAAAAATCGCAAAAGCCTGTCAGATTGCGGAAGATGGAGTCTATATGCGGGATTATACAGAAGATGAAGAAGGGCATATCGCCTGTGTAAGCTTTGATTTTATCCGAAAATGTTAAGGATCGACACGAAAGAGAAAGCGGTTCCCCGGAAAGAAAAAGTTCCCCTGAACTCATACATACCATGTGGGGAACCGAAATTATAAATAAAGTGTAAAAAAATATTAAATGTCGATTTTTGTAACGAAATCCAGAGGAAATATGTTATAATAAAAAAAATTGTGACATTCTATACCGAAAGGAAAAAAATAATGATAAAAAAACATATGCCGGTTTTTGTGGTATGTCTGCTGATTGTTCTGGTCTCTCTTATCGGAGGGGCTGTATACGGAATTAACAAGCTGATTCCAACCAGCAAACAGATGGATCTGACGGAATATTATGGTCATAATGCAGATGGAGAAGCTGCATTGATACTTGGAACACAGAAACTGGAGCAGAAAGCTTTGTTTTCGGGAAACGATGTATATCTTCCACTGGATGTAGTAAGTGGGTATCTGAATCAGAGATATTACTGGGACAGCGAAAATAAGAAGATTCTGTATGCAACACCAACTAGTCTTACGGAGGAAGCGGCATCAGAGCAGGCAGACGGAAATGTATGGCTGAAAGATGACACAGTTTATCTGAAACTGGATTATGTAAAAAAGTATACAGATATTGATTCCTATATATATGAAGACCCTGCAAGGGTGGCGATACAGTATAAATTTAGCAATATACAGACAGTAACTGTAAAGAAAGATACAGTAATCCGGTATCGCGGAGGGATTAAGTCGGAAATTCTTACAAAAATCCCTAAAGATACGGTCCTTAGGCTTCTGGATGAAGGAGAGGACTGGGATCAGGTAGCGACTGATGACGGTTATATCGGCTATATTCAGAAAAAAAAGGTAAGCAGTGCGGATACCACAAATTATGAGAGAGATTTTAAGGCGGAAGCATATTCTTATCTTACCATGGATGAACCGGTAAATATGGTATGGCATCAGGTTACCAGTACAGACGCCAACAGCTATTTTGCAGGTGCCGTGCAGAATATGACGGGAGTGAATGTGATTTCACCGACCTGGTTTTCTGTCTCTGATAATGACGGAAATGTATCAAGCCTTGCGTCCGGAGAATACGTTATGCAGGCGCATGAAAAAGGCCTGAAAGTCTGGGGATTGGTAGATAACTTCAGTGAAAATATGAGTACAACGACGGTACTTTCCAAAACCAGTTCCAGACAGAATCTTGAGAATCATCTGGTCACATATGCACTGAAATCCGGCCTGGATGGTATTAATATTGATTTTGAGTCCTTAAGTGAAGATGTGGGAATTCATTTCCTTCAGTTTCTGAGAGAACTTTCCATTCAGTGTCATGAGAACAATCTGGTACTTTCTGTGGACAATCCGGTACCTGAGGATTTCACAAGTCATTATGACAGAACCGAACAGGGTAAAGTTGTGGACTATGTGATTATTATGGGATATGACGAACACTATGTTGGTTCGGATGCCGGTTCCGTGGCATCACTTCCATGGGTGGAGCAGGGAGTTAAAGATACCCTTGCAGAAGTTCCGGCCAAGAGAACCATCCTTGCTATTCCATTCTATACAAGGCTCTGGAAAACGACAGATGGTGGTGCTCTTACCAGTGAGGCGATCGGAATGGATCAGGCACAGCAGGTAATCAGCGAGAATGGAGCAGAGACTTACTGGGACAAGACTACAAGTCAGAATTATGGAACCTACGAAGGTGATGGGGCTACATACCAGATCTGGCTGGAAGATGCACAGTCTGTTGCAGAAAAAGTAAAACTGATCAGCAAATATGAACTTGCTGGTGTGGCAGAATGGAAACTCGGATTTGAAAACAGTGGAATCTGGAGTGTAATAACAGAAAACCTGTCATAAACAGAAAAAAATATTATACGACACAATGATAAAAACATCCCCGGCAACATATATTAAAATAAATATGCCGGGGGTGCTTTGCGTTGAAAAAGCATTATGTAGAGCTTGGTATGGCAGTGCTCATGCTGGTCTGTTTTTATATTTTGTCCAGGGAGGCAGCAGAAACAGCAGGAAAACTTGCGGATGTATCCGGAAATATAAAAAACAGCCAGGTGATTCTGATTGATGCCGGGCACGGAGGTGTGGACTCCGGGATGGTTGGTGTCAATGATCTGAAAGAAAAGGGCATTAATCTGGTAATCTCCATGAAATTAAAAGCGATTCTGGAGAAAAAAGGATTTGCAGTAGTGATGACAAGAGAAGAAGACAGGGGCCTTTATGAAGAGAATACAAAGAATATGAAGGCACAGGATCTGCAAAATCGCATTGCAATGATTCAGAAATATTCTCCGGTACTTTCGGTAAGCATTCATCAGAACAGTTACAGCGATCCACAGGTAAAAGGTCCGCAGGTATTTTATTATGAAGATTCAAAAAAGGGGAAGGAACTTGCACTTTCCATTCAGGAGCAGATGAATGATCAGCTTTCTGTTGCACGGCCAAGAGCTGCCAAGGGAAACCGGACGTATTATCTGCTTAAAAGAAGCAGCGGGGTAATTAATATTGTAGAATGTGGTTTCCTTACCAATCCGGATGAAGCGGCACTTCTGCAAAGTGAAGAATATCAGGAAAAAGTTGCAAATGCAGTTGCAGATGGAATTGGTACATATTTAGAGAAGCAGGAGGTGCCTGAAAAAAATTGAAAAAAATGTGAATAGTCTTTTCATAAGAAGGCGATTCTGATATACTTTACGTGAATTGAGGAGAATCCTATGTTTGGAATTATCTATCTTATATTATGTATATTAACAGGAATGGAAATGGTGGGATGTCTGTTTCCGCACCAGACAACTGAAAAAGGAAATCGGATATGGGTGATCCTTCCGGCTGCTTTTGGAACAGGTACGCTGATGCTGACATGGGCAGTATATATTGTTTCCTGGATATTCAGTGTATGTGTGGGAACAGAACATCCTCTTTTTTATGGGAATTTATTGGTGATGCTGGTAACGGCACTGATTTTTCTGATGAATTTTCACCGGAAACGTAAGAACGGAAAAACAGTATTTTCAGCAGGAAATATGGTTACCAGAAGATGGATCCTGAAAAAAGAAATATGTCTGTTTGTGATACTGGCGTTTTTTGTAACCTGGATTATGTTTTATGTCTTTCATATGAAAGACGGAGTGCTGTATTCCGGTTTTTCTGTATATGGTGATTATGCACCTCATACTGCAATGATGCGCTCTTTTTCAAGAGGAAATAATTTTCCTACACAGTATCCTCATTACGGAGGACAGGATGTGAAGTACCATTTTATGTTTCAGTTTCTGGTAGGAAATCTGGAATATCTGGGACTTCGGCTGGATCTGGGATACAATCTGGTAAGTATTCTGTCGCTGGTAGGATTTCTTATGGTGCTTTATGCAATCAGTTACCGGATGTTTTTCAGTTTCTGGGCAGGTGCATTTTCTCTGCTGTTCTTTTTTTTTCGGAGCGGAACTGCGTTCTGGAGATATTTGTGGGAGAATATCAGAACTGGAAATCTTATACAGGCGCTGACAGAAAATACGGTATTTATTGGATATACAACCAATGAAAACTGGGGACTCTGGAATTTTAATGTATATCTGAATCAGAGGCATCTTGCTTTTGGTCTTCTGATAGTGGCTGTGGCCATATGGATTTTTATGGACTGGGTAGAAGCAGGAAGTGGCCGTAAAGAGAAAGGAATTCTGTGGATTCGAAATTGCTTTTTTACCAGAGAAGCATGGATTTGCAGAAATGTGGATACAGCAATTCTGATGGGCTTGTTTTTGGGGCTTACTGCTTTCTGGAATGGGGCTGCACTCATTGGAGGACTTTTAATTCTAGCCGGTTTTGCGGTATTTTCCGATGGAAAGCTGGATTATGCTATTTGTGCGGCGCTGGCTGTTTTTTTCTCGGAACTTCAGTCAAAGATTTTTGTATCCGGAAGTGTTATGAGCCCTTCTCTTTACTGGGGATTTCTGGCAGATCATGCCACGGTAACCGGTGTACTCTGGTATCTGGCTCAGATCAGTGGATTTTTCTTTATCGGATTGGTTGTTGTTGCTGTCTTTCTGAAGAGAAGTGAAAGGGTAATTCTTGGAGGTTTTCTTCTTCCGATGCTGTTTGCTTTTCTGATATCACTGACTCCGGATATCAATGTGAACCATAAATATGTGATGATATCTTATGCGTTTGTTACGGTGTTCTGGGGATGGGTAGTAAGGAATATTTTTCTGTCAGGGAAAACGAAATGGAAGAAGTGGAGCTGTAAAGTGGCCTGTGTAATCTTATGTATCTGCCTGATAGGAACGGGTGTTTATGATTTTGTGGTAATTTTGCTGGATAATGATTCCGCACATCGCATGACCGTAGATATGGAAAGCAGCCTTACAGACTGGCTTTCTTCAAACCTCAAGAAAAACGATCTTCTTCTGACACCGGAATATACCATGAATGAAGTTACCATGTCAGGTGCGATGCTTTACTGTGGATGGCCTTATTATGCCTGGTCAGCAGGATACGATACAAATTACAGAGCCGGGCAGGCGGTAATGATTTACACAACAGACGATCCGCAGGTTTTGAAAACAACAGTGAAAAAGGAAAAAATCACGTACATTCTGTTTGAGGAAGATATGGAATTTGAGCAGCAGGAATGTCGTGAAGATATTATAAAGAAGACGTATCCGTTGGTTTATAAGTCGGAGGATGGGAGAATAAGAGTTTATGAAACATGACAGTTTGTACATTATTATGCCTGCATATAATGAAGAAAAAAATATCGGAGCTGTGATTGAACAGTGGTATCCGGTTGTGGAAAAAATTGGAGGAGACAGCCGTCTGGTGATCCTAAATGATGGAAGTAAGGACGGAACATATGAGAAGATCCGGAAATATCAGGAGAAATATGACCGTCTTATCGGAATTGACAAGCCCAATGAAGGTCATGGAGGAACTATTCTTAGAGGGTATCATTATGCGGTTGACGCCGGAGCAGATTATGTTTTTCAGACAGATACTGACGGACAGACGCTTCCGGAGGAATTCTGGCAGTTCTGGGAAAAACGAAAAGAATGTGGTCTTCTTATCGGATACCGGAAAAAAAGAGAAGATGGAATTTCAAGACTTTTTGTGACAAGAGTTCTCCGCCTTGTGCTGTTTCTCATATTTAAAACGTGGGTAAAAGATGCGAATACTCCTTACCGGCTGATGAACGGAAAGCAGCTTAAAAAAGTACTGAAACGGATTCCGGACGGATTTTTCCTGTCCAATGTACTGATGACAGTGATCTATGAGAAACATCATCTGCATGTGGAATACATCCCGATCACCTTCCGTCCACGTCAGGCTGGAAAAAATTCTATTAATATGAAGCGAATTATACCAATAGGCAAACAGGCATTTCATGATTTCATGCGCCTGCGTCACAGAATCTGATACAGGAGGAACAGAAAGATGAAAGTAAAAATCAGGGAAATACTTCCGGAGTCAGTTGCGGCGGTGGTTCTGATCGCTCTTTCTGCCTATCTTCTTGGCGGAGATGTATGGACTTTCTGGACCTGGTGGCTTCTGGCCCTTTTTATGGGAATGATTGCAATGCCGCTGACCGGAAGACTTTTTGATGGATTTGAAGATAAAGGATGGCTTTTTTCGAAAGTTTTGGCAATTGCCATAACAGGATTTCTTACCTGGTTTCTTGTGGCGGTGGAAATTCTTCCATTTACTTTTGCATCCTGTGCGGGAGTGTCCGTATTTTGTGGGGTAATCTGTGTTATTTTGTTTCATGTACAGCAGAAACATGGAATTGAATGTATTCCAACGGGGAAAATGCACCTGATTTTCAGAGAGGAGCTTCTGTTTTTCGGTATTTTTCTTCTCTGGACATATCTGGCAGGATTTCGTCCTCAGGCATATGGAACAGAGAAATTTATGGATTACGGATTTATGGAAGCCATGATGCGGAGCAAAACACTGCCGGCAAGGGATCTCTGGTACTCTCAGGGAACCATTAATTATTATTACGGTGGTCAGTATTTTGCAGTCTTTCTTACGAAGCTTACAGGCAGCAGAGTGGAAGTAACCTATAATCTGATGCGTACGTTTGTGGCTGCTTTTGCGTTTGTGTATCCATTTTCTCTGGTACGCCAGATGACCAAGGACAGGCTCTACGGGCGTATGAGCGGAAAGAAAAAATATCTGCCGTCTCTTGCGGGAGTGACTGCAGGCATTTCCGTTTCCATTGCGGGAAATGTACATTATATTGTCTATCGCTGTGTTCTGCCACTGCTCCATAAAATACAGGGAGTGGAAGAAAGTGCCAGTTACTGGTTTCCGGATGCCACCCGTTATATAGGCTATAATCCGCTGAATGAAAGCGACAAAACCATTCATGAGTTCCCGAGCTATTCTTTTGTTCTGGGAGATCTTCACGCCCATGTGGTGAATGTGATGTTTGTGACATTTCTGGTGGGGCTTCTTTATGCGTGGTTTAAAAAAGTTCGAAACAGAGGACCGGAACCGGAAAAACAGGACCTGAGAGATTTCTGGCTCAGACAGCTTTTGATGCCGCATATTCTTCTGGCTGCAGTGCTTCTTGGAATGTTCCAGTGGACAAACTATTGGGATTTTGTAATTTATTTTGTGGTAACCGGCGGTGTTGTCCTGATTGCGAATATTATCCGTTTTGGCGGAAAAATCACCAGAATTCTTTCTGTGACTGTTTTGCAGGCTGCAGAGATTATTGTGATTTCCTATCTGGTTATTCTGCCGTTTACTCTGAAATTTGAAACGATGGTACAGGGAGTTGCACTGGCACAGCATCACTCTCTCTGGTATCAGCTTCTGATTCTCTGGGGCCTTCCGGTAGTACTGACTGTTCTGCTGATTGTTTCCATTCTTGTGGAAAAACTGAGAGGCATGAAGCATAAAAGCCTGTACAGACTTCTGGAAGCGGTTACAGTTCCGGATCTTTTTGCGGTAATTATGGGGCTTTGTGCCATCGGACTGATTATCATTCCGGAACTTGTGTATGTAAGAGATATCTATGAAAACGGAAATGCCAGAGCGAACACCATGTTCAAACTTACGTATCAGGCATATATTTTGTTTGGAATGACTATGGGCTATGGAATCTACAGAATGCTGGTAGTTTCAAGACAGAAGATCGTCAAAGTCCTTTCAGGCATAGGGCTTTTTGTGCTGATCTGGACAGTGGGATACTTTGGAAATGCAGTACATTCCTGGTTTGGGGAAGTATGGAATCCGTCAAAATATCAGGGACTGAATGCAACTACATTTCTGGAAACCGATTTTCCGCAGGATGCGGCAGCAATTCGCTGGCTGAAACAGAATATTGAGGGATCTCCGGTTGTGCTGGAAGCCAATGGTGACAGTTACAGCGGATATGAAAGAGTCTCTGCGTCGACAGGCCTTCCTACGGTACTTGGCTGGTATGTTCACGAGTGGCTGTGGAGAAACGACGTGCCGGATCTTAATCAGAAAAGTGCAGATATTCAGACTATTTATACATCCGGCGATGTGGAAACCGTGAAATCTCTTGTAAAGAAATATGACATTTCCTATATTTTTGTAGGTGGACAGGAAAAAGAAAAGTATGGTACCGATCTCAATGACAGCCTGCTTCAGAGCCTTGGAAGTATTGCCTATGTGGATGTGACATCAGGAACCTATATTGTAAAAGTAAGTGGACAGTAAAGGGATAAACAGAAATCTTCGGATGATTCGCAGGAAAGCCTGCAAAAGATTGACAATTTTTCTGTGATAACGCTATAATAGACATATTACAGGTAAATTTATGAGGAAGAATGTTGCTTCTGCGGCATTATAGCGGGAGGAGGAAGATTTATGAACAGAATTGACAGGCTTTATATGGAAATGATCCGCTATTACCAGGGTGATCCCAAACATATTCAGCATTTTGTGAAGGTACACAGTTTTTCCAGGCTGATTGGCCAGGGAGAGGGGCTGGATGAAAGCACAATGTATACATTGGAAGCTGCGGCGCTTGTCCATGATATTGGAATTAAGATCGGAATGGAAAAATATGGCCGTTCGGATGGAAAGACGCAGGAAGCAGAAGGTCCGGCAGCTGCAAGGGAAATGCTGGGGAGACTTGGCTTTCAGGAAAAGGTAATCCGAAGAGTAGAATATCTGGTAGGGCATCATCACACCTACAGGAATATTGATGGAATGGATTACCAGATTCTTGTGGAAGCAGATTTTCTTGTAAACTATTTTGAGGACGGACTTGACAGAGAACATATAAAAACAAGTGCGGAAAAGATATTTAAGACAGAAACCGGTAAAAAAATTGTAAAAGAAATGTTTTTCCCGGAAGCTTTTCAGAAGTCGGAAACCTGGGCGCAGGATGCACTGCAGGATCTGGAAGATTTTATTGAAGAGCAGGGAATTTATATCAGACAGTAATGGAGCGTAAAATGAAAGCAGAAATAGCAGTTATGACAGCGGAACATATCGATATGGATGCAATTGCCAGAGGCGGGGAAATCCTGAAAAACGGAGGCCTTGTAGCATTTCCTACAGAGACGGTATATGGTCTCGGAGGAAATGCACTGGACCCAAAAGCATCTATGAAAATATATGCGGCCAAGGGAAGGCCATCAGATAATCCGTTGATCATACATATTGCAGATATCCGTGATCTGGATAAGATTGTCACGGAGGTTCCGGAGAAAGCAAGGATTCTGGCAGAAAAATACTGGCCGGGACCGTTGACCATGATTCTTCCGAAGGCAGATATTGTACCAAAGGAAACAACCGGCGGGTTGGACAGCGTGGCAGTACGTTTTCCAAGTGACCGGATTGCACAGGAGTTGATTCTTGCGGCCGGGGGATATGTTGCAGCGCCAAGTGCCAATACTTCCGGAAGACCGAGCCCTACCACAGCAGGACATGTAGCGGAAGATCTGGGAGATGCCATTGATATGATTATTGATGGCGGACAGGTGAATATCGGACTGGAATCTACCATTGTGGATTTTACGGAAGAGGTACCGGTCGTACTACGGCCAGGATATATTTCCCTGGAAATGCTTCAGGAAACGCTGGGTGAGGTGCGGATGGATAAGGGACTGATCAAACCGGACAGCAAGGTACATCCGAAGGCACCGGGAATGAAATATCGTCACTATGCCCCGAAAGCGGATCTTGCAATTGTGGAAGGCCCAACGGAACGGGTTATTGCAGAAATTGAAAAGAGAGCACTGGCTGCACAGGAGAATGGACAGACAGTGGGAATTATTGCAACAGACGAAACAAAAAGCAGATATTCACATGGTATTATAAAGAGTATTGGAAGCAGAGAGCAGGAAGAAACCATTGCACATCATCTTTATGAAGTACTTCGTGAATTTGACAGCTGTAATGTAAGCGCCATTTATTCAGAGGCATTTTTTACACCAAGAATGGGACAGGCGATCATGAACCGCTTACTGAAAGCGGCTGGTCATAAAATTATCAACGTTGAGGAGGAAGAAAAATGATAGCACTGGGATGTGACCACGGCGGATATGAGCTGATGCAGGAGGTCAAAAAACATCTGGAAGAGAGAGATCTGGAGTATAAAGATTACGGATGCAATGGTCCTGAATCTGTAGATTATCCGGTTTACGGAAAAAAAGTTGCCGAGGCTATTGTAAACGGTGAGTGTGAGAAAGGTATTCTGATCTGTGGTACAGGAATCGGAATTTCCATCACAGCAAATAAATTCAAAGGAATCCGTGCCGCACTTTGTACGGACTGCTTTACTGCAGAAGCGACAAGACTTCATAACGATGCCAATATTCTGGCTATGGGAGGTCGTGTAGTAGGTCCGGGACTTGCTCTGAAGATTGTGGACATATTCCTGGATACACCGTTTTCCGGTGATGAGCGTCATATCAGAAGGATCAACATGATCGAGGATTAAGCTTATGGATAAAAAAGGACAGAAACGTAAGGATTATCTTTCCTGGGATGAGTATTTTATGGGAGTGGCCATGCTTTCCGGTATGCGTTCCAAGGACCCGCATTCACAGGTAGGTGCCTGTATTGTAAGTGAAGATAACAAGATCCTGTCAATGGGATATAATGGATTTCCAAAAGGCTGTTCCGACGATGTGTTTCCGTGGGGAAGAGAAGGGGAACCTCTGGATACCAAATATCTTTATGTGACGCACAGTGAGCTGAATGCCATTCTGAATTACAGAGGCGGAAGTTTGGAAGGAGCCAAGCTTTATGTGTCACTTTTTCCATGTAACGAATGTGCCAAGGCAATTATTCAGGCAGGAATCAAAACGGTAGTATATGACTGCGATAAATATGCAGATACCCCTTCCGTGATTGCATCCAAAAAAATGCTGGATGCAGCCGGAGTACGGTATTATAAATATAACCGGACAGACCGTGAGATTACGATCAGGGTATAAAAAATAAATAATAGAAATAAGAGAAAACAGCAGCTTCGGCCTGATGCATCATCAGGATCCAAGCTGCTGTTTCTTTTATAAATGTTCAGGAGTGTGATTCATCCGGTCCGGATAAAGCTGTGGGAGATATCTTCTGGGGAAAACTTAAGCATACTTTAAAAAGATCGCCATCCAGATAGAGGTTAAAAGTTCCACCCTGAAGCTGTGTCAGGCTCTGCGCAATGGATAATCCAAGACCGCTGCCCTCAGTGTTCCGGGCAACATCACCACGGATAAAACGTTCGGTCAGTTCTTCCACAGGAATGTTTAAAGGCTGTGCGGAAATATTTTTCAAAGTAAAGATGATCTGATTGTTTTTCAGAAGGACTTCTGCATAGACTCTTGTATTTTCCATGGCGTATTTCAGAACATTTCCGAAAAGATTTTCAAGGACACGCCACATTCGTCTGCCATCCGCAAAAATCATGGCAGGAGTATCCGGAAAATGTGTCATCAGTGTTAGATGCCGGTCTTCCAGGCGTTCTTCAAATTCTCCCATTACCTGATAAAGCATTTCCACAAAGTTCAGGTCTGACATTTCCAGAGACAGGTTTCCGGTACTTGCTTTGGACGCTTCCACAACATCTTCTGTCAGGCTTTTCAGACGGTGGGATTTGGAATCCAGAATGTCCAGATATTTCAGAACTTCCTGGTCCGTGAAATTTTTTCTTTTCAGAAGATCTACATAGTTGATGATGGAAGTCAGCGGAGTTTTCAGATCATGGGAAACGTTGGTGATGAGTTCCGTTTTCAAACGTTCGTCTTTCAGGCTTTTTTCTACAGCAGCATCAAGACCGTCGCCAATTCGGTTGATGTACTGCGCCATCTCTTTCTGATCCCCACGAAGCTTTTCTTCCGGGATCTTGTAAGTGAGTTCCCCGTCTGTGATCCGTTTCAGGCCATCAAGGAGAAGTTCCCGTCCAAGAGCAATTTTATAGACAAAGAAAAGGGCGCCCAGATCCAGAAGAAAAAGCAGTAAAAACATCAAAAACCAGCCACCGGATGCAGAAATCAGGGCACTGAAGAAAAACTCAAGGAACAGAAATACGCCAAGTACTATTACCATGCGAATTCTGCTGATGGTGTTTCTGGAGAAAAACTTGATCAGTTTCCCGACTTTGTGCAGGCACAGACGGAGGAATTTCAGGCATCTGCGAAGGAAGCTGTTTTTCCACAGAGTGTGCGCTTTGATCCTGCGGACCAGGCTTAAATAACCAATCCAGAACATGCAGGAGATCAGGAAAATCATGATCCCGATGATGATCATGGAAGCGATATGATTATTGGTAGCATATTGCAGATTCAGCCCTGTACTCAATATACCAAGTGTCGGGATACATACAAGCCCTGCCGCTATTTCAGTATCAATCCGGTCAAAAAAGTTCAGCTCTGGCTGTATATTGCCAGTACTGCCCTCATCAGAATTCCTTTTTCCTGTATGGATTGTAAGCCAGATAAAATCCATGAGAAAGAGCAGAAAACTGACCACAGCGACTATTGCAGCCGGGATAAATAAAGTACGGTAAGTCTGGAAATACTGTCTGGCAGTTTTTACGGAATCCGCTACAGGAAGGCTGGTGTCATCAATCCAGGCCAGAAAACTGCAGTTTTCATCGTATGTGGAGTTTCGAAGAAGATTGATCCAGCTTTCAATGGAAGAACTCGGCTCAGAGGAAAGATTTAGATTGGTAAGACCACTCTGGGCATCTTTCTCGGTTTTTGCAGTGTCATTAACATCCAGGAGCACATAAGGCTTTTTGTTCGAAAAGCCGGAAATGTGAGTCAGATCGGAAGTGTAGCCTGCATCTGTGTTTGTGAAGATATTGTTTGTGCTGTTATCTGTATAGGCGTAGCGGATATTGGAGCTGCCGCTGTTGTATTCATTCAGTGCCTGGGTAGCAGCTGTCCAGTTGGAAAAAAGCTCACGGGCATTATCCAGCTGTTCAAAAGCATCGGTCAGGGTTCCCTTGAAATTCCTGGTTTGGGATGAGGTGGAATTCATATAGTCCAGGAGGCTGTCATAGCCTTCCGGTGCACAGGGAATTTTGAAGACCGGAGTAAGCATATCTGCCACATCTGTGTAAACGATATTTCCATTTTTGTCGGTAATATTTTCAAGAGGTTCCATTTCCCGGATGCCGCTGGCTGCATATTCTGCTTTTAAAGAAGAAAGAACCCGATCTGTCCAGTCATTCTGGGAAATTCCTTCGGATTTCAGAGCGCCTTGCAATGCATTCAGCTGCAGGGTGCCATCTTCCAGAGCTTTGGAAAAATCGGAATAATACATATATTCGGTTTTGCCTTCCGGGGTGGTGAGGCCCAAGACGATCCAGTCATCATCGGAATTTATGCTCTGCAGGCCCCATTCTTTAAGATCGTTAAAGGAGTAGGCAAGACCGGAGGTGTTTTTGAAGGAAAGAGAATCTCCGTTGTAAAGTTCTCCAAGATCAATGTACGTGTTTTCATCTGCTTGATCCAGAATTTCTCTGGCCGAGATTCCGTTCAGGATAGTAGAAATTTTGGTGTAGAAATCATTGGAAAAGGCAGAAGTCTGGAAATAATCCTTTGTTCTGAGATCATTGACGGAATCCATCTGGATCCCTGCCTGGATCACCAGTGCCGCTGAAAATGCCATGACCAGCGGCAGGATAAGGCCAAGGACAAGAGCGGGAATCCTCATAAGAGACCGATTTGTTCCTTTATGTTTGTTTGTACGCATAATACCCCTTTCTGAAGTACGAAGACTTCAAGTGCCGGATGGATTACCGGCTAAGCTTTTCAATTTTGTAACCCAGGCCCCAGACAACTTTCAGATAGCGTGGTTCTCTGGGATTGATTTCGATCTTTTCACGGATGTGGCGGATATGTACAGCCACGGTGTTGTCTGCTGCCAGGGCATCTTCATTCCAGATACTTTCATAGATCTGTGTGGTGGAGAAAACGTGTCCCTGATTTTTCATGAGAAGAAGGAGAATGTTATATTCGATGGGTGTCATTCGTACCGGTTCCCCATCTACCAGAACTTCTTTTTTGTCGTCATTTACTGTAAGGCCACCGGTGGTATAGATATGCTCCGATGCCGCTGGTGCGACGGAACCAAGTTGTGTATAGCGGCGCAGCTGTGATTTCACTCTGGCAATCAGTTCCAGAGGATTAAAAGGTTTGGTGATGTAATCATCGGCACCGATATTAAGTCCGAGAATTTTATCTGTGTCCTCGGATTTTGCAGACAGGATGATGATCGGAAGCGGATTATTTTCCCGGATTTTGACGGTTGCCCGAATCCCGTCAAGATGGGGCATCATGATATCCATGATCAGCAGATCTACTGGTTCCCTGGTAAGAATATCCAGAGCCTCCTGTCCGTCGTAGGCTTTCAGGATGTGATAGCCTTCCTGTGTAAGATAGATTTCGATTGCTTCTACGATTGCTTTGTCGTCATCGCAGACAAGTATGTTATCCACTTTTTTGTACCTCCCTGATGTTAATTAGAATAGCAGCCGGAAATTAAGACGAAAGGGGTAAATTCTTAAGATTCCATGAAATTCATTGTACTATATTAACTGTATCGTGTAAACCGAGAAGGGCTTGTTGATAACTGGGTGGATGTGCTAAACTATGTAAATGGAAATGTCTTAATAACAGAAAAAGATCAGGAGAAAGTAACGTGGAGAACGAAAAAAGCATAGATAGCGTAGCCGGAAAAATGATGTCCGCCTGTACACTCTGTCCGAGAGAATGCCATGTGGACCGTAGTTCCGGGAAAAAAGGTTTCTGCGGGATGGATGGGACCATTTATCTGGCAAGAGCAGCACTGCATATGTGGGAGGAACCCTGCATTTCCGGAACAAAAGGTTCCGGAGCGGTGTTCTTTTCCGGATGCGGGCTGCGTTGTTGTTTCTGCCAGAATCATGATATTGCTATTGGAAGCAGAGGATTGGCAGTAAGTGTGGAAAGGCTTGGAGAAATTTTTCTGGAACTGAAAGAAAAAGGTGCTGCCAATATCAATCTGGTGACAGGTGCACATTATGTACCGCAGATTATAAAGGCACTGAATCTTGCAAGAATGCAGGGAATGGATCTTCCTGTAGTGTATAATTCCAGTGGTTATGAAAAACTGGAAACATTGAAACTGCTGGAAGGATATGTGGATATTTATCTTCCGGATTTCAAATATATGGAACCGGATCTGGCACAGAAATTTTCTCATGCACCGGACTATGTGGAAAGGGCAAAAGCTGCGATTAAAGAGATGGTACGTCAGAGTGGAAGCTGTCAGTTTGGAGAAGATGGATATATCAGGAAAGGAACCATTGTCCGCCATCTGATCCTGCCAGGACATACGAGAAATTCCAGGAAAGTTCTGCGCTATCTTCATGAAACCTACGGGGAAGAGATTTACATCAGTATTATGAATCAGTATACACCGGTGAGGGAATTTGGAGAATTTAAGGAATTAAACAGAAAAGTAACAAAACGGGAATATGAAAAAGTTCTGGATGCTGCTGTAGAGATGGGAATTCAGAATGGATTTATACAGGAAGGGGAAACTGCTTCAGAAAGCTTCATTCCGGAATTCGATTACGAAGGGGTGGAAAAAAATACCCCATAAATGGAAGGAGGCCGGTACTCTCGTACCGGCGCGTATGAAAAAGAAAAATATTATAGAAAGCTCATCACTTTCTATGGCTAATAATATACAGGAAAAATGTGAAGAAAGTGTGTCTAACATTTGAAATAAATGTGAAAAAATGCGATTTATGACGCAAACATGACAAAATATGCTTAAAATATAACGGTTATGCCTGTATGACAGGGAATAAAAACCGGAGAAACGGATAAAAAAGAAGTCCGTTTCTCCGGCTTTTTGTTTTTGTCAGAATTTTTTCCAGGTTTCCCGGAGGAAAAGAATTAGAATCGGGAACAACTCCAGTCGGCCGGCCAGCATATCGAAAGAAAGGACCAGCTTGGACAGCGGAGAAAAGATCCCGAAGTTTCCTGTAGGACCGATCAGGGAAAGACCGGGACCCACATTGTTTAAAGTGGTGACTACGGCTGTGAAATTTGTTACAAGATCAAATTCATCAAAACTGATGATAAAGATAGAGGCAGCCACGATCATCAGATAAACGATCATATAAATATTGGTGGCACGCATAACTTCGTGAGACACCGCTTTTCCGTCCATTTTGATCTTTTTTACTGCATTGGGATGCAGATAAAGATGCAGTTCCTTGCGAACAGATTTTGCAAGAAGCAGAAGACGGGAAATCTTGATTCCGCCGCCTGTACTGCCAGCACAGGCACCACAGAAGGTAAGCAGTACCAGAATCGTTCTGGATACCGCAGGCCACTGGTTAAAATCCGTAGTGGCATAACCGGTGGTGGTGATAATAGAACCAACCTGGAAAAATGCCTGTTGAAGTGCTTCCCACACATTGTCAAACAGATGTCGGACATTGAGTGTGATCATCAGGGCAGAAGCGATGATCACAAAGAAGTAGCAGCGGACCTCTTCAGATTTCAATGCCTGAGAAAACTTCCTGGTGAGAAGAAGAAAATAGACATTGAAGTTAACGCCAAACAGGATCATAAAGATAGTGATGACGATCTGAATATATAAGCTGTAACTTCCCATACTGTCGGATTTGATTCCGAACCCACCGGTTCCGGCAGTTCCAAATGCTGCACAGAGACTGTCGTAAAGAGGCATCCCCCCAAGAAGCAGGAGGATGATCAGTGCAACAGTGAGTGCAATGTAGATCTTGTACAGGATCTTGGCAGTTGACTGGACTTTTGGAAGAAGCTTTCCTACGGAAGGACCGGGGCTTTCTGCCTTCATAAGGTTCATATGATAGCCACCTGCAAGCGGAAGCAGTGTCAGGATAAATACCAGAACACCCATACCACCGATCCAGTGGGAAAAACATCTCCAGATATTGATGCTGTAAGGCATCTGTGATGGATCGGAGAGAATACTGGAACCGGTTGTAGTGAAACCGGAAACAATCTCAAAAAAAGCATCAATGGGATTCGGGATAGCTCCGCTGAGCACAAACGGCACAGCACCGACAATACTGAGGACGATCCAGCTTAAAGCAGTAGTCACAAGGCCTTCACGGGCGTAAAACGCTTTCTTGGACGGTTTGCGGCTGACCAGTGGAACACCGATCGCCAGGCATGCCAGAATTGTGATCACAAAGGCGATTCCGGCTTTTTCACGGTAGATAAGGGCTGTGATACTGGGAACCAACATGCAGACTGCTTCCACGTTCATGATCCATCCCAGGATATAAACAATAATTGAATAATTCATTTTTCAGTACCTCTATTTTGCAAGTATGTCTGTGATGTCACGGAGGCCTTTGTGAGTGGTTACAATGATGACCGTGTCGCCTACCTGAATGGTATCCTGACCACGGGGAATGCGGATGCGGCCGTTGCGGTTCAGGCATCCCACCAGAAGATTCTTGCGGAGATTCAGCTCTGCAAGAGGGATATAAGTTACGGCAGATTCCTCACGGATCGCAAATTCCAGTGCTTCTGCATTGCCATCCAGAATATGATAAAGGGTTTCTACGTTGCTGCCGATGCTGTTCTGAGTGGCACGGACATACTGCAGGATATAATCAGCAGTGATATTTTTCGGGTAGATGACACTTCCGATATCCAGGGAGTCGATGACATCATCAAATTCCAGACGGTTGACCTTGGCAACCAGCTTGGCATCGGAGATGCTTTTGGCAAAGAGGGCAAGAAATACATTTTCCTCATCCAGATTTGTCAGAGTGACAAAGGATTCGGACTCGGAAAGTCCTTCTTCTAGCAGAAGAGAACGGTTCGTTCCGTCACCATTGATAATAGTCGCATCTGGAAGCAGTTCGCTTAAGTGCTCACAGCGGTTTTTGTTCTGCTCGATGATCTTGACACTGATCTTCATATCCAGAAGTGCATGGGCAAGATAATAGGAAATGGTTCCGCCACCTACGATGATACAGTTTTTGACCTGATTGGTCTTGAGACCGATCTTACGGAAAAATGCCGCTGCATTAAGCGGAGAGGCCAGAATGGAAACCATATCTCCGTCGTGTATAATGTGATCACCACCAGGAATGGATACATTGTCACGGCTTTCAATCGCGCAGACCAGAATATCACTTCGGAAAGCATCTGAGATCTGGGAAACGCTCATTCCGTCCAGCTTGAATTCCGGGAGAACTTTAAACTTGAGAAGTTCTACACGACCACGTGCAAAGGTGTCAATCTTGATCGCAGATGGAAAACGGAGAAGCCGTGAAATTTCCTGGGCAGCGGCAAGCTCCGGGTTAATGATCATGGTAACACCAAGACGTTCTTTGATGAAGCCGATTTCTTTTTCATAAATGGGGTTACGGACGCGGGCGATAGTCTGGCAGTGGTTGGCCTTCTGCGCGATCAGACAGCAGAGAAGGTTCAGCTCGTCAGAAGCGGTAACTGCGATCAGGATATCTGCAGTATCAACACCTGCCTCCATTAAAGTATTGATGCTGGCACCATTACCGACGATTCCCATAGCGTCGATATTTTCGCAGAGATCATTGATCTTGTCGGCGATAACGTCGACGAGAGTGATATCAATATCCTCTGCCTGAAGCTGCTCTGCAAGATTTCTACCGACTTTTCCGCAGCCTACAATAATTACCTGCATAATTTCCTCCTTCAATAGCCTGTCAGGGCTACAAATCATAAGTAAAAGCGCCCATCCGTGTAAAGATAGGCAAGGATATTATAGCACTGTATATCTGATTTTTAAACAGTAATATTTTCCTGTATATATAGAAAAAAATGGCAGAAAGATAGATATATGTGAAGGAAAGTGAACATTCCTGTTTTCACAAGTTTAAAAAACTGTCATAAAATATAGCGTGATCATGAATGAAAGGATTTCGCTTATGGACCGATTTCAGATGAATCGTTCGGGATGCCGGCCATATCAGTATACCTGCGGGATGAATGGCGGGATGGCAGCCCGGAACGATTGTTCATCTTCAGATATGGCAAATCACGGCAGCCAGAACGGGAATCATTGCAACAGCATGAAGCAGAACATGCCGAAGGAAACCTGTAGCTGTAACATGCCGGGAACCGGAAACCGTGCTGACCAGGAGATGTATTCGCATCTTAAACATCTGGTTCCTGCAATGGCTTATGTGCCATGCCAGGAATTTGCACCTACGTTTGAACTGAAAAAGGCGCTTCAGGTTGGAACAATCTTTCCTGAGCTTTGCAAGCCGTTCTGTGGCAGGAGAGGAGGCCGTAGATGATGTCCGGAAACTGTACTTCAAAAAAAGAACTGTTACAGTCCATTGACCAGGTAAGCTTTGCCATTGATGACCTTCTTCTTTTCCTGGATACACATCCAAGGGAAAAAAGAGCTCTTGAGTATTACAGCGAACTGAGCACCAGAAGAAATGAACTTCTGAAAAAATATGCGAAATTTTATGGTCCGCTGACCATCGATACCGGAAACGACAGCAATCTTAGCTCCTGGCAGTGGATGGAGCAGCCGTTTCCGTGGGAACAGGAAGGAGGGTGCAGATAGTTATGTGGAATTATGAAAAAAGACTCCAGTATCCTGTAAATATCAAGACGCCCAATGCAAAACTGGCACAGTTCATCGCCAGTCAGTACGGCGGGCCCGATGGCGAGATTGGCGCTTCCATGCGGTATCTTTCTCAGAGATTTACCGCACCGAACCGGATGGTCGCAGCGGTGCTGAATGATGTGGGCACGGAAGAATTAGCCCATTTGGAAATTGTATCTACCATTGTTCATCAGCTGACAAAGGATCTTTCCATGGAAGAGATCGAGAACAGTGGACTTGGCCCGTATTATATTGACCATACAGTGGGAATCTGGCCACAGTCTGCAGGAGGAGTGCCGTTTAATGCCTGCGAATTCCAGAGTAAGGGTGATCCGATCACGGATCTGTTTGAAGATCTGGCAGCAGAACAGAAGGCACGCTCCACTTACGATAATATCCTCCGGGTGGTGAAAAATATCCCGGAGGTTGCAGATCCCATCCGTTTCCTTCGGGCAAGAGAGGTAGTCCATTTCCAGCGTTTCGGTGAAGCACTGAGATCCGTGCAGGAGCAGCTGGATGCCAAAAATTTCTATGCCTTTAACCCGAGCTTTGATGCTCCGTGCAAAGCCTCCTGTGAAGAGTGATGGATCAGAGAAAAAATCTGTCTGACAGGAATCATATTTGAAATAAAAAGAGCTGCACAGCCGGCAGGGATCCTGCGGCTGTGCAGCTTTGAATTTGTTTTTTGGGAAAAAGATGTTTGTAACCTGCATTTCTTGTTATGCGTCTTTTTTATCGCCTTTATGCAGATTCTTCTGTGCTGTGGAAAGCATAAGCTTGATCCTGTTCAGCTGGTTTACTTCGCTGGCACCTGGATCGTAGTCAATGGCAACAATGTTGGCTTCCGGATGTTCACGGCGAACTTCCTTGATGACACCTTTTCCTACGATGTGGTTCGGCAGGCAGCCAAAAGGCTGGATGCAGACGATGTTCGGGACACCGCCGTGGATGAGTTCCATCATCTCTCCGGTCAGGAACCATCCTTCACCGGTCTGATTTCCGGCAGAAACGATGGGCGCAGCCATTTTTGCAAGATCACGGATATCTGCGGCCGGTGTAAAGTGGCGGCTCTGCTCTAGAGCCTCATTTGCTGTTTTTCTCAGCCAGTCGATGGCTCTGAGACCAAGATTTGCGATGGTTGCCTTGGATTTCTTGAATCCAAGCTTTTCAACCTTGAAGTTCTGGTTGTAGAAGCAGTAGCAGATAAAGTCGATAAGATCCGGAACAACCGGTTCTGCCCCTTCTGCCTCCAGAAGATCTGCCAGGTGGTTGTTGGCAGCAGGCAGGAACTTGACAAGGATCTCACCTACGATACCAACGCGAGGCTTTTTCTCATCGGAGATCGGGATCGTATCAAAATCATGGACCATCTCACGGCACATTTTTTTGAAGGTACCATGGCTGACGCTGCTGCCTGTTACGAAGGCAATGACGCGCTGCTCCCAGATTTTGTGCTTGCGGTTTACGATACCCTTTTCCAGCTCGTAAGGACGCATGCGATATACGCATTTCATCAGGATATCACCGAATACGGCACCGTAAACGATGCGCCTGATCAGCGGCAGTGTCAGCTTAAAGCCAGGGTTGCTCTCCAGTCCGCTTAAGTTGAGGGAGATAACCGGAATCTGTTCCATGCCGGCTTTTTTCAGAGCACGGCGGATGAATGCGATATAGTTGGAGGCACGGCAGCCGCCGCCTGTCTGAGACATGATGACTGCAGTTTTGTTCAGGTCATATTTGCCGGAAAGAAGAGCATCCATGATCTGTCCCACAACCATCAGGGACGGATAGCAGGCATCGTTGTTTACATATTTAAGGCCCACATCAACAGCATGCTTGTTGTCGTTGGGGAGGACTTCCAGGTTATAGCCGGATGCTTTAAAAGCAGCCTCAAAGATTCCGAAGTGGAATGGAGACATCTGCGGGCAGAGAATGGTGTACTCCTTACGCATCTGCTTGGTAAAGGATATCTTCTCAATGGAAGCCGGCTTGATGTTCCTTTTTTTATTCTGTGCCTGTTTTGCACGGATAGCAGCGATCAGGGAACGGATACGGATCCTTGCCGCACCCAGGTTGTTGACCTCATCGATCTTCAGGCAGGTGTAGATCTTGTCACTTCCATCCAGGATCTCATAAACCTCATCGGTGGTAACGGCATCAAGTCCGCATCCGAAGGAATTCAGCTGGATCAGATCCAGATCCTCTCTTGTTTTTACAAAATTTGCGGCAGAGTAGAGACGGGAGTGATACATCCACTGGTCGTTGACACGGATGGGACGCTCCAGATGTCCAAGGTGTGCAACGGAGTCTTCGGTAAATACGGCGATTCCGTAGCTGTTGATCATATCCGGGATACCGTGGTGGATTTCCGGGTCAATATGGTATGGACGGCCTGCAAGAACGATTCCGCGGCGGCCGGTTTCTTTCAGGTACTGCAGGGTTTCTTCACCCTTTTTCTGGATATCCATATGTACGGCTGCAAGTTCTTCCCAGGCCTTATGGGCAGCAGCTTTGACCTCGGCAGCAGGAATATCCTGGAATTCTTCCACAAGGCGGTTTGTCAGGATATCCTCGGAAGTAAATGCCAGGAACGGGTTGCGGAAGGTGATGGATGGATCACTGAGCTCGTCCACATTGTTCTTGATATTTTCCGCATAGGAAGTAACGATCGGGCAGTTATAATGGTTGACCGCATCCGGGAACTCGTTGCGTTCGTAAGGGATGCATGGGTAGAAGATAAATTTCACACCGTTACGGATCAGCCATGTGACATGTCCGTGAGCAAGCTTGGCCGGGTAGCATTCGGATTCACTTGGGATGGATTCGATACCCAGCTCGTAGATCTTACGTGTGGAAGTAGGAGAAAGTACCACCTGGTATTTCAGCTCTGTAAAGAAGGTATACCAGAACGGGTAATTTTCAAACATGTTCAGAACACGTGGGATACCAACCTGTCCACGGGTAGCCTTATCTGCGGAAAGTGGTTCATAGGAAAAGAGCCTCTTATATTTGTAATCGAAAAGGTTCGGGATATGATCCTTGTTCTTTTCCTTTCCAAGTCCGCGCTCACAGCGGTTTCCGCTGATGTATTTACGGCCGCCGGAGAATTTGTTGATGGTCAGACGACAGTTGTTGGTACATCCGCGGCAGTTTGCCATGGAGGTGGTGTACTGGAGGCTGTTGATCTGATCGATGGAAAGCATGGAGGTTTTTTCACCCTCCTGATAGCGCTCCCTTGCGATCAGAGCAGCACCGAAGGCACCCATGATCCCGGCGATATCCGGGCGGATAGCCTGGCAGTTGGCAATCTTCTCAAAGCTGCGGAGAACTGCGTCATTATAGAAGGTACCACCCTGTACAACGATATGCTTGCCAAGCTCGGAAGCATCGGAAACCTTGATAACCTTGTAGAGGGCGTTTTTGATAACGGAGTAGGCAAGACCAGCGGAGATATCGGAAACCTCAGCGCCTTCCTTCTGGGCCTGCTTAACCTTGGAGTTCATAAATACAGTACAGCGTGTTCCAAGATCAATAGGATGTTTTGCAAAAAGAGCTGCTTTTGCAAAGTCCTGTACGGTGTAGTTCAGGGATTTTGCGAAAGTCTCGATAAAGGAACCACAACCGGAGGAACATGCCTCGTTAAGCTGTACACTGTCTACCGTCTGGTTACGGATCTTGATGCATTTCATATCCTGACCGCCGATATCCAGGATGCAGTCTACTTCCGGATCAAAGAAAGCAGCTGCATAGTAATGGGAAACAGTCTCAACCTCACCTTCATCAAGAAGAAGAGCCGCTTTGATCAGGGCCTCGCCGTAACCGGTGGAGCAGGAAAAGGCAATCTCGGCGTCTTCCGGAAGAAGTTCATAGATCTCCTGGATGGAACCGATGGTGGTCTTCAGCGGATTTCCGTTATTATTGCTGTAGAATGAGTACAGAAGTGTTCCGTCTTCGCCTACCAGTGCAGTTTTGGTAGTGGTGGAACCGGCGTCGATTCCCAGGAAACATTTTCCCTTATATGTAGAAAGGTTGCCGGTTTTTACCTTGTAGGCACTCTGGCGGTCGTGGAAAGCCTGATAGTCGTCCTCTGTGGCAAAAAGCGGCTCCATACGTTCTACCTCAAAGTCCAGTTTGATGGTGGTACGCATGCGTTCTTTCAGTTCAATAAGAGATACGGTTACGTCCTGCTTCGCGTTCAGGGCGGAACCGATAGCTGCGAACAGATGGGAATTGTCCGGCGCGATAATGTGTTCGTCATCCAGCTTCAGGGTGCGGATAAAAGCGGTCTTCAGTTCGGAAAGGAAGTGAAGCGGGCCGCCCAGGAATGCAACGTGTCCGCGGATCGGTTTACCGCAGGCAAGACCGGAGATGGTCTGGTTGACAACTGCCTGGAAAATGGAAGCGGAAAGGTCTTCCTTGGTTGCTCCGTCGTTGATCAGCGGCTGGATATCTGTCTTTGCGAAAACACCGCAGCGTGCCGCAATGGGATAAAGAGCCTTGTAATGTTTGGCGTATTCATTAAGACCTGGTGCATCGGTCTGGAGCAGAGATGCCATCTGGTCAATGAAGGAACCGGTACCGCCGGCACAGATGCCATTCATACGCTGCTCTACATTTCCGTTTTCGAAATAGATGATCTTGGCATCCTCGCCTCCAAGCTCGATAGCAACATCCGTCTTTGGTGCCAGCTTCTGCAGGGAAGTGGATACGGCGATAACCTCCTGTACAAAAGGTACTTCCAGATGATTGGCAAGTGTCAGTCCGCCGGAACCTGTGATAACCGGGCAGAGTGTAAGTTCACCGAGCTGATCCTCTGCTTTCTGAAGAAGATCCGCAAGTGTTTCCTGGATATTTGCAAAATGTCTCTCATAATCGGAGAAGACAAGGGTATCGTTTTCGTCTAAGATCGCGATCTTGACAGTGGTGGAACCAATGTCAATTCCAAGTGTGTGTTTCTTCATAAAAAATTGATTTCCTCCTTGCTGTATCTATACAGGGGTTGCCCGACTCTGGCATTACTGTCAGGCGGGAGTGATTTCTTCTTATTAAAAGGATTTTTAAGCGAATACTCTATATTATACGATATCGTTTAAAAAATGGCAATGTAAAAGTTTAACAATCAGTAGCAGGAAAGAAAAAAATGTGTTATGATATTGACTAAAAGTTCCGGATAGTGACTGTGCCAGGAGGCAGTTTGGGCTGCTTTTTAGGAAGAGAACCGGAACCAGATGACCCAAAATGTTTTTTAGAAGGGGAATGAAATGGCAGAATATAAACTGATTACAACAGAAGGAAGAGCGAAAAGAGGAGAGTTTAAGACGGTTCACGGAACGATCCAGACTCCTGTTTTCATGAATGTAGGAACAATTGCAGCAATTAAGGGTGCGGTTTCCACTGTGGATCTTCATGAGATCGGTACGCAGGTACAGTTATCCAATACCTATCATCTTCATGTGCGTCCTGGTGACAAGGTGGTAAAACAGCTTGGAGGTCTTCATGAATTTATGAACTGGGACAGACCGATTCTTACCGATTCCGGCGGATTTCAGGTGTTTTCCCTGGCAAAGCTGCGTAAGATCAAGGAAGAGGGTGTGTATTTTAACTCTCATATTGATGGCCACAAGATCTTTATGGGACCGGAAGAGAGTATGCAGATCCAGTCCAATCTGGCATCTACCATTGCCATGGCCTTTGATGAGTGCCCGAGCAGTGTGGCGGAGAGGGATTATGTGCAGCGGTCTGTAGCGCGTACAACCCGCTGGCTTCAGAGATGTAAAGATGAGATGGTCCGTCTGAACAGCCTGCCGGATACCATCAACAAGGATCAGCTTCTTTTTGGTATCAACCAGGGTGCGGTTTATGAAGATATCCGTATTGAACATGCACAGGCGATTGCAGAGATGGATCTGGACGGTTATGCGGTTGGTGGTCTTGCAGTTGGAGAGAGTCATGAGGAGATGTACCGGATTCTGGATGAGGTGGTTCCGCATCTTCCGCAGAACAAGCCGACGTATCTGATGGGCGTTGGTACTCCGGCCAATATCCTGGAGGGTGTTGAGCGAGGTATTGACTTTTTTGACTGTGTATATCCGAGCCGTAACGGTCGTCATGGTCACGTATATACAAACCATGGCAAGATGAATCTTTTTAATGCGAAGTATGAACTGGATTCCAAACCGATCGATGAGGAGTGCCAGTGCCCGACCTGCCGTCATTACAGCAGGGCGTATATCCGTCATCTTCTGAAGGCGAAAGAGATGCTTGGTATGAGGCTTTGTGTACTGCATAATCTTTATTTCTACAATCATATGATGGAAGAGATCCGGGATGCTCTGGATGCCGGAAATTTTGCGGCTTATAAGAAGATGCGTCTGGAAGGGTTCGAGGAAGGTAAGATTAACGGGAACCGGTAGTTTTTATTTATAAAATTTGCGTAAATTACTTTGATTTTATAAGAAAACTCTTGAAGGTTTTTTGGTTTTTGTGTATGATAGTACGAAGTGACATTTTTTATAGTGGCGGGAGCTGCTATAGGTCAGAAACGGCGGGTGACCGCATAAGAAGAATTGATTTTATCAGGAGGAATTTGGAATGATCGCATCATCTACAGCAGCAGCTGGCGGACTTAGCGCGGGTCTTGGTATTGTCTGGATCGTAGTTCTGTTTGGAATTATGTATTTTATGATGATCCGTCCGCAGAAGAAGGAGCAGAAGAGAACTCAGACTATGTTGAACAGCATGGAGGTTGGTGACAGTGTTGTTACTACCAGTGGTTTTTATGGTGTTGTTATTGATATGACTGAGGAAGATGTTATTGTTGAGTTTGGTAATAATAAGAATTGCCGTATTCCTATGAGGAAGCAGGCGATTGCTGAGGTTGAGAAGGCTGATCAGGCTTCTGCTTGATGCTTTTTTCGCAATAACTTGAATATGAGAGAGGCACTGCGTTTTTTGTGACGTGGTGTCTTTTTTTGTATTTGTATGTGGATGAACGGACGAACGAACGGATGAAGGGACGCCGGGGAAGGGGATGCTGGCTGGTCTGCGGCTTCGTCGGGGGCTGGCTTCTAGGACACTGAAAATCTGCTAAAAGCGTTTTTAAAAAGTCCGAACTCGCGGCCTGCTGCCGCTCAGACAGCGGACTTTTGAAAAACAACGCAGATTCCCGCCGTCCAAGAATCAGCTCCCCTCCTGCAGAAGCAGAGCCATCCAGCATCCCCTTCCCCGGCTGGTGCTTCCGGTGAGAAATAGTGTCGTTTGACGGTTGGTTGTGGGTCGTCAGCGCTGCGCTGGACGACTGCAATGGCTGAGTTTGTGTTTGGTTGGGGGGGACGGCTGAGGCGCTGCGCTGTCAGCCTGGGGTTGCGGATGTGCTAGAATTGCGGATGTGATGGGAGAATAGCCTTTGATGCCAGCGCAGACGGACTGTGTGGATGTGCTAGGATTGTGGGTGTGATGGGAATATGGCAATTGTAATATTGTATAGAAATAAGTGGATTTTTGGTAAAATTCGTGTAATAATGATGTTACTATCAGAAATGAGAGTGACGATGGCTTTGGAATATCGTAAAATTGTAAATAAGAATGAATTTTCAGAAAGGGGTTGGATTTATGGGTCTTATCAGAGCGGCTGTGGGTGCAGCGGGTGGTACGTTGGCGGATCAGTGGAAGGAGTTTTTTTACTGTGAGGCTATGGATAAAGAAGTGATGGTTGTGAAGGGGACGAAGAGGTCTTCTTCCAGGTCTTCCAATAAGCATGGGAGTGATAATATCATTTCCAGCGGCAGCGGGATCGCTGTGGCGGACGGTCAGTGTATGATGATTGTGGAGCAGGGAAAGGTTGTTGAGGTTTGTGCGGATCCGGGAGAGTATACGTATGATGCTTCTACGGAGCCGAGTATTTTTTCAGGTAGTCTGGGTGACGGAATCAGGAAGACCTTTGATACGATCGGGAAGAGGTTTGCTTTTGGCGGTGATACGGGTAAGGATCAGAGGGTGTATTATTTTAATACCAAGGAGCTTGTGGATAACAAGTTTGGTACTGCTAATCCGATCCCGTTCCGGGTTGTGGATTCCAGGATCGGGCTGGATGTGGATGTGGCTGTGAGGTGTCATGGTGTTTATTCCTACAGGATCGCGGATCCCCTTCTTTTTTATACGAATGTGTGTGGAAATGTGGAGCGGGAGTATACCAGAGAGGAGCTGGACGGACAGCTGAAGGCGGAGTTTATCAGTGCGCTGCAGCCTGCTTTCGGAAGGCTTTCGGAGCTGGAGATGCGTCCGAATCAGATCGTGACTCATAATACGGAGCTGGAGAATGCCATGAATGAGGTGCTTTCTGCCAAGTGGGAGGAGCTTCGTGGGCTTAAGGTAGTCAGTGTGGCACTTGGTTCTGTGACATTGCCGGATGAGGATGCCGAGATGATCAAGCAGGCTCAGCGTACGGCTATGATGCGTGATCCTGCTATGGCTGCGGCTACTCTGACCGGGGCCCAGGCGGATGCTATGAAGGCTGCGGCTTCTAATTCAGCAGGGGCTATGACTGGCTTTATGGGCATGGGTATGGCTGCTAATGCAGGTGGTATGAATGCGCAGCACTTGTTTGAGATGGGCCAGAAGCAGCAGGCGCAGCAGAGTGTACAGCAGCAGGCAGCGCAGCCGGTTTCGCCGGCAGGGAACGGAGCAGGGGCTGCGGCTGCGGCTGGTTCCTGGACCTGCAGTTGTGGTGCGGTTTCTTCGGGGAAATTCTGTCCGGAGTGTGGTGCATCGCGTCCGGTGGAGGACAGCTGGACCTGTTCCTGCGGTACGGTGAATAAAGGCAAGTTCTGTATGAACTGCGGAGCGAAGAAGCCGGAGAAGAAGATGCAGTATCGTTGCAGCAGGTGCGGATGGGAACCGGCAGATCCGGAGAATCCACCGAAATTCTGCCCGGAGTGCGGTGATCCGTTCGGACCGGAGGATGCAGTATAGATCAGAAAGAGAGATGGTCAGGAGCAAAATGCAGGGTAACTCCTGCCGGTTGTTGGATACAGAATGATGAAGTGAGGTGAATATATGGCGAAGATGCAGGAGTTTAAGTGTCCGTGCTGTGGTGGCTCCATAGAGTTTGACAGTTCTGTGCAGAAGATGAAGTGTCCGTTTTGTGATACGGAGTTTGATGTTGGTACGTTATCGGAATATGCCCAGACTGTGGAGGAAGAGCAGCCTGAGGATATGAGCTGGTCGGATGAGGCCGGCAGTGAGTGGCAGGACGGGGAGAGTGAGGGGCTGCGTACCTATGTGTGCAAGTCCTGTGGCGGTGAGATCGTGGGAGATGCCAATACGGCAGCAACGGCCTGCCCGTTTTGCGGAAGTCCGGTGGTAATGACCGGGCAGCTGTCCGGTGCACTGAAGCCGGATTATGTGATCCCGTTTAAGCTGGACAAGAAAGCGGCAAAGGAGAGGCTGAAAAAGCATCTTACCGGTAAGAGGCTTCTGCCGAAAGCATTTAAGTCAGAGAATCATATCAGCGAGGTTAAGGGCATCTACGTTCCGTTCTGGCTGTATGACACAGACGCAGACGCAGATATCCGTTACCGTGCAACAAAGACCCGGTTCTGGAGCGATAGTGATTATGATTATACGGAGACCAGCTATTATGCAGTACATAGAAGTGGTTCTCTTGGTTTTGATCATGTACCGGTGGATGGCTCTGCCAGCATGGAAAATGATCTGATGGAGTCTATAGAGCCTTTTGATTTCAAAGAAGCGGTGGATTTTCAGACTGCGTATCTGGCTGGATATTTTGCAGATAAATATGATGTGACAGCCAGCGAGTGTGAGGAACGTGCCAATGAGCGTATCCGCCGCAGCACAGAGGCTGCATTCCGGGATACGGTGAGAGGATACGCCAGTGTGGTACCGGAGAATACCAGTATCCGGCTTCATAACGGGACAACGAAATATGCGTTATATCCCGTATGGATCCTGCAGACGAAGTGGAAGGGTGATAATTACATATTTGCCATGAATGGTCAGACAGGGAAATTTGTGGGAAATCTGCCTACAGACAAGAACGCTTTTGCACGATGGTTCCTGGGAACAACGGGGGTCGTGGGTGTGATCACTTATATTATCCTGTATCTGATCTGGGCTTTGTAGGGAGGTGGATGCCATGAAAAAAAGAATATCCGCATTTTTGATATCGATCCTTTTGTGTCTGGCATGTGCTTTTCCGGTATGGGCAGGCACCGTAAGCCGTCTGGATGACCAGGCGGGCCTTCTGGATGCAGAGCAGCAGGAGAGCCTGAGCAGTACTCTGGATGAAATCAGTGAGCGGGATCAGGTAGATGTTGTGGTCGTTACCGTTAACAGTCTTGAGGGAAAAACAGCCCAGGCGTATGCGGAGGATTATTTTATTGACCATGGATATGGGCAGGGGGAAAATGATGACGGTATTTTATTCCTGTTGGATATGGGAGACCGTAACTGGGCCATTGCAACACACGGATATGCGATAGAAGTGTTTACGGATGCCGGACAGTCCTACATCATGGATCAGGTGAAGCCTTATTTAAGTGACGGTGATTATAACGAAGCGTTTCATAAGTTTGCCACGGAATGCGATGATTTTATCACGCAGGCAGATGAGGCAGAGCCATACGATGTGGAAAACCTTCCGGATGAGCCTTTTGCGGTTGGGATAAACCTGCTGATCGCTCTTGCTGTGGGGCTTGTGGCAGGATTACTGGTAACCGGAAATATGAGAAGAAAGCTGAAAACTGTGCGAAAACAGGATCGGGCGGCTTCTTATGTGCGGCAGGGCAGTATGAATGTGACCAGAAGTAATGATTTTTACCTCTACAGTACGGTATCAAAATCCGCAAAACCGAAAAATGAGGATAATAACGGTGGTTCCAGCACCCATACCTCATCTTCCGGTGATACCTTCGGTGGTTCCAGCGGGAAATTCTGAGAATATCATCAGGAAAAACAGAATATGATAAAAAAAGAAAGACTGCTGTACCGGAATGGTAGGGCAGTTTTTCTTTTTTCTGTGTGCGAAAGTATGTCTCTGGGGCGGCAGAAACAGGGAATTGCCGTTTATTTTTTGCATTCCGGAAATAACTTTATCTATTTAATAGGTTGAAATCCGTCGAAAAGTGCGTTATGATAATAACAATTATCCACACCAGTGCGTTAAAATTTTACAGCACAGGGGAAATCGGAGGAGTGAATAAAATGGAGTACAAGATTGCCCTGATTCCGGGAGACGGAATCGGTCCGGAGATTGTTGCCGAGGCCAAAAAAGTTTTAGACAGAGTATGTGAGAAATACAGTCATAAATTTTCATACACAGAGGTTCTTTTAGGAGGGGCATCCATTGATGCTCACGGAGTACCTCTTACAGAGGAAGCCATTGCCCAGGCAAAAGCTTCTGATGCAGTACTGATGGGTTCCATTGGCGGTGATGCCAAGACATCCCCGTGGTATAAGCTGGAGCCGTCCAAACGTCCGGAGGCAGGTCTTCTTGCGATCCGTAAGGCGCTGAACCTGTTTGCAAACCTTCGTCCGGCTTATCTTTACAATGAGCTTCGTGATGCATGCCCGCTCCGTGATGAGATCATCGGAGATGGTTTTGACATGATCATTGTAAGAGAGCTTACAGGAGGTCTTTACTTCGGAGCAAGAAAGACTACTGAGGAGAACGGAGTCCGCACAGCAGTAGATACTCTTTCTTATAATGAGAATGAGATCCGCCGTATTGCCATTAAGGCATTTGAGATCGCACGTAAGAGAAGAAATAAGGTTACAAGTGTAGATAAAGCCAATGTTCTTGATTCTTCCAGACTCTGGAGAAGTGTAGTGGAGGATGTGGCAAAGGACTATCCGGATGTAACACTGGAGCATATGCTGGTTGATAACTGTGCAATGCAGCTGGTACGTGATCCGAAGCAGTTTGATGTTATCCTTACAGAAAACATGTTCGGAGATATCCTCTCTGATGAGGCAAGTATGGTGACCGGTTCCATCGGAATGCTTTCCTCCGCAAGCTTAAATGAGACAAAGCTTGGTCTCTATGAGCCGAGCCATGGTTCTGCACCGGATATCGCAGGCCAGAACAAGGCAAACCCCATCGCAACCATTCTTTCCGCTGCTATGATGCTGAGATATTCTCTGGATCTTGATAAAGAAGCAGATGCTGTGGAAGCAGCAGTACAGAAGGTTCTTACAGATGGTTACAGAACAGGAGATATCATGTCTGACGGATGCAAGCTTGTCGGAACCAGAGAGATGGGCGATCTGATCGCAGATGCCATTGCATAAATAAAGCGGGACAGAGAGAAGAAAACGAAACAGAACAGAAAAAAACGGTACCTGGAAGAGGAAGTCTATAAACAGATACCGGATCCTATCGTAAAGAATAAAAAGGAGAGACCTTAAAAATGAAAAGTGATACCGTAAGAAAAGGCACACAGCAGGCACCACATCGTTCCCTGTTCAATGCCCTTGGAATGACAAAGGAAGAAATGGACAAACCACTGGTAGGAATCGTAAGCTCTTATAACGAGATCGTACCGGGACATATGAACCTTGACAAAATTGTAAATGCTGTAAAGCTCGGCGTTGCAATGGCTGGCGGCACACCGGTTGTATTTCCGGCGATCGCAGTATGTGACGGAATCGCAATGGGACACGTTGGAATGAAATATTCCCTTGTAACACGTGACCTGATCGCAGATTCCACAGAGGCCATGGCACTGGCTCATCAGTTCGATGCTCTGGTCATGGTTCCCAACTGTGACAAAAACGTACCTGGCCTTCTGATGGCAGCGGCAAGGATCAACGTTCCTACTGTATTCGTAAGCGGCGGTCCGATGCTTGCCGGCCATGTAAAAGGACACAAAACCAGTCTTTCCAGTATGTTTGAGGCAGTAGGATCCTATGCAGCAGGAACCATCACAGCAGATGATCTGGAAGAATTCGAGAACAAAACCTGCCCGACCTGCGGATCATGTTCCGGTATGTACACTGCGAACAGCATGAACTGCCTGACAGAGGTTCTCGGTATGGGACTGAAAGGAAACGGTACCATCCCGGCAGTATACTCTGAACGTATCCGTCTTGCAAAGCATGCAGGAATGCAGGTAATGGAAATGTACAGAAGGAACATCCGCCCAAGAGACATTATGACAAAAGAGGCAGTTTTAAATGCACTTACAGTAGATATGGCACTTGGATGCTCCACAAACAGTATGCTTCATCTTCCGGCTATCGCACATGAGATCGGAATGGATTTTGATATCAGCTTTGCAAATGAGATCAGTGAGAAGACCCCGAACCTTTGCCACCTTGCACCGGCAGGCCCGACCTACATGGAAGATCTTAATGAGGCCGGTGGTGTCTATGCGGTCATGAATGAGCTGAACAAGCTGGGACTTCTCCATACAGAGTGTATGACAGTAACCGGAAAAACAGTAGGTGAGAATATCAAAAACTGTGTAAACCTGAATCCGGATGTTATCCGCCCGATCGACAATCCGTATACAAAGACAGGCGGACTTGCCGTACTGAAAGGAAACCTTGCACCGGATGGTGGTGTTGTAAAACGTTCTGCAGTTGTACCGGAGATGCTGGTACATGAAGGTCCTGCACGTGTATTTGACAGCGAGGATGACGCAATTGTTGCCATCAAGGGCGGTAAGATCGTAGAGGGAGATGTTGTGGTTATCCGCTACGAGGGACCAAAGGGTGGTCCTGGAATGAGAGAGATGCTGAATCCTACATCTGCTATTGTGGGAATGGGACTTGGTTCTTCCGTAGCCCTGATCACCGACGGACGTTTCAGCGGTGCATCCAGAGGAGCCGCTATCGGACACGTATCACCGGAGGCAGCAGTAGGCGGCCCGATCGCACTGGTTGAGGAAGGCGATATCATCAGCATCAATATTCCGGAGCTGAAATTGGAGATCAAGGTTTCAGATGAAGAGATGCAGGCTAGAAGAGAAAAATGGCAGCCAAGAGAGCCGAAGGTGACAACCGGATATCTGGCAAGATACGCTTCCATGGTAACATCCGGAAACCGTGGTGCGATCCTGGAAGTACCGAAAGCAAAATAAGGAGGAACGAAAGATATGCAGCTTACAGGTGCAGAGATCATCGTAGAATGTCTGAAGGAACAGGGCGTTGACACCGTATTTGGATATCCGGGCGGCGCGATCCTGAATGTTTACGATGCCTTATATGAATACAAAGATGAGATCACACATGTACTGACCTCCCACGAGCAGGGTGCATCCCATGCTGCTGATGGTTATGCGAGAGCTACCGGAAAAGTGGGTGTCTGCCTGGCAACATCCGGTCCTGGAGCCACCAACCTGGTAACAGGAATCGCGACTGCATACATGGATTCCGTACCGATGGTAGCCATTACTGCAAACGTAGGAAGACCACTCCTGGGAAGAGATTCTTTCCAGGAGGTTGATATCGCAGGTATCGTAATGCCTGTGACAAAATACAGCTTTATTGTAAAGAATATCGAAGATCTTGCAGATACGTTAAGAAGAGCATTTTATATTGCAAAAAGCGGAAGACCTGGCCCGGTTCTTGTGGATGTTCCGAAGGATATCACAGGAATGAAATATGAATACGAGCCATGCCATCCGGCTACCGTTAACCGTGAGATCAAAAACATCCGCAAAGAAGATATGGACCAGGCGCTGGAAATGATCAGAGAGGCAAAGAAACCTTTTATTTTTGTAGGCGGCGGCTGTGTGATCTCCGGTGCTGACCAGGAAGTCCGCGAACTGGCTCACAGGATCCAGGCTCCGGTCTGCGATACACTGATGGGTAAAGGTACTTTCCCAGGTGAGGATCCGCTTTATACCGGTATGGTAGGTATGCACGGAACCAAGACTTCCGATCTTGGTGTTACGGAATGTGATCTTCTCATTGTTCTTGGAGCACGTTTCAGTGACCGTGTAACAGGAAATACCAAGACTTTTGCACACAATGCAAAAATCCTTCAGATCGATGTGGATGCTGCGGAGATCAACAAAAATATCAAAGTGGATGCAAGCGTGATCGGAGATGTGAAAGAAGTGCTGAAACGCCTTCTTGAGGAAGTTCCGGAGAAAGAACATCCGGAGTGGATCGCACATATCCAGGAACTGAAAGCAAAATATCCGCTGAATTATGATCACACACAGCTTACAGGTCCGTATATTATAGAGAAACTTTATGAGCTGACGAACGGTGATGCCATCATCTCCACAGAGGTTGGACAGCACCAGATGTGGGCGGCACAGTATTATAAATACAAAGAGCCAAGAACTCTTCTTACTTCCGGCGGCCTTGGAACCATGGGCTACGGTCTTGGCGCTGCAATTGGCGCAAAGATGGGCAGACCGGAAAAAACAGTTGTAAATATAGCAGGTGACGGATGCTTCCGTATGAATATGAATGAACTGGCAACTGCAGCGCGCTGTGGTAGACAGCTGATCCAGATTGTTATGAACAATCATGTACTTGGAATGGTGCGTCAGTGGCAGACGCTTTTCTATGGAAAGAGATACTCTTCCACAGTACTGGATGACGCCGTTGATTTTGTAAAATTATCGGAGGCGCTGGGTGCAAAAGCCATTCGTGTGACAAAGATGGAAGATGTGGAACCTGCACTTAAGATGGCACTGGCAGCAGAGGGACCTGTCGTTCTGGATTGCTGGATCGATCAGGATCTGAGTGTGTTCCCGATGGTACCGGCTGGTGCGAATCTTGATGATGTATTTGACGAGGAGGATATGAAGAAACATGAGTAGAGTGTACAATTTTTCTGCCGGACCGGCAGTGCTTCCGGAGGAAGTACTCAAAGAAGTAGCTGATGAGATGATGGATTATAACGGCACAGGAATGTCCGTTATGGAAATGAGTCACAGAAGTGCAGCTTTTCAGGAAATCATTGATACTGCAGAGAAAGATCTCCGCGAGCTTATGAACATCCCGGATAACTACAAGGTACTTTTCCTTCAGGGAGGAGCATCCCAGCAGTTTGCCATGATCCCGATGAACCTTATGAAAAACAGGGTTGCTGATTACATCGTAACAGGTCAGTGGGCAAAGAAAGCTTATCAGGAAGCTCAGAAATATGGAAAGGCAAACAAGATCGCATCTTCTGAGGACAAAACTTTCAGCTATATCCCGGACTGCAGTGATCTGCCGATCAGCCCGGATGCAGACTATGTATACATCTGTGAGAATAACACCATTTACGGCACAAAATTCAAAAAACTTCCAAACACAAAAGGCAAGACTCTGGTAGCAGATGTATCCTCCTGCTTCCTGTCTGAGCCAGTGGATGTAAGCAAATATGGTATTATCTATGGCGGTGTTCAGAAGAACATCGGACCGGCAGGTATGGTTATCGCGATCGTTCGTGAAGATCTGATCACAGAGGATGTTCTTCCGGGAACACCAACCATGCTTACCTATAAGACACATGCAGACGCAGGCTCTCTTTACAACACACCGAATGCTTACTGCATCTATGTATGCGGAAAAGTATTTAAATGGCTGAAGAAAATGGGCGGTCTGGAAGTGATGAAACAGCGCAATGAGGAAAAAGCAAAAATCCTTTATGATTATCTGGATTCCAGCAAACTCTTCAAAGGAACTGTAGTTCCAGAAGACAGATCCCTGATGAACGTACCGTTCGTAACCGGTGACAAGGAAATGGATGCCAAGTTTGTCAAAGAGGCAACTGAGGCAGGCCTTGTAAACCTGAAAGGACACCGTACTGTTGGCGGAATGCGTGCCAGCATCTACAATGCCATGCCAAAAGCTGGCGTAGAGGCCCTGGTTGCATTCATGAAAAAATTCGAGGAGGAGAATGCATAATGTTCCAGTATCATTGCCTGAATCCTATCGCTGAAAAAGGCTTGAGACTTTTTGGCGACAATTATAAAAAAACAGAGACTGTAGACCAGTGTGACGCGATCCTCGTAAGAAGTGCGAAGATGCATGACATGGAACTTCCGAAGAGCGTTTGCGCGGTTGCACGTGCTGGTGCAGGTGTCAATAACATTCCGGTTAAAGAGTACGCAGAGAAAGGTGTTGTTGTATTCAACACACCTGGAGCGAACGCAAACGGTGTAAAAGAGCTTGTACTTGCAGGTATGCTCCTTGCATCCAGAGATATCGTTGGCGGTATCGAGTGGGTTGCACAGGAGAAAGATAAAGAGCACATTGGCAAACTTGCCGAGAAGCAGAAAAAACAGTTCGCAGGATGCGAGATCAGCGGCAAAAAACTTGGTATCATCGGTCTTGGTGCCATTGGAGCCATGGTTGCAAACGCAGCATGCGGTCTTGGAATGGAAGTGTATGGTTATGACCCATATCTTTCCATCGATGCAGCATGGAACCTTTCTAGAACCATCAAACACAGCAAGAGCCTGGACGAGATCTACAGCCAGTGCGATTACATCACCATTCATGTGCCGCTTCTTGACAGCACAAAGAAGATGATCAACAAAGAAGCTTTTGATAAGATGAAAGACGGCGTAGTCCTTCTGAACTTTGCAAGAGATCTTCTTGTTGATGAGGAGGCGCTGATCGAGGCTGTTGAAAGTGGTAAGGTTAAGAAATATGTAACGGACTTTGCCAACGAGACAGTTGCAGGACGCGAGGGCATTCTGGTAACACCACATCTTGGAGCTTCCACAGAGGAATCTGAGGAGAACTGTGCGGAGATGGCTGTAAAAGAGATCCGTGATTACCTTGAGAATGGTAATATTAAGAATTCTGTGAATTATCCGAATTGTGATATGGGTACTTGTGTGGCTGTTGGAAGAATTTCTCTTGCACATAGTAATACACCGAATATGATCAGTCAGGTTACTAAGATCCTTGGATCTGAGGGACTGAACATTGCGGATATGACCAATAAGAGTAAAGGAGAGTTTGCTTATACTCTTATTGATCTTGAGAGTGCAGCTTCTGCTAAGGCACTGGATGAACTCAAGGAGATTGAGGGTATGTACAGAGTGCGTGTTGTTAAGTAAAGTAACAAGATCTTAGAAATACTTTTTTTGAAATACTGTGTGTCGTTTGCTTTTTTTGGCGAACGGGGCACAGTATTTTTTTGAGAAAAAGAAAATCGCAAAGGGGCCGCAAAGCCGCGGCCCCTCTGCACACCCCTCGGGCTTTTTTTTTAGGAGTGCTTGGTTGTGGAGGACGGGAGTTTTGATGACTTGTGTCTGTATGCGACGGTGATGAGGACGGAAGGTTGAGCCGATGAAGAAGAACGGCCTGAAGGGTTGTTGAGAGTGAAAAAGTCTTGAGGCCGTTATAGGTATGTGATGGTATTGGATGCGGAAGGTTGAGCCGAGAATGTGGGCGGGAGGGCGTTGGGAGGTCTCGATGTGCGGGGTACATCTGCGGATTTTTTGGAATAGTGTAGAAGTGAATTTGAGTGGTAAAGATATCAAGTGTAAAGATATTAAATGCAAAGATATCAAATGCAAATATAATATGCAAATATAATATGCATGATGATATTGGCTATAGATTTCTATATGATAAGATTATTAATAAAATATATGATATATGATATAATAGGGAAAATATGTAGAACACACAACAATTGGCGGACAGGCGTGAAGCGCCGCTTCCGCGGTACGTGCCCGGAAAGAGGGGGTGCAGGGGGAGAAAAACGGGCTTCGTAACTTCGAGTGCTTTCTCCCCCTGCGATTTTCTCAGCTTTTCAAAGCCAATAAACAAAAAAATAATTCAATAAAAGAAAAACATACACTACTTGCGGGATGCGATGAAGTCAAGAACTTCATCCCTTGCAGGCATCACGCGAAGTGCCCCCTTCTTTGTTGTGATAAGAGAAGCTGCCGCATTTGCAAAAGTAAGCAGCTCTGTAAGATTTTCGTCAGTGAGATCTTCAAGACCGTGTTCCAGCACATAATTCAGGGTGCTTGCACAGAAGGTGTCTCCTGCGCCAGTAGTTTCAATAGTATTTTCCTGAAGGAAAGGAGCAGCCTCAACTTTTCGTCCGCGGTAATAAGCGCGGCTTCCATCCTTACCAAGTGTGATCAGCACAAGGGGGATATGATATTTTTCTTCAATAAGGGCAGCACCCTTGTCATAATCGGTAGTATCAAAAAGAAATTCTACTTCATTATCAGAAATCTTCAGTACATCGCAGCGCTCCATACCGTATTCGATTTCTTTACGGGCATCGTTCAGATCTTTCCAGAGTGGAGGGCGTAAATTCGGGTCAAAGGTAATGATACATCCGGCTTCTTTTGCCACATCAAGGGCGTAGCGGGTTGCTTCACGGACACCTTCATGAGTGGAAGAAAGCGTGCCAAAATGGAAGATCCTGGAATTGCGGATCAGATCGGCATCTACCTCATCTTTTGTCAGCATCATATCTGCACCTGGATTACGGTAGAAAGAAAAATCACGGTCTCCGTCCGGGTAAGTATGTACAAAAGCAAGGGTAGTATGAACTTCATCGTCCATGACAAGATTCCTGGTATCGATGCCACATTCTTCTACGGCAGCTTTCAGCTGTTTGCCAAACATATCATTTCCGACTTTTCCGATAAATGCAGTTTTTTTGCCAAGGCGGTTCAGCATGGCAAGAACGTTACATGGAGCTCCGCCAGGGTTTGCCTCAAAAGTAGGATTGCCCTGGGAACTGTCACCGTTTTCTGTGAAGTCGATCAGAAGCTCGCCGAGAGCTGTTACATCATACAGTTTGTTTTCCATTGATGATTCCTCCTGATAGGGTATTTGTTTCATATTCTGTCTCATATTATAAGCGTTGAACCTGATTTTGGGAAGAACCAAATTGAATTATTTTCTGTTCTGTTACCGGTTACATGCATTACTTTTTGCGAAGATTAGAACAGTTATCTTTATTTTTCAGTAAAAAAGTGATAAACTGAGTCTATAAAACAACAAATATGACGGAGGAGACGATTATGGCTGATAAAGCGTATGAATATATGGACTGGCCCCGGATTGAGGCGATTGTTTATGGTGAGGAGGCGTCACCCCGTGATGTGATGCAGCCGATGGTAACAGAGGATGGTGTTCTGATTCAGGGATTTTTTCCGGGAACGGATGCTGCAGAAGTAGTTGTAGGGAAAACGAGTTATCCTATGATCCTGGAAGATGAGGCCGGTTATTATGCGGTAATGCTTCCGCTGAAAAGGATTCCGGAATATCGCTTCCGTGTGACCAGGGGAAGCATGAAAGAAACTTTCTATGATGCCTATGAATGTCCATGCCAGATCACGGAAGAGGAGGAAAAAGCTTTCTGTGCCGGTGTTTATTACAAGGCATACGAGAAGCTTGGAGCTCATCCAGGTATCTGTGGCGGTGTGAAGGGAACCTATTTTGCTGTTTGGGCGCCCAATGCGATCCGTGTCAGTGTAGTCGGTGATTTTGACCGGTGGGATGGAAGACTCCTTCCGATGCATCGCATGCCAATGTCCGGAATTTTTGAACTTTTTGTTCCAGGCGTGCAGGCGGGCGTTTCCTATCAGTATGAGATTAAGATCAAAGGAGGCAATGTACAGCGAAAATCAGATCCTTATGGAAATGGGACACAGGGAGCTCCGTCAGTGATTTCGGTAGTGACAGATCTGGGAGATTTTTCCTGGCAGGATGAAGCGTGGATGAAGGAACGTGAAAAGTTTGCCAGCCGTGAAGTTCCGGTTTCTATTTATGAAACAGATGTAACAGAGTGGAAAAACAGTAGTGAACTGGTGGCGTTTCTGAAAGAGACCGGTTATACCCATGTGGAATTTCATCCGGTGATGGAGTATCTTGACCAGAGCTCAGGCGGATATTCGACGTCTTCGTATTATGCGGTAACGACCCGTTTTGGAACAGCGGCAGATTTTCGTGCGCTGGTGGAGGATCTTCACCAGGCTGGGATTGGAGTGATTCTGGACTGGGCACCGGCACAGTTCCCACGGTTTGATGCCGGACTTGAGAAATTTGACGGAACCCCTCTTTATGAAGTGCAGGACCCGGCTATGGCGGTTCATCCAATGTGGGGAACTATGCTTTATAATTATGGAAGTCCTATGGTCAAGGATTTCCTTATTTCCAATGCCTTTTTCTGGCTGGATGAGTTCCATGTGGACGGATTCCGTATGGATGATGTAGATGCGATGCTGTATCTGGATTTCGGACGAGAAGCAGGACAGTGGACCCCGAATCTTTATGGTTCCAATGAGAATCTTCAGGCACTGGAGTTTCTGAAACATCTGAATTCGATTGTGAAAAAGCAGGATCCGGGCATTCTCCTGATCGCACAGGAGGATGGCTTATGGCCGCAGCTTACAGACAGTGTGGAAAATGATCATCTGGGATTTGACTATAAATGGAGTGGGGGCTGGACAAAAGATCTTCTTTCTTATCTGGAAGCGGAGCCCCTGGAAAGACGGAATTATTATGATCAGCTGACGCTTTCCATGATGTATGCGTACAGTGAACATTATGTACTGACTCTTGGAAAAAGAGATGTGGGTACGCTGAGGGAGTTTCTGGAAAAGCTTCCGGGATCTTCCAAGCAGAAGAATGCTCAGCTGCGTGCGGCATATGGTTATCTGATGCTGCATCCTGGTGTGAAGATGACTGCGCCGGATGGAGATATCATGCCAGAACTGAAAACGTATATCCATGATCTCAATGAACTTTATATGTCTTGTCCTGCTTTGTATGCGATGGATGGAAATTCAGATGGTTTTGAATGGATCCAGTTTACCAGCTATGATGAGAATGTGGTTGCATTTCTTCGTAAAACAGAGAAACCGGAGGAGACGGTTCTTGCGGTATGTAATTTTTCACCGGTGTCTTATGACAGTTACCAGGTTGGTGTGCCTTTTGCAGGAAAATATAAGGAAGTTTTTAACAGTGACAGTGGAAAGTATGGCGGACAGGGTGCTGTGAATGCCCGGGCGAAAGCGGCTGTTCATGTAGAGTGTGACAACAGGGAGTTTTCGCTGAAACTGAAACTTCCGGCTTATGGTGTGGCGGTATTTAGCTGCATGCCGGAGAAGAAGAGTGTGAAGAAAGAAACTGTGAAAAAGACTACGGAGAAAAGTAAGGGGAAACGTATTGATAAGGCGAAAATGACGGTGGTGGAAAAATCTTCTGCTGTGAAGGATGCGGTGAAGGTTGTGAAGAAGGTGACTTCTCGTAGGAAAAGTTCTGCTGGGAAGAAATGATGGGGTGAGAACAGGGGTGTTGGAAGTTGTAGTAGGAATAATTTGAGTGGATTGTTGGAAAAGTGCTTGCATTTTTTGCAAAATACGGTATAATATCAGTTGTGTTTATCACAAGCTGGAATAGCTCAGTCGGTAGAGCACTTCACTCGTAATGAAGGGGTCGTGAGTTCGAGTCTCATTTCCAGCTTATAGCTGATAGGAGTCCGGTATCTTTGGGGTGACTGAAGATGCCGGATTTTTTTGTGTGAAGACGGAGAGCAAAGCGGACGCTAGAGGGAGAGGATATCGGCCTGGGCAAAAAGTCCGTCAGGAGGATACAATTAAGGCTCCGGAAGGTGGGTGGAAAACCGAACGCCAGAGGGAGAGGATATCGGCCTGGGCAAGGACTCCGTCGGGGGATACAACTAGGGTTCCGTGAGGGGGGAGAGAAAGAGGTACGCCAGAGGGAGAGGATATCGGCCCGGGCAAGGACTCCGTCGGGGGATACAACTAAGATTCTGTGAGATGGCTAAAAGCATTGCGGCAGGGCCAGAACTCGCCTGCGGCTCAGACAGCTGACCCTGCCGCAATAACGCCCTCTCCCGCAACCTAAGTTGTATCACCCCTCCTCCGCAACAGCCCGAACCGATATCCTCTCCCTCTGGCTGACACTTCCAACCGGCAGGGAAAACATAAAATCCGGGCAGGGGACGGAAGCGGACGCGGGGCGTCCTGTCCTGGGAATTGAATTGGGGGTTTGGGATGAAATTTCAAAAAATCCAAAAAAATTTGAATTTTATGGTTGACAAGCATAACTCCCAGTGGTATCATAACTGAGCTGTCGCAAATAATTGTTTTTGAAAAATAAACAATTAAAAAGAATTTCAGAAAAATGAAATTCATTGTTGACAAAAGATAGAAGATATGATAAAGTATCCGAGTCGTCAACAAAACGACAACAAAATCTTAACTCAAAAATGTTTGAAAAAAACTTAAAAAAAGTACTTGACAAACAAAAAGAGATGAGATAAAATAAACGAGCTGTCTGAGAGACAGACACAACAAACCTTGATAACTAAACAGTGAAACACATACGATTCTCGAAAATTTCTTTACATTTTTAAGAACGGTTCTAACGAA
>NZ_WQQE01000062.1:0-200 GCF_018785655.1 Blautia sp. MCC269 | reverse complement strand
CAGTATTGCAGTCTTGCAAGCACATAGGCATACAGTACATCATAGCGGATATAGTGCATGGAACACTGGCGTAATCCCTGTCCGTTCTTGCTGCAATGGTAGTACCCGTATGGGTTTTTGTTCTGCTTGTTTTCCCCATAGGCTAAAGACCATCCGCAGTCTGCACATTTTATCAATCCTGCGAAAATCTGTGTCGTACC
>NZ_WQQE01000061.1:0-373 GCF_018785655.1 Blautia sp. MCC269 | reverse complement strand
CTTTCCCCATGACAAAATACTGGGTGCCGTCTTTTTCGGTAAGCAGGGTGCCGCTGTTTTTGTTATTGCTCTCGTTTTTGTTTTTTGCCATAGGCAGTTACCTCCATAAATGAAATATGCCCGACAAGGGAATGTCAGGCAGGTGTACAGCCGCAGACTGTCTCCGTGTCAACCAAACCGTGTCAACCGGCAGAAAAGACTTTGAAAACAATCCATAGGCGCTCTATGATTACTTTTTTCTTTGATTTCTTGGTTGACATGGTTGACAAAGGAGAGAAATGCCCCAAATATCACAATGTCATTAACTTTAGCAAAGAGCAGAAATCGTAAGCATTTATAAAACTATGATTCCTGCTTTTTGTTTGTATATGGG
>NZ_WQQE01000060.1:0-363 GCF_018785655.1 Blautia sp. MCC269 | reverse complement strand
ACGCTTGGAAAGATACTTCGGGCAGTCAACCACAACCGCCCGGAAGCTCTGTTTACATTCGTGCTGGCATTTCCGGCACAGTTCGTTGTAAGTGATACGGCTGCGGTCATTTAAGAAGAAAGACCATTCCAACCGCCGCTTGTTACTCATTCTTGCCATAACCGGCTCCTTTCTCCGTTTCTATCTGATGTACGCAGATAGGCTGTTTTGATGTAGCGTCTCGGTATCATTTTTAAGTTTTTTTCCCTCTGTATGCCCCTTTGGAAAGTGCGGCAGTATTGCAAGTCAGGGAATGATACCTCACGCTTATTTGTCGCTTCCCGGTACGGTTTCGGAGCCTTTTGCCATCCATTCAAAGAAAGC
>NZ_WQQE01000006.1:0-132796 GCF_018785655.1 Blautia sp. MCC269 | reverse complement strand
GCCTTCCGGGCGCAAGCAGGGAATAGTCCCTTATAGGGACAGAGCAAGCCACCCGCTAAGCGGGTGGTCTTGACTATACATTTATACACCTTGATTTTTTTTAACAAAAATTCTACAATAAGGCACAAACAGATTTAGAGAATTATTGGAGTTTTTTTATATATAGTTTACAGATGAAATTCCAGATTATGTTAATATAAAAAAGATGGGGAAAACAGCGCAGATATGTTTTCCAAAAGGGAAATTGGCAGATGAATTTATCTGAACAGGGAGTATAAATTGAGAACAAAAAAGCGTAAAGCGAAAAAAATAAAAAAAGAAATAAACAGAATAAAAATGGCACTCTGTCTGATTGTGGAGGCCATTGTGATCCTGACACTTGTAGTAATTATCGGTTGGAACAAGGGAGTGGGAGACTGGATGGAGTCTCTGCAGAGGCCGGTAGTCCGTAAACTGGAAATGAGTGGAATCAACAGTCCCTATGCAGTACTGATGCAGGTAAAAGGCGGGAAGATCATCGGAAATATGAAGGGCGATGAGAAGATCTATCCTGCTTCTATGACGAAGATTATGACGGTAATTGTGGCGATTGAGAACCTGGATGATCTGGATGAGGAGATTACACTGACACAGGAAATGTTCGCGGGACTTTATGAGCAGGATGCCACACAGGCAGGTTTTCAGCCAGGTGAAACAGTCCGTGCCATTGATCTTCTTTATGGTGCCATGCTGCCCTCCGGTGCGGAGTGCTGTATCGCACTGGCGGATACCGTAGGCGGTTCCAGAGATGGATTTGTGGAGATGATGAATAAAAAGGCACAGAGGCTCGGCATGAAAGGAACCCATTTCTGTGATACGACAGGCCTTCATGATCCGGATCACTACAGCACAGTAAGAGACATAGCGGTGCTTCTGAAGTATGCGTTAAAAAACGATACATTTCGGGAAATCATTGAAAGTCCGAGGCATTCTACCGGAGTTACCAATATTCATCCCAGCGGAATTACCTATTACAGCACAATGTTCAAGAATTTATCCGATACTTCGGTAACCGGAGGAAAGATTCTGGGTGGAAAAACCGGATACACCAGCGAAGCGGGCCTCTGTCTGGCAAGTTTTGCGGAAATTTACGGAAGAGAATATATCCTGGTAACTGCCGGTGCGGCAGGAAATACAGGAAACCCTCTTCATGTACAGGATGCGGTCACCATTTATAACCGGCTTGGAAATGCTATTGAAGCCCAGATGGGAGACAGTGGCCAGTCCTGATTTCTGTTACATAAAAAGAGGTCTGCATGTAAAGCAGGCCTCTTTTTCAGTTGATAATAATATGCCTCTTTATAAGTCGGTATGTGGGTGAAGAGAAGAACTCCAACGTCCGGAAGCTCCGCATGGCAGTACCAGTCCGGTCTCCTTTACAGGAAGTCCGATCTCCTGTGATTCCACGGTTCCCTTCCACGGCTTCAGCTCTGTAGCCAGCATATAAGTCAGCACTGCAGGTGCAAGCCCTGTTGTATAGGAATTTACCAGGAAGAACAGCGGATCATCGCTTAAGATCTTTGTACAGAGTTTGATCAGCGGATGAATGGCATCCTCAATTTTCCAGATTTCACCCTTAGGTCCACGGCCGTAGGAAGGCGGGTCCATAATGATGGCGTCGTAATGGTTCCCTCTTCGGATCTCACGCTCCACAAACTTCACACAGTCATCCACCAGCCAGCGGATCGGTGCGCCGAAAAGGCCGGAAGCTGCCGCATTCTCTTTAGCCCAGGTCACCATACCCTTGGAAGCATCCACATGGGTAACGGAAGCACCAGCCGCTGCAGCAGCCAGAGTAGCACCGCCTGTATAGGCAAAAAGATTTAAGACCTTAATCGGGCGTCCAGCATTGCGGATTTTTTCACCGAACCAGTCCCAGTTTACGGCCTGCTCCGGGAAAAGTCCCGTATGTTTGAAACTGAAAGGCTTCAGATTAAAAGTAAGATCTTTGTAATGGATCTCCCACTGGTGAGGAAGATCAAAAAACTCCCATTCACCGCCGCCACGGCTGCTTCTGTGATAATGTCCGTTCATATGCTTCCAGCCACGGTTCTTACGTGGAGTGTCCCAGATTACCTGGGGATCCGGACGAACCAGAAGATAGTCTCCCCAGCGCTCCAGCTTTTCTCCTTTTGATGTATCAATGACTTCATATTCTTTCCATCCATCTGCAATCCACATGATGTTTTATACCTCTTTCATACTAAATTTATATAACAGTTATATAGTAATGTTTTTTTCAGTATAGAGGAAAAACAGAAGCCATGCAAGAGAAGTGCAGGATTTTCCACGAAAGATTTGACAACAGCGCTTTTCCATACTAAAATGTACGAGAGATTTACAGAAGAAACACAGCAACCGCAGATATGAAACTGTGCACAAAAAGAGGAGAAGTAAACTTATGAAAAAATATTGTGAGATGAGCAGGGAAGAGCTACTCGATTTAAAGAAAGAACTCGACCGTGAGTTCGATGAGATCAAGGCAGAAGGCCTGGCACTGGACATGTCCCGTGGTAAACCGGCACCGGATCAGCTTGATCTTTCCATGAAAATGATGGAAGTACTTGCGGGCGATGCAGACCTGAAATGTGAGACCGGCGTGGACTGCCGTAACTATGGCGTTATCGATGGAATCCCGGAAGCTAAGAGACTTCTTGGTGAGATGTCTGAGGTAGAGCCTGAGAACATCATCATCTATGGTAACTCCAGCCTGAACGTAATGTTCGATACTATCGCACGTTCCTATTCCCATGGAGTAATGGGAAATACACCATGGTGCAAGCTTGACAAGGTAAAATTCCTCTGTCCTGTACCTGGATATGACCGTCACTTCCGTATCACAGAATTCTTCGGTATTGAGATGATCAACATTCCGATGTCTCCGGAAGGCCCGGATATGGATATGGTTGAGAAATACGTCAATGAAGACCCGGCAGTAAAGGGAATCTGGTGTGTTCCGAAATACTCCAACCCGCAGGGTTACACTTATTCCGAAGAGACCGTTAAACGTTTCGCACATCTGAAACCGGCAGCACCGGACTTCCGTATTTACTGGGATAACGCTTACAGCATCCACCATCTCTATGATGACAATCAGGATTTCCTTCTTGAGATCCTTGATGAGTGTGCGAAAGCAGGAAATCCGGACATTGTTTATAAATTTACTTCTACCTCCAAGGTAAGCTTCCCTGGTTCCGGTATCGCAGCAGTTGCTGCATCCAAGGCGAACCTGGATGACTTCCGCAAATACATGACTGTACAGACCATCGGACACGACAAGCTGAACCAGCTCCGTCACGTTCGTTTCTTCAAGGATATCAACGGACTGCATGAGCATATGAAGAAACACGCAGACATCCTTCGTCCGAAATTTGAGCTTGTTCTTGCAACACTGGATAAAGAACTTGACGGTCTCGGAATCGGTGAGTGGACCAAACCTCACGGCGGATATTTCATTTCCTTTGATGCAATGGAAGGCTGTGCAAAAGCCATCGTTGCCAAAGCAAAAGAAGCAGGTGTTGTCATGACTGGCGCCGGCGCAACCTATCCATATGGAAAGGACCCGAAAGACAGCAACATCCGTATTGCACCAAGCTATCCAAGCGTTGAGGAACTTGGCAAGGCAGCAGAGGTATTTGTTCTCTGTGTGAAGCTTGTAAGTGTGGAAAAACTTCTGGAGAAATAAATCTGTTACATCAGGCTGCCCGGTATTTCAGTGTACGTAATACCGGGCAGTTATAACTATCGGAGTGATATCATGGATGAGGAAAAAGAAAAAATGAAAACCGGCAGAAAAGTAGTTCTTGCACTGATCCTAATTCTGTTAATCCTTACAGCTGCAGCTTACGGGTACGGAGTTCATTATTTTACAGATCATTTTTTGCCAGGCTCTCAGGTAAACGGTTTTAACTGTTCCTATAAGACTGCAGAGGAAACCGAGAATCTTCTGGCAAAAGAAGTGCAGGCATATGTTCTTACCGTAGAGACAAGAAATAACGGAAAAGAGAGCATCACTGCAAAAGAAGCCGGACTGGTGTATAAACCAGGTGACGGGGCAAAGAAATTGATAAAAAAACAGGACCGCTACAAATGGTTCCTGGCTTTCAATCAGAAGAAAAAATATACACTGGAAACAGAAACCGAATACAATGACCAGAATAAATTGACAGAAACCGTAAAAAAACTGAAATGCATGCAGAAAGACAACATGGAAAAACCGGAAGACGCATGTATCAGAGACAACGGTGAAACCTATGAAATCCAGCCGGAAAAAGAAGGAACTACCCTGGATACAAAAAAAGTCCAGAAAGTGATCAGGAAAGCCATTTCCGCAGGAGATAAAAGTGTCAGCCTGGAAAAGACAGACTGCTACAAAAAGCCGTCTGTATACAAAGATGATGCCACTCTGAAAAAAGACTGTGATCAGATGAACAAGCTTACCAGTTGTGTGATCACCTACGATTTTTCAGACCGGTCCGAGCAGCTTGACCGTAACACCATCAAAGACTGGCTGACAAAAGATGCAAACGGAGATTATACAGTAGACAAAAATCAGATTGCGGCCTATGTGAACAGCCTGGGATATAAATATGATACCTTTGGCTGTACCAGAACATTTACCACGTATGATGGCCGCCAGAAAACCATCAAAGGTGGTGATTACGGCTGGGCCATTGACCAGACCACAGAAACCGAATGGCTTTATAATGCCATTCTTGCGGGAACTACAGAAGTGAGACAGCCGGCATATGCATACAGCGGACTTTGCAGAGACACCAATGATATTGGAAATACTTATGTAGAGATTGACCTGACCAACCAGAGAATGGTATTTTATAAAGATGGACAGCTTCTGGTAGATACACCGGTAGTTACCGGCTGTGTCCGAAAAGGCTATTCCACACCCACCGGATGTTTTGCCCTGGATGCCATGCGTTCACCGGCGGTCCTTAAGGGACCTGGATATGCGTCACCGGTTACATACTGGATGCCGTTTTCCGGCGGAGTTGGAATCCATGACGCAAGCTGGCGTTCACAGTATGGCGGACAGATCTACATCACAAACGGTTCCCATGGCTGTGTAAATACCCCGAAAGATCAGGCGGCAACCATTTATAATAATATTAGTGTAGGAGTACCGATCATAGTTTATGAATAAGAAATTAAAAGAAATATTAAAAGAATACGAAGAAAGAAAACACAAAATCATCAAGGGAGATGAAAGTATGAATATCGTTGTATTGGCAGGTGGAACCAGTACAGAAAGAGAGATCTCCATCGTAACAGGAACCGGTGTCTGCAAGGCACTTCGCAAAAAAGGTCATAATGCCATTCTTGTAGATATTTTCTGCGGACTGGAGCCGGTGGACTGGGATGAACCTTTTGGAGATAAAGATTATGAGGTAGATTCCGCAGCAGAGTATATGAGAAGTTTCGATGATGATATCGAAGAAATCAAACGCACAAGAAGAAGCTTTTTCGGACCAAATGTTCTGGAACTCTGCCAGGCAGCAGACATTGTATTTATGGGACTTCACGGTTCCAACGGAGAGGACGGAAAGGTTCAGGCAACCTTCGATCTTCTGGGAATCCGTTACACAGGAACCGGATACTTAAGCAGTGCCCTTGCTATGGATAAAGGCCTCACTAAGAAGATTTTCCTCATGGATCAGGTACCTACACCGAAGGGTGTTTCCATGCTGAAAGAAAACTGTACAAGAAACATCCAGGATCTTGGCATGGAATTTCCGGTTGTTGTAAAAACATGCTGCGGTGGTTCCAGCGTAGGTGTTTATATTGTAAACAACCAGAAAGAATATGAGGATGCCATTGACGGTGCTTATTCTTATGAGGATGAAGTTGTTGTTGAGGAATACATCAAAGGCCGTGAGTTTTCCGTTGCCGTTGTAGATGGAAAAGCGTATCCGATCATCGAGATCGCACCGAAGCAGGGCTTTTACGATTACAAGAACAAATATCAGGCAGGTTCCACAGTAGAGACCTGTCCGGCAGAAATTTCTCCGGAACTGACTGAGAAGATGCAGCACTATGCAGAAGCTGGTGCAAAAGCTCTCTGCATCGAAGGCTACGCACGTTTTGACTTCATGATGAAAGAAAACGGCGATATGTACTGCCTGGAGGCAAACACACTTCCGGGAATGACACCAACCAGCCTGATTCCGCAGGAAGCAAAAGTTCTGGGAATCGACTATCCGGATCTCTGCGAAGAGCTGATCCGCATTTCTCTGAAGAAATACAGAAAATAAAATATCTGACCATAACTCCTCCCGTTGACAGAACAACAGGAGGAGTTTGTGGCAAAAGAAAGGATTTTATCATGAAAAATCTTACATTGGAAAATATCACAAAAGTCTGTAACGGCATTTATCACGGACCTCAGGAAAAACTTCAGGAAGAAGTAACTGCCATCACAACAGACAGCCGTAAAGTGGAAAAAGGCGGTCTTTTTGTTCCGGTAGTTGGAGAGCGTGTGGATGCTCACCGCTTTATCCCCCAGGTGATGGAAGCAGGCGCACTTGCAACTTTATCCGAGAGAGTCCTTGAAGGTGCGGATTATCCGTACATTCAGGTAGAATCTTCTCTTCAGGCAGTAAAAGACATTGCGGAGTTTTATCTGGAGCAGCTGGAGATTCCGGTTGTGGGAATTACAGGAAGTGTTGGAAAAACCAGCACAAAAGAGGTGATCGCTTCTGTCCTGAAAGAGAAATACCGCACACTGAAAACCCAGGGAAATTTCAATAATGAGCTGGGACTTCCGCTGACTGTATTCCGCCTCCGTGATGAGGACGAGATTGCAGTTCTGGAAATGGGAATCAGTGATTTCGGTGAGATGACCCGCCTTGCAAAAATCGCGAAACCGGACACCTGCGTGATCACAAACATCGGAACCTGCCACCTGGAAAATCTTGGGGACAGAGACGGTGTCCTGAAGGCAAAAACAGAGATCTTTAAATATGTGAAGAAAAACATCGTACTCAACGGCGATGACGACAAACTCTCTACTGTAAAAGAATACAACGGCATCCAGCCGGTATTTTTCGGAAACGGAGAAAATGCTTCCGTTACCTGCGAAAATGTGGAGAGCCGCGGACTGAAAGGAATGAGTTGCGATATCTGTCTCAAGGGAAAAATGGCAGAGAACGGAGAGTTCCAGAAATTCCACGTGGAGATTCCAATGCCTGGACGCCATATGGTATCCAATGCACTGGCGGCAGCAGCTATCGGAAGACTTTACGGACTGAATGCAGAGCAGATCAAAAACGGTATCGAAAGTCTGGAACCGGTCAGTGGAAGATTCAATATGATCGAGACTGACAAGTTCATGATCGTAGATGACTGCTACAATGCAAATCCTATGTCCATGAAAGCTTCTCTGGATGTTCTTCAGGACGGACTTGGAAGAAGAGTTGCCATCCTTGGAGATATGGGCGAACTTGGAACAGACGAAGTTGCACTTCATGAGGGCGTAGGTGTTCATGCAGGCCATTGTAAGATTGATGCCTGCATCTGTGTGGGACCGCTTGCGGCACACATTGCAAAAAAAGCATCTGAGACCAATCCGGACTTAACTGTTATTCAGGAAAACAATCTGGAAAGCCTTTTTAAGAACCTGAGCACCTATGTGAAACAGGGAGACACCATCCTTGTAAAAGCTTCCCACTTCATGAAATTTGAAAATGTAGTCAAAGCACTGCAGGAAATGTAAAAAGACCGAAAACAGGGCAATCATTTGACGAACGAAAATTCTTTCCAGACCTTTCTTTCAGAGGTATACTGTTTCTAAAGGAGTTTGCACAGGAAACTGTGTGAAACCGTAGGGAAAGGGAGGAGCTTATGCTGGAGACGATCATGAAGCTGAACATCCCCCTTTACGTCATGACATCTATGGGATGTATCGGCGGCTTGGGGATGCTGGCAACGAACCTTACCTACCGAAGAATGATTCGAAATACACAGCGATTACAGAATCTGAAAGAGAAATGGCTGAACCTGTGGAAGTCAAGGGACAGGCTCTGGCACAGAATGAACCGTTTTGTATGGTATCCGTCCCTGTTTTGTACCTTTCTTCTGGCACTGTCTGTTTTTCTCAACAGCAGACTGGGACACAGAGAAGGCCTGCCTATGCTGTATCTTTATATAGGTGCGGCAGTGCCTGTGGCGTTGCTGCTTCTCCGTCAGGGACTGGATTTTTCGTACAAAGAAGAACTGGTGATGGCTTCTCTTGCAGACTACGTGGAACAGGTCCGGACCTGGGTGGAAGAAGTTCCGGTTCCCCAGAAAGCAGATCCCGTTTTGCAGGAAGAGATTGTGGATAAGATCACCAGAAGTATCCGCCAGACAGCCGCAACAGGAAGTCACTTCAGCAAGATGCTTTCTCCTGAGGAAGAAGAGATCATGAGGGAAATTATACGGGAGTTTATGAAAGAGTAGAAACAACAAAAATCTCCGGCAGATACGGTTCCTGGTATCCTGCCGGAGATTTTTTGTATATTTGTGTAAGATAAGGATTCTTTGGCTGTCTGGGTTTACAGTCTGGTTATCAGCCCATGGAGATCGGGCCGCCGCGGAGTTTGCCTGCGGTGGTAATTCTCTTGATAGCAACCATGTATGCTGCCATACGGAGTGTTACGTTTTTCTCCTGGCTGAGGGCATAAACTTCGTTAAATGCGGTAAGCATGATCTTCTGAAGCATCTTGTTGACTTCATCAAGATCCCAGGTAAGGTTCTGGATGTTCTGTACCCACTCGAAGTAGGAAACAACAACACCACCTGCGTTGGAAAGGATATCCGGGCATACGATAATTCCTCTGGAGTTCAGGATCTCATCTGCCTCAACAGAAGTCGGTCCATTGGCTGCCTCGATAATGAGTTTGGCCTGGATGCGTCCTGCGTTGTCTTCTGTGATTTGGTTCTCCAGGGCAGCCGGGATCAGAACGTCGCATTTACATGTGATCAGGCCGTCGTTGGTAACGTGGGAAACACCTTCTGCTTCGTATTTATCGAGGGTATTTCCTTCGGAAATAAATTTGCGGATTGCCGGAATATCAAGTCCGTCCTCGCAGTAAAGACCGCCGGTATAATCACTGACAGCAACAACTTTCTGGCCATTCTTATAGAAAATCTCAGCGGCAGTTCCGCCAACATTTCCCATACCCTGAACAGCGATGGATGCTTTTGCAGGGTCAATATTGTTCTTTTCCATGCACTGGTAAGCGATGATGGTAACGCCACGTCCGGTAGCTTCCACACGGCCTACGGAGCCGCCGATCTCGATCGGTTTTCCGGTAACAACACCTGGAACAGTATGGCCGGTGAACATGCTGTAAGTATCCATGATCCATGCCATAACCTCACCATTTGTATTAACATCCGGAGCTGGGATATCTTTATCCGGTCCGATAATCGGAAGGATACGTGTGGTGTAACGACGGGTAAGACGGATCAGCTCCGCTCTGGAAAGCTTGGACGGATCAACTTTGATACCGCCTTTGGCACCGCCGTAAGGAATATTTACAACGGCACATTTAAAGGACATCCATGCTGCAAGAGCTTTTACTTCGTCCATGTCGGAATTCTGATGGTAACGGATGCCACCCTTGCACGGTCCACGTGCGCTGGAATGCTGAACGCGGTATCCTTCAAATACCTTAATGGAACCGTCGTCCATACGGATCGGGATAGAAACCTTAAGTTCACGTTCCGGGTAGCAAAGTGTTGCGTAATCTTCGTAGCTGAGACCAAGAGCCTCTGCAGACTGCTTCAGGACAGAGAGCATATTGTCGTAAGGATTATACTTTTTATCTGCCATTGTTACCACTCCTTTGAAAATAAATATTTTTTCTCTTTCGTTTAAGAATAATATTATTCATCTGATGAGCTGAGTATAGCACGCTGTATCTGAAAAGTAAATAATTTTATTCATGAAAATATATATAAAAATATTTATATCTTTTTGGCGCTTTTCCATAAGCCTGTGATAAAATAAAAAAACCAAACGCTTTACCAGCGATAACGATGACGGGGAGGATCTTTCATGGAAAATCAGTTACAGAATCTGATTATTTCAGCACAGCTGACACCAAAGGAAAAAGAAGTTGCAGATTATGTTCTCGAGAATCTGCAGAAATGCTGTTTTATGACATCAACAGAGCTGGCCGGAGAGCTGAACGTGAGCTATTCCTCCGTGATCCGGCTTACCAAAACTCTGGGATTTACCGGATATCCGGATTTTCAGAGCTTTCTGCGGGAAACTTATGCAGAACAGTCCAGAGACGTGGATACCGGAATTCTCATCCCTGCAGAGCGTATTGAAGCAATTAAGAAAAAAGAGCACAAGGCAACGGTACAGGATACCGTATGTGCCTACACTCTCAGCAATATTCAGAGTACCATCGCCAGCAACACGGAAGAGCAGTACCGTAAGGCCAGCAGTATTCTTATCAACAGTGATGTGAAATATATTTTTTCCTCAAGAGGATCTACCTGTGTGGGAGAATTTCTGAATACCATCCTAAGACAGACCCTTCCCCATGTGTACAATTACGGAAGCCACGGTCAGAATATGTTTGATTTTGCCAGTGATCTTAAGAAGGGAGACGCAGCTGTTTTTATTACCTATTCCAGATATTCCAGGCTGATGTATCTCACTGCAGAAATGGTACATAAGCAGGGAGCTTCCATCATCCTTCTGACAGACAAACCTACCTGTGAAGCAGCCAAGTTCGCAGACGTGGTTCTGACTGCCAGGGGCGACAGCAGTGAATTTTATAATTCCTATGTGGCAGGAATGTTTGCCGCAGAAATGCTCTGTGCATATATCTGCAGGGAGACAAATTACTCCAATCAGGAGCTTCTGGAACGCATTGACGAATATACGTCACAGATCGGGAATTTTTGACAGAAACATCATAGAAAAAGCATTATTGACATACTTTCCGGCAGAAACGGCAGGGAATTGTAGCCTTTAAAAGTCTGGATTTTATGATATGCAGATGATATAATCTTTACATAATATCTGTATATAAGTAAGGACGCGGGAAGTATGAAAGAGAACAATCAAAAGATTCAGAAAAAAAGCTGGGGTATAATAATCGCTGTTTTAAGTGTATGTATTATTGCTACAGCTTTTTTTGATTATGTAAACATCAATCTGGCAGGAAAAATCCCGATTCTGGACAAAATACTGGAGTTTGCGGGAATATCAGAAGAGTATCTGAAAATTTCCCCAAGTGAACTGATCTCCCATACATCCAGTGCACAGGATATTCTTGGAGAACTGGGAATCGACAGGGGTGGAGTATTCTGGAAACTTGCAGTATTTCTGTTTCTCCCTTATGTTTTTGCGGTCATTTCGGCAGTTTTTGGATTTTCTGACAAAACATCCTCGGAAGTTGTATCAGCAGTATCTGCGCTTCTGGGAATTGTAAGCCTGTTTGTGGACTACCTGCTGATTATTCCACACAGCATAGCAGCAGTAACAGCGGAATACAAGGTTTCCGGACTTCTGAAACAGGTGCTGGATGTGGACATAGAAAAGACAGTCAGGACGGCAGTGGCAGAGTCCTTCTGTGCCGGGTTCTGGATCTGCGTGGCCCTGTTTGCGGGAATTGTTGTTGTTTCTGTTGTGCGGATGCTACGGGAGCAGAAAGAGGAGGATACCGTGGATGAGGAAGAACAGAAACCGGTTCTTCGATGTATGTTTGGAAACATGAAGAACATGGAGATCGAAATGGGAGAATCCGAAATCCTGGTAGGAAGAGATGTACGCAGATGTGCGCTGATTATGACGGAACCGGGAGTGGATAACGTGCACTGTATGATCCGGTTTAATAGTGAAAGTAATGACTACGGGATTGTTGACATTTCCAGTACGGCAACCTGTATTTTCAGAAATAATGATGTAGATGGAGAAGCAGTTCCTCTTCAGAAAGGTGTGATGTGCACCGTGGAAAGAGGAAGCTGGATTGCCGTGGGAGACCGGGATAATCTTCTGCAGCTTCTCTGAGATACAGAAGGAGAAAAGTGTGGAACAGAAAAAATATCTCATTATCATTGATAATTTTGGAAAAATTCAGGAAGTTCCTCTGGAATCTTTTGGAAAAGACCGTCTGATACTGGGATCAGATCCCGTACAGTGTGATATCGTCATTCGTTCGAATATTATTTCTCATGTACATGGAAAACTGAAATTTATGGGCCCCAGGGTGCTGTTTGCAGATCTGAACAGTACCAATGGAACCATTGTGGAAACAGACGGATATCAGAAGTATCTTCATGGAAATACAACATACCATGAGCTGAAAAGCGGAAGTATCTTAAGAGTCCAGTCCAGACAGAGCACGCCGGACAAATCTATCGTAATTCTGTATACAAACGTATCAGAAAAGGGCGTATGGCGAAAAGCACCTCTGCTTTCCGGCAGGCTTTCCATTGGACGTGGGGACGGAAATGACATCATCTTAAACCATCCTTGCATATCAAGAAAACATGCCTGTATTATAAAAGAGGGAAAAAGGGCAGTACTTGTGGATAACAGTTCCAACGGAATTTTTCTCAACGGAAAAGTTGTAAACGGAAAAGCAGTACTCCATGAGAAAGACGTTATTACCATCTTGAACAGTACATTGCTGTACACCGATGGAAATGTATTCTACAAGACATCCAGACAGGGTACCCATATTGATGTCACCGATGTAAACAAATACGTTGGAAAAAATAACAAAAAAATACTGGATCAGGTAAGCTGCCACATCGGAAGCAATGATTTTGTGGCAATTATCGGAGGTTCCGGTGCAGGAAAAACAACACTGATGAACGCAATCAGTGGTTTTGACAAAAAATTTGCAGGAAATATCAAATATAATGGAGTGGAGCTCAAACCCCATTTCAATGAGTGGAAGAGCATTATCGGCTACGTTCCCCAGGAGGACATTATTTTTGAAAACCTGACGCTGCGTAGGATGTTGTCTTATACCGCTGACCTGAAAATGCCCTCCGACACCTCAAAAGCAGAAAAAAACAAAAGAATCGATCAGGTACTGGGAATGGTGGAACTCATCCAGCATCAGAACACCCTGATCCGGAAGCTTTCCGGCGGACAGAAAAAACGTGCCAGCATAGCCGTGGAACTGCTTGCTGATCCGAGTGTATTTTTCCTGGACGAGCCTACATCCGGCCTGGATCCGGGAACAGAACAGAAACTGATGATTACCTTAAGCCGCCTTTCCAAAACACAGGGAAAAACAATCGTCATGGTTACCCACACCACACAGAGCCTGGAACTCTGCGACAAGGTTATTTTTATGGGACAGGGCGGAAGGCTCTGCTTCTGCGGAACTACGGAAGAAGCCAAACGTTTCTTCAATACGCAGAATCTGGTAGACATCTACAATATGATCACAGAGGAGCCTGTGGCATGGGCGCAGAAATACAGACAGGCATCCCAGAACGAAGAATACATCCAGGAAAAAGGCGGCGACGAGATACGGAAAAAGAAAAAATCCGTACAGATCCGGCAGCTTCCGATCCTTACCCTTCGTTATATGGAACTTCTGAAAAATGATCTTCCGAGACTGGCGATTCTGTTTTTGCAGCCGATTTTGATCGCACTGCTGTTGTCAGTGGTTGCCAATGACAAGGTTTTTGATATTTATGAAGACACGAAATCCATCCTGTTTTCCTTAAGCTGTGCGGGAATCTGGATCGGACTTTTCAATTCCATACAGGAAATCTGTAAAGAAAGAGTCATTCTGAAAAGAGAATACATGGGAGATCTGAAACTGCACTGGTATGTATTATCCAAGTTTGCGGTACAGACGATCCTTGGCCTGGTACAGGCGCTTCTGATTACCGGAATTTTTACCCTTACCGTAGGAGCGGCAGATAAGGGAATTCTTTTCTCCGGTCCCTTTGTGGAAACCTTTATTACAGTATGGCTGACAATTGAAGCTGCTATGGCACTGGGATTTGTGATTTCTTCTCTTGCAAAGAGCGGAGATAAGGCCATGACGCTGGCGCCGTTTGTGCTGATTATACAGCTGCTGTTTTCGGGAATTCTTTTTGAACTGAAAGGTGCAGGTGAAAAAATTTCCTATGTGACTATCAGCAAATGGTCCGTGGAAAGCCTTGGAAGTATTGCACGGCTGAATGATCTTACCATGAAAATCCAGCAGCAGATTCCGACGGCAGAACACAAATTTCAGGAAATTTTCAAATCAACAGGAGCGCATCTGACGCAGAACTGGCTGATTATGGGCGGAATGACAATTGTGTGTATGATTTTATGTACCGTACTTTTGAGAAGCCTGTCAAAAGACGGACGGTAGGAAGGAGAAAAGTTATGGGGGACAGAATCAGAGCAAATATAAGTACCATGTCCAGAGAATTTGCGGATATGGAAAATCTTCAGAAAGCAGCCCAGAACAGTCTGGACGAGCTTGTGAATGCCATTCATGCACTGAATGGCAGCTGGGAGGGAATGGCTCATGACGCACTGGTCAGTGTGTTCAATTCCGATCAGGAAAGTATGCAGGAAACGCTGAGACTGCTGGGGGAATACATTTCCGCACTTGTGGCGGCACAGAATGAATACCAGAACTGTGAGCAGCAGGTCGAAAGCAGGATCAGTTCCATACGCGTCTGAGAGGAGGAGAATTTATGGCTGGATATGGAGTGGGTTCAGATGCCCATATAAAAGTTCAGACAGAAGCGCTGATAGAAAGAGCGGAAAACGCAAAAAGCGCAATTTCCACCATGGAAAACCGTCTGAATGAAATTTCACAGAAAGTAAACCAGATGTCAGGATATTGGGAAGGGGAAGCTGCGGACCGTGCCAAAAACCTTTATCAGAAGCAGCAGGAAGCAATGCAGAAAATTCTTCAGGAGCTGAAGGGATATCCGGATAAGCTACTGACGATATCCGGAAACTATTCAACCGTAGAGCAGGCCAACCAGAATGAATCCGGAGGCCTGAAAAACAACATACTTTAACCAGATATCCGCTTGATATAATAGCTGTTTGAACAGGAGGGGGATGTATGAGTCGTTATACCATAGAGATGAATTTCGCAAAGGCCAAAGGCCAGGCAAAAGAACTGGACAATGCCGCTGCCAGGCTGGAGAGGATCGCATCCGGAAGTATGGAAGATGCGATGAGTACCATTTCCGGAAACTGGAAAGGGGAAAACGCGGGAAATTATCTGCGTAAAGCAGAAAAAGTCCAGAAAGATATTCTTAATGTGAGCAGGGAGCTGAAAAATACAGCGACGGCAATCAGAAACATCGCACAGGTAACTTATAATGCTGAGATGGCCGCACTGGAACTGGCTCTTAAACGAAATGTATAAATAAAACGGTTATGCTCTGACCGAAAAAAGGAGGAAATTTTATGGCAGAATTTCAGGTAACAGCAAGCACACTTAAACAGAAAGCAGAAGAGCTCAGCACATTAAACAACAACTTTGCAAAAAAAGTTGAAGAATTAATGGCATCCGAAAAATCCCTGAGCGGAATGTGGGAAGGCCAGGCAAAAGAGGCATTTGAGAATGCGTTCAACACAGATGCCGGAAAAATGAATCAGTTTAAGGCAGCAGTAGATGAATACTATTCAAGACTTCTCACCATCGTTTCCCAGTATGAGCAGGCTGAGTCCAAGAACGTAAGCGTGGGAACAACAAGAACTGTATAAGGAGGAAAATAACATGGATGGAACAATCAAAGTATCAACACAGGAATTAAGAAGTGCATCAAGCCAGTTCAGCAGCTACGGAAGCGAAATCCAGAACCTGACATCACAGATGCTGTCCTTGATTTCAGGAATTACAGGAGCTGTATGGTCCGGTGAGGCAGCAAGCGCTTATCAGAGTAAATTTGCAGGCCTGGAAGCAGACATTTCCAAGATCAACAAAATGATCCAGGAACATGTTACAGACTTAAATACAATGGCTGACGAGTACGACCGTGCAGAGCAGCAGGCACAGCAGGAAGCATCTGCGTTAAAAAATAATATTATCTGACAGGCAGATAATACATGAGGTGGCGAAAGATATGAGCTATGTACTGACAATATACAGCAAGGAAATATATCAGGATTTTATACTTCCTGCAATTGATAATGCCGATTATACAATTGTACTTCAGCAGAAAATATTTTCACTTTCCGATGATGTTCTGGTCAGAATGGAAATTGTGGACGGAGAATGGCGTTTTGTCCAGGGTGAAAATTATCGAATCGTAAAGAACGGAAAGAGCTATATCCGAAAAGGTCTGCACAATGGAGAGGCACTGAATCTTGAACTGTTTAATACATTAAATTTTGCAGTTATGATACAGGAAAAAACAGGCGGTTTTACTGTATACAAGAAATATCTTTTGCCACCGGAAGGAAAAATCTACATCGGAAAAAACAAGGATAACCACATCTGCTACGATTCCATGGGACTGGTTTCGGGCATCCATGCATCCATTGAAATGAACCATATGAACTATATTTTAAGGGACATGAGCAGAAACGGTGTTTATGTCAACCATAACCGGATCAAACAGATGCATGTGCTGCAGTATGGAGATACCATCAACATCATTGGACTGAAGATGGTATTTCTGGGAAATTTCCTTGCACTTGAAAAACCGGGAGGATCTTTCCGCATTAAAGAAGATGTAATTGTCCCACTGGAAAGCGGAGACATTATGGATGCTGTAATAGCAGCAGCTCCGGACCCTGTTTCCGAAAAGAAAAAGAAATATTTCAACCGAATTCCACGAAATCTGAAAGTTATCGACGTGGAACCCTATGTTATCGAGGGGCCTCCCGGAAAAGACAATTCCAGAAGAGCTCCCTGGTATCTCACAGTAGGCCCGGCCCTTACCATGGCGATCCCCATGACACTGGGCTGTGTGCTGTCTATTGTAGGAAGCGGAAGTAATTCTTCTGTCTTTATGTATACAGGACTTATTACCGCATTTGGTTCTGCGGTACTTGGAGCTGTATGGGGCGGCGTGCGTCTGAAATACGATGCAAAAGTCCGCGTGGAAACAGAAGCGCACAGAACAGAAGCCTATGCGGAATACCTTACAGATATCGAAAAGAAAATTGAAGAACAGTACGAAAAAGATATCCAGATCTTAAATGACCGGTATCCTTCCGCAGACATGATCTGTGCCCTCCGGGATAACAATTCCACACTCTGGAACCGTAATGTGACACATACCGATTTTATGTACCATCGACTGGGAATCGGTGCCCTGCCATTTCCATCACCGGTAAATATTCCGCCGGAGCGCTTTATGCTTTACAAAGATGCTCTTGCAGACAGACCGGAAGAGATCCGGAAGAAGTTCGAAAAAATGCAGGATGTCCCGATCTGTGTAGATCTTCTTTCTCATTCTCTGATAGGTGTTCTTGGCGGCTCCAAAAAGCAGGGAGCCTATGAAGTAATCCGTGTTCTTCTGACACAGATTGCGGCTGCCAACAGCTATACAGATGTAAAAATGGTACTTACATACAACAAAAACCTGGGAGCGGAGCAGGAGTGTTTCCGTTCATTCCGGTGGTTCCCGCATACCTGGTCCACAGACCGGAAATTCCGTTTTGTGGCAGATGAGCCGGAAGAAGTTGCAGACGTTTACTATGAACTGACTCAGCTTCTCCGTGAAAGAAAAGAAGAAAAAGCCTACGGGGAAGAAAAAGCTCCCCTGCCATTATACGTTCTGGTTGTCAGTGATATTTCCATGCTGAACAATGAGCTGATCAGTAAATATGTCTTCGACAAAGACCCGCAGCTGGGCCTGATCACCATTATTCTGGCAGAAAAATTTGAAGATCTTCCAAACAGCTGTGAATACATTATTGCCAATGAACATGACGGCGGCAAATTTACAGGAGTATATTCCGTACGTGGAGAAGAGCAGGAGCGGATCAGTGTCTGCTTTGACAATATCACCAACGCATCGGTTGAAAGCTTTGCCCGGAAACTGTCTGACATTGAAGTGGAAGAGATGCAGAACGGTGGAGAAATTCCGTCCTCTGTAACATTCTTTGATATGATGGGAATCAGTAAACTGGAAGAGCTGGACGTTGCCACCAGATGGGCAAAAAACCGTACCTACGATTCCATCCGCGGTCTTCTCGGAAAAAAAGCAGGCGGAAACCTCTGCTATCTGGATGTTCATGAAAAATATCACGGACCTCATGGCCTGATCGCCGGAACAACAGGTTCCGGTAAAAGTGAAACCCTGCAGAGTTACATGCTGTCCCTGGCAATCAATTACAGCCCGGATGATATCGGATTCTTTATCATTGACTACAAAGGTGGTGGAATGGCCAATCTGTTCTCAGGCCTGCCACATATGATGGGACAGATCTCCAACCTTTCCGGAAACCAGATCCACCGTGCAATGGTATCCATAAAGAGTGAAAACCGCAGAAGACAGCAGATTTTTAACGATTATGGTGTAAACAATATCAACGCCTACACCAAACTGATCAAATCCAATGAAGCACAGACTCCGGTACCGCATCTGTTTATCATCATCGATGAGTTTGCGGAACTTAAGAGAGAAGAGCCTGACTTCATGAGAGAGCTGATCAGTGTTGCTCAGGTAGGACGAAGCCTTGGTGTACATCTGATTCTTGCCACACAGAAACCAAGCGGTACAGTAGATGACAATATCTGGAGTAACTCCAAATTCCGTCTGTGTCTGCGCGTACAGGACAAGCAGGACAGTAACGACATGCTTCACAAACCGGATGCAGCTTACATCACCCAGGCAGGCCGTGGATACCTGCAGGTAGGAAATGATGAGCTTTATGAGCTGTTCCAGTCCGGTTACAGTGGTGCTCCATACGATGAGGACGGAGGAGACAACGGAAATGAAACCGTCCGTATGATGACCATTCACGGAAGAACTGCCATCGTCGGAAACCGTATGAAGATGCACAGACAGGAAAAAGCCAAGGCAATGTGGCTGAAAAAACTCGTAGAGGCAGCGGAACAGGTAATTGCAGATGGCAATACTCCGGAACACCTTCTGAACAACCCGGTACTCTTAAGACAGTGTGCGGAGAAAGTAACCGATAATCTCATAAAGAACAACGTCAATGTATCCTCCGGTGAAAACGGCCTCCAGCGAATGGAAAATATCGTAAGACTTTGCTGCATGGCAAACGACAGAAGCACTGGTGCAAAAGTAGATTATATCATTCAGGAAGAAAGTGCACATTCCGTCAAGATACCGGAAACAAAACAGAAAACCCAGCTGGATGCTGTTGTGGAATATCTTGGAAAAGTTGCAAAAGAGCGTGGATATGACCATGAATTCCTTCTGTGGCTGCCTGTCCTTCCGGAAAATCTCTATCTGGAAGAGCTTTCCGGATACTGCGAGACTACATTTAACGCAGGTTCCTGGCCGACATGGAAGAAGTGGAACTTAAAAGCGCCGATCGGTCTCTGCGATGACCCGGTTAATCAGGCACAGCGTACCCTGGAAATTGATTTTGCAGCTATGGGCCATCTGATTGTAATCGGTTCCGTAGGAACCGGAAAGAGTGTTTTCCTGCAGTCACTGGCATACTCCCTGATTCACAGATATTCTCCGGAATATGTGAACCTTTACTGCATCGACTTTTCCAGCAATGCCATGCGTGGATTCGAAAAATCCGCACATGTGGGCGGTGTGATGTACGAGCATGATACCGAAAAAATCTCCAGATTTTTTAATATGCTCACAGAACTTATGGAAGAGAGGAAAAAACTCTTCAAAGGTGGTAACTACGAGCAGTATGTTCAGGCTATGGGCGTGAAAGTACCGGCAGTCTTTGTATTTATTGACCAGTATTCCAGTTTCAGGGAAAAGACCGGAAATATTTATGAGGAACAGATGGTACACCTTTCCAGAGACGGAGCAGCCTGCGGAATCTACCTTGTTATTTCCGCAGCAGGATTCGGGCTTACCGAGATCTCAAACAATGTAGGAAGAAACATCAAAAATGTCATCTGCCTTGAAATGGGAGACAAATTCCAGTATATGGATCTTCTTCACACCATGCAGATTGAGGTTCTTCCGGAAACAGGCGTAAAGGGACGTGGACTTGTAAAACAGGGCGATGTTGTTCTGGAATATCAGACAGCACTTGCAGTGAAAGCCGAAGACGATTATTCACGTATCGAAAAAATCGAAAAAGAATGTCTGCGCCTGAATGCAGCATGGCATGGCAAAAAAGCAAAACAGGTTCCTGTAATCCCGGATGAGCCGGTCCTTGATGAATTTATCGAACTGGATGCAGTAAAAGAGCAGCTTCAGAGCGGACACCTTCTTCCCATCGGATACGATGCGGATAATGCCAATCCGTATGCGCTGGATCTTCACAGGATCTTCAGCTATCTTATTTCCGGCCGTGCGAAGACAGGAAAGAAAAATCTCCTTAAGATTCTCATGAAGATGGGAGCACAGACAGGAATGAAGATGTATGTGGCAGATTTTTCAGGAAAACTCAAAGAGGCCGCAGCAGAAAACAATGCCGTATTCATTGATACAGACAGAAAAATGTACGATGCGTTCATGGAATGGCAGACGGAGATCATTGAGAAAAACGGACGCAAAAAAGAGATGGAAGCAGCCGGAAAGAGCGATCTTGAGATCTATCAGGAGATGGCATCCATGGGTCTTTCCTGCATGATGATCAGTAATCTTCCGGAATTTATCAACCATATTATGTATCCGGAAAAAGATGTGCCGCTTATGGCAGGATTCCTGGAAAACATCACAGAAAAAGGTGCAGGCCTGGGAATTTACTTTATCTCCGCGTATACGCCGGATGAGATTACGAAAGTCAAAGGAAACGCAATATACAATAACCTGGTCAAAAAGAAAGAAGGTCTGCATCTCGGCGGAAATGTAGGTGCACAGAACATTCTCAATTTTGATTATATTTCATATAAGGAACAGAATAAGGTTCAGAAAACAGGAGTGGCAATGCTGCCGTCTGTAGATGGGGAACTTACTTCTACACGGTTGATTATTCCACTTGCTGGGAAAGCAGATGCAGAAAAATGATAATTGTAGATGTATATGTACCGGTATATGAAAAGACCTACGATATGGAAATCGATGAAGGTCTGGGAATTGCAATGGTAATAGAAGAAATGGCAACCATAATCTGCCAGAAAGAATCCAGCAAAATGGGAGGAAATGTCAGTGAATTATGTCTCTGCGACGTGAGAAGCAAACAGATTCTTTCCCCGGAAAGATGTCTGAGAGATTATGGAATTACCAACGGCGGACAGCTGCTTCTGGTATAGGAGGGGAGAAACGATGGGCAACGTTATAGATGTGAACAACATCTGTGTAAACTGCATGCATACAATGGATGAGACAACAAGGTATTGCCCTTCCTGCGGATATGAAAGAGGCACATATGTAAATAATCCCCATCAGCTTCCGGCTTTTACGATCCTGCAGGGAAGATATCTGATTGGAAAATGCCTTGGAGAAGGTGGTTTTGGTATTACATATCTTGCCCTGGATCTTATCTCCGGCCAGCGTGTTGCAATCAAAGAACTTTTTGTACAGGGACTGCTGAACAGACAGAAGGGAAAAACCGTTCTGATCGAAAGCAGCCAGGAATCCATGAGATATTACCATATCTGTAAGGATAAATTTCTTCATGAAGCGCAGCTGCTTCATAATCTTAAGGAGAAAAGAGGCGTTGTAAACTTTCTGAACTATTTTGAAGAAAACAATACCGCCTACATTGTGATGGAATATCTGGAGGGACAGGATCTTTCCCAGTATTTAAAAGAACATAACAACAGGATTTCTTTTCATGAGACCTTTCAGTTTCTGCGGCCGGTGATGAAATCACTGATTGATATGAATGAGTCAGGGGTATATCATAGAGATATTGCCCCTGACAATATTCGCTATCTGAAAAGCGGCTGGATGAAGATCATGGATCTGGGAGGAGCCAAATATTCCTTCCAGGAGCAGGTAAACGGACCCAGCAGGATGATTGCCGTAAAAAAAGGATATGCTCCGCCGGAACAGTACCAGCAGAGCTATAAGATAGGCCCCTGGATGGATGTCTATGCGATGGCAGCCACATTTTACAGATGTGTTACCGGAAAAGTTCCACAGGAATCTCTGTCCAGACTGGAGGAGGATCATCTGGAAAAACCAGGACATTTTTGCCCGGATCTGAACAGTGCCACAGAAAAAGTCATTCTGAAAGGACTGGCACTGCGGACAGAAGATCGGTATATGGATATGAGATCTTTTTATGAGGCGATAAAAGCGGCAAATCCGGATACTATAGACAAGACAACTGTGGAATCTTCCAAACATCTGATTCCCAGAGATCAGGAAGAAGAATCTGAGGAGAATAAAATCCGGCAGAAAAATAAGACCGTGCAGAAGATTGCAATGGTTTGTACGATAATATTTGTAATACTGATGCTGATAGGATTCTTCCTCTGAATGCTTCAGAAAGTTATGGATAAAGCAGGTAGACAATATGAAAAAAGAGCAGATTCAGGTAGGGTGTTATACAATCATAGGAGACAGAAAATCCCAGCAGGATACCATGCAGTATGCATGGAAAGGGGATGATACAGTTCTGGCTGTAGTATGTGACGGTATGGGTGGCATGTCCGGTGGAGAACGGGCTAGCCGGAAAGCGGTAGATGTAATTTTCAAAAATTTTGCGGACAGTTTTGTGACAGATGAAACACAGTATTCGGAATGGTTGAAGCGTTCTTTTGTGGAAGCGGATGAAGCGGTGGCAGGCCTTACCGATGAGGCGGGAAACATTCTTCACAGTGGTTCCACAGTTGTAGGCGTTCTTATAAAAAATAACCGCATGTACTGGGCAAGTGCAGGGGACAGCGTAATCTATTATCTGGATACACAGGGAATCCACACGGTAACCAGGATGCACAACTACAATCTCAGGCTGGAACAGCTTCTGAATTCCGGGAAAATCACGGTGGAGGAAGCAAAAAAAGAAAGCATGAACGGACGTGGAGAAGCGCTGATCAGTTTTCTTGGCATTGGAGGACTTCCCCTTGTGGATTCCGGAAGCCAGACAATACTTATGAATCAGGGAGACATCGTAATTCTTGCCAGCGACGGTCTCTACAAAAGCCTCACAGCAGTTCAGATCCAGGCGATTGTTGAGGAAAGCGGTGGAAACATGTCGATTGCTGCCGAACGTCTGTGCAAAGAGGCACAGCGTCTTGGAGAGTGTAAACAGGACAACACAACAGTAATTGCAGTCAGATACAGCCTGGGATCTGGAAATAACTGAACAGCTGATTGGAGGAAACAGAGTGAAAAGATGCATGAATTGTATGAGTGAATACAATGAACAGAACAGCAGATGTCCCAGGTGCGGATTTTCAGAAGAAGAAATGAACGGAGCACAGAAGCTGCCGGAAGATATCCTGAAACCGGAAACTGTTTTGCAGGGAAGATTTGTGATTGGCCGTCCATTAAGCTGTTCCGACTATTCTTTTGTATATCTGGCATGGGATGGAGTGCTTCGCAGATGCGTGGCCATCCGGGAATATTTCCCTGGACGGCTTGCCAGAAGAGCAGGAAATGAAGTAGTCTGCCGGTCCGGCAGGGAAAAAAATCTTTTTGAAGCAGGAAAACTGGATTTTGAAAGTGAAGCAATGAAGCTTCATTATAATCAGGACATTAAACAGATTGTAAATGTCTACAGAGTAATAAAAGAAAACAATACCATTTATACAGTGATGGAATATCTTACAGGAATTTCTCTTCGTGACCTGATGGATATGGGTTTTGAACAGATGGGAATTTCCGAAAAAAATGTACTGAATGAAATTTTCAATACAATAACAGCAATACATGCAAGAGGAATCGGGCATTATAATCTTTCGCCGGATAATATTTATATTGATGAGACAGGAATTCGTCTTCTGGATTTTGGAGAAGCCAAATACAAAATGTATCAGGCAACCGGTGGGAGAGTGATCCGTTATGAAGAAGATTATATAGCACCGGAGGTGCTTTCAGGAAAGGAAGTCCGGATGAATGCAGATCTGTATTCACTGGGAATCCTGGAATATGAATTGTATACAGGAAAAGCAATTCCATACAGCAACCGGCCACAGCGGAGAAAAAAACCTCTGAAAACCGGAAATGCGGAGATGGAAAGAGAAATTAATATTCTTGCCGATACAGATTCAAAAAGCCGGCCAGTCAGCCTTGCGGAATATCTGAAAACAGCCGGCGGCAGGAAACAGGGGAGGGATTAAACGTGGACAGAAATGAGAAACAGAACTCTTTTCGAAATATCCAGAACTCCAGAGGGAGAGACCGAAAGCTGAAAAAATACCAGACAGCTTTTCATATCAGTCTTGCGGCAGCCGTTATTTTTGCCGGATCTACAGGTGTGCTGGGATTTCAGTATCTGAATCTGAGAAACCAGGATACAAAAACGGAAGAAAATGCAGTAACTGCAGATGCAGATAATGAAAAAGAAGAAAACCAAACTGCATCAGCAGATAAGAAAGAGAAAAATGAACAGAAATCAGAAGAAACACCGGCACCGAAAACCGTGACACCAACAGTAACGGAAGCAATTGCGACTCCGACACCGAAAGTGACAGATACTTCGGATCAGGCAGAGGAATTTCAGAAACTTGAAAACAATCTGAAAAATAAAATTCCGGAAAATACCGTTGTGCAGATCACAGGTATTGGTGGCTATGACGGCAGCAGTTACAGCTCCAGTGAATCCGGTAAAATAGAAGGTGTGGACAATCTTCCGGAATATGCAAAACTCTTTATTGTAGGAGACGTATATAAACGGATATCCGATAAAGTATATATCCGGGAAAACGACGAGAAAGAAACGGATCTTGCAAAGATCGTTCAGGGAGCCCTTGACAGAAATAGTGAATCGGATAACTATAATGACAATGACAACAAATCCAGCAGGGAACTGCTTCTTCGTATCGGAGAGAGCGAAGACAAAAAAGATCAGAGAGAAGAAGCAGAGGACGACTATGGATATGTCATCCGTGATAAAGACAATAAAGATGACTATGACACAGATATAAAAAATGGTGTGGACGAGGTTAGCAAGTACATAGCAGAGCAGCTGCAGGCGGAGGAAAAAATAATAAAAGAAGAGCCTGCTGATACCCTGACTCTTGCCAATACCCTCACTCTTGCGGACTGTGAGGCATATCTTAAAAAACAGCTGACAGAAGGAAATGAAAAGTTATTTGAGCGGCTTGACGTAAAGCAGGACGATGCGAATATCCTTTCCGCCATTCAGGAAAAAACAGAGAAAAACGATAACATAACCCGGATCTGGCTATCCGGATCAGTGGGAGAAGATCAGGAAATCACCACAGTTGGTATATACAACGCAAAAACAGAAAAAGGCTACCTTTTAAGCGTTCTTTACAATAAAAAAGATGCAGATGAATCAGAAATTTCTTCCATCACATATGAAACACTGATGGAGGACAGTGGAAAAGAGGCATAAATGTTTGATTTCTTAAAAAAAACTCACAAAATAACATATGCCAGCGTCAGTTTTGACGGTACAAGGCCTTATAATGAGGACAGCCTGAAAATACTGGATACAGACCGAAGAAAACTTTTTATACTGGCAGATGGTCTGGGCGGCTGCGGAGACGGGAAACTTGCATCCCAGACAGCTGTGGACAGTGCAGAAGATACAGGGCGGGAAAGTACAGGTTCCGGAGAAACATTTCTGAAAGAACTTTTTGAAACAGCCCAGGAATCTGTCACAGAAAAAAAAGAGAACCCGGAAAAAGGAATGGCCACCACCATGGTTGTGCTGGACATTGAAGGAAAAACCGCACAGTGGGCCCATGTAGGGGATTCCAGGCTGTATTTTTTCCGGAAAAACCGTTTTGAGGCACATACAAAAGACCACAGTGTACCACAGATGCTGGTAAATATCGGACAGATTAAAGAATCAGAAATCCGTCATCACCCGGACCGGAGCAGCCTGCTTCATACCATTGGTTATCCATGGGACGGAAATCCCTGCGAGGCATCGGAGCAGATCCGTATCCGAAGCGGAGACGCATTTCTTCTCTGTAGCGACGGATTCTGGGAAAACATAGAAGATGCGGAGATGGAAGAGATTCTTGCACAGAGCCCGGATGTGGAAACATGGCTGGAAAATATGACAGAAGCAGTAAAGACCCATGCAGGAGATGCGGACATGGACAACTGTTCCGCAATCTGTGTATATATTGAGTAAAAGAGCAGAGGAAGGGAAAATATGGAACTGATAAAATGTGAGAATGGACATTTTTATGATCTGTCAAAATACGACAGCTGTCCATACTGCAAAAAAAAGAGCCAGGAAACTTCCCAGCTGCAGCAGAAAATCCAGGCAACTCCTGTATTCCGGGTTCAGAATGACAATATCAATGAAGCGGTAACTATGGCAATGCCTGTGGGAGGCGACCAGGATGTTTTTCTGGGGCACGCAGGAAGTGGAATCTCCGCAGGAGTTTCTGCAACCGATGATCAGGTGACCATGGCGTTTTATACCGGACCAAAAGGGGTATCCTGTGTTACCGGCTGGCTGGTATGTGTGGAAGGCCCGGAGAGGGGCAGAGATTACCGGATCACCCATGGAATGAACTGGGCAGGCAGAGATGTGGATATGGATATTTATCTGCCGCAGGATATGATGATCTCGCGGAAAAAGCACTGCGCTGTTGTATACGATAACAAGTCCAACAAATTCTTTCTTGTGGACGGAGGCGTCGGTCTTACATATCTGAATGATCATCTCGTAAAACAGAACGAAGTTCTGAAACTGGGAGATGTGATTACAATAGGAAAAAGCAAATTTGAGTTTATACCATTTTGCAGAGAGGGGCATCAGTGGGAGTGAAAAAGAAAAGAAGAATGACAGCCGTTCTGGCAGTGATCTGGTGTATTTTGCTGAGTGTAATTCCTGTGTTTGGTGCAGGAGACGATTACAGAATCGAGCAGCTCTACATCAACATGCCGGATGTGACGGCATACTACAGAAGTTCCCAGGGAGACAACAAACTGGAGGCATATCTTGGCGGCGAAAAGCTGACGCTGAAAGATGTGGAAAATTTTTCGAAAACAGGAGAAGCGGTTGAATATTATGTTCTGCTGGATATTTCCGGTTCCATAACAGGAGAACGTTTTACAGACATCAAAACAGCCCTTACACAGTTCCGTTCAGAGTTAAGGGAAAATGACAGCCTGATTCTTCTTACCTTCGGAAATGAGGTTACACAGGTTCTGGGCGGAACCGAGGACCAGCAGAGTGCTGCGGCAGTTATTAACGGATTACAGAATGACAATGCCAATACGGTATTATTTGATGCGATTAACACTGCGGCAGATATGATCTGGAAAGTGGGAGACAGTTCCGAAAAGAGAAGAATCATCACCGTGATTTCCGATGGAAAAGACTGTGCCGATGATACAAGAAATGCAGAAAGCACAGAAAACACGCTGAAATCCCGGGGAATTCCTGTTTATACCATGGCAGTGGAAAATAACGAAGGGGATACAGAAGCAGAGACCCAGAATTACAGAAGCAAATTTGCAGCTATGGCCAGAAATACCGGAGGTGTGCCATGGACCGTCGCAGATGGCGGAACAGCTCTGGATGGCCTCCATACAGTACGGGATGCGGTAATGAACAGTTACCGTGCCAGATTCCAGGCTTCCAGCAACCGGGTAAGCAACAAAAAAGAAGATTTTGTGCTTAAGTTTTTAAGTGCAGGGAATATGTCAGATACCTGTTCTGTTCTGGTAAGCAGAGGCCAGAAAGATGAAACCGCACCGGAAATCAAATCCGTAACAAGCGAAAAGGCGGACAGCATTTCCATCACCTTTACCAAACCGGTGGAAAATGCAAAAGATGCAGGTAACTACACGGTGACAAGAGACGGGGAAGCCGTTCCTGTAAAACAGGTAGTAGCCGGAGAAAACGCCAAAACAGAAGTGACCCTTCTGTTTGATGAGGATCTTTATGAAGCGGATTACGAAATCCAGCTTAAAAATATCACAGACCAGTCCAATGAAAAAAATCCTCTTGCACAGACAAAAGTAACACTGTCAACAGACTGGCCAAAGCCAAAAACATCCGTTATGGATCTGATCCTGAAATGGTGGCCGCTGGTGCTGACACTAATCTTTGTGATACTTATTGTGGTAGTACTGGTTGTTCTGAAAAATATCAAAAAGAAGAAAAATGTACTGATCATTGAGGATCAGGTAGTGCAGGCAGATGAGGTAGAAGAACGAAAACACATTCACATGGATCAGATACCAGGAAAAAATATAATCATCTGGATCAGCAACGGAAAAGATACACCGAAGAGAATGGAATACCAGCTCCGTGGAAGCGCCATTATCGGCAGGGCATCCGGATGTGATATTTACTGTGACGACCCCATGATGTCGAAACAGCACTTTGTACTGGAATACGACAACGGAAAAATTTTTATCCACGATCTGCAGAGCAGAAACGGAACAAAAGTTAACGGAATGCCGGTGGAGAAGAAGTATCCGCTGCATTCCGGTGATGAGATAAAAGCAGGAAACCTGAAATTCAGGATTGAGTGGGACTGAGGAGGAAAAGAGTATGAACTACGAAAACAGATTAAATGATCAGCGCCGGATGTGGAAATTTCTGCTGTTCGGTATACTGACACTTGGAATTTATCAGCTTGTATTTTTGTATAAAATGAACAATGATATCAATACAGCCTGCAATCCGGTGCAGGATGAGGACGAATTTACATCTCCAAATTATATTATTGTTATTTTGTTGAGCATTATTACACTTGGTATTTATACATTTTTCTGGTATTATAAGCAGGGTAACCGCATTAAACATGTCGGTGAGAAATATGGTCTGCAGATTGATGAAAAGGGAAGTACTTATCTTTTATGGATACTGGTTGGTGTCCTTCTGTTCGGTATCGGACCTTACGTTGCACTTTATCTGCTGATCAGCAATACAAACAGAATCTGTAAGGCATATAACAACAGTGCAGGCGGAGTGAATGTAAATGTAAATATTAATATTGACTCCATTGCTCCTGGTTATATGAAAGATGATTCCTGGAAAAAAGAACTTGATGATAAAAATAAAGATACAGTAAAAATCGGAGTAAAAGTAAATGACGAGATCCCGACAACCGGCCTCAGCCCGGTGGGAACGCTTCGTTTCACAAAAGGAAATTTCAGCGGCAATGAAGTGGATATCCGTTCACAGCAGGAGATCATGATCGGAAGAAGCAGCCAGTACTGCCAGATCATTCTCACAGAACAGGATATCAGCCGGAAACACTGCTCCATTAAATATGAGTATCAAGGAAGTACAAGTGCTTATTATGTAACCGATTATTCAACATTCGGAGTAATCGTAAACGATTCACAGAAACTGGAAAAAGGCGTGACCCAGAGACTTCCGAAAGGAACAAAACTTACTCTTGGTCAGGGAAGCAACGAAATGATTTTAGGCTGAAAAAGGAGGGACTAAAAAATGGGAGCAAAATTAACACAGTGCCCGAATGGACATTATTATGATGCAGAACAGTACACAAGCTGTCCGTACTGCCAGAGTGTAACCAGCAATTCTTTCAATGATACAGACAGAGTGACCGATTCCTTTATTCCTGCACAGGGATCAGGATATGGCTACGGCGGAAATGGAAATGATGACAGGACAATGCCCATTGATCATATTTCCGAGCGTCAGCCAATGAGATACACATCACCTACAGCGACACCAACCGCACCGCTGAATCAGCGTACCGCTGCTCAGGAAGCCTACGATGAAGGCAAGACAGTGCCGTATTTCGGAGGATTTCCGGAGACAGATATTCCGGCAGGAGACAACGTTACAACCAATCCGTCATTCTCAGGAAACGTAAGAAATCCGAAACCGGTAGTAGGCTGGCTTGTATGTGTGGAGGGAACCAACTACGGACACAGTTTCTGCCTGTATGCAGGTAAGAACTTTGTGGGCCGTGCTTCCGATATGGATATCTGCCTTAAGGGAGATGACAGTGTGTCCCGTACCAAACATGCTATCATTACATATGAACCAAAAGAAAGAAAGTTCTTTGCTCAGCCAGGTGAATCACATGAACTGTTTTATGTAAACGACAACGTAGTTTTAACGAGTGCAGAATTAAAAGACAGGGATGAGATATCCGTTGGAAAAACAAAATTAGTATTTGTGCCATTCTGTGACTCTAAATATGGATGGGAGAAATGAAAGAAAAGAATAAACTGAAAATTGCTGTGGCAACTCACAAAAAATTCCAGATGCCGACACAGGCAGGATATTTTCCTTTACATGTAGGAAAAAGCCGACACACGCAGAAGCTCTCGGAGTATGTGGGCGATGATACAGGAGATAATATTTCAGACAAAAATCCGTTTTTCTGTGAACTGACAGGATTGTACTGGCTCTGGAAAAATACGGATTCAGAATACGTAGGAATGGTACACTACCGCAGGTACTTTCGGTCACTTAAGAAGTGCCATGGCAGAAACCGTATGAATTATATTTTGCAGGAGCCGGAAGTGATTCGGCTCCTGCAAAAGCATGATATTATACTTCCACGTAAAAGATATTATGTAATTGAAACGTTATATACCCATTATTCTCATACCCATTATGCGGAGCATCTGGAGTGTATGAGAAATATTTTACTGGAAAAAGAAAAATCCTATGTGCCAGTCTTTGATAAAGTAATGAAAAGAAGAAGCGCGCACATGTATAACATGTTCATCGCAAAAAGAGAAATCTGTGATGAATACTGTCAGTGGCTGTTTCCACTGCTTCTGGAACTAGAGGAACAGATTGATCCTGCCACCTATAATCCATATCAGGCAAGACTGATCGGCCGTGTGGGCGAACTTCTTCTGGATGTATGGATCGAAAAAAATCACATTCATTACTGTGAAGTACCGGTTCTGTACATGGAAAAAGTAAACTGGTTCCACAAGGGAAAAGCATTTCTGAAGGCTAAGTTTTTGGGAGAAAAGTATGACTCAAGTTTCTGACACAGATCTCAGTATTATCATTCCGGTATATCAGGTTTCGGAAGAACTTCTGCTTCGCTGCCTGAAAAGCGTGCAGGAGATTCAGGATCTTCGGAAAGAAGTAATTCTGGTAGCAGACGGACCAGATCAGGAAGTCTGTTCAAACCCGGCAATCCAGGCGTTTGCCGGGGAAGCGGAATTTAAAATCTCTTTTTATGAAAAACAGCACGAGGGAGTTTCCGCCGCAAGAAATTACGGAATTGACCATGCCGGCGGAACGTGGATTTTTTTCATGGATGCAGATGATTACATCTGTGCAGATGCTTTTAGGAAAGTCTGTCCCCTGCTGAAAAAAGAAGAAATAGATCTGGCAGTTATGGATTACTCCATGATACAGGGAGAGGAATGCAGCCGCCATTATTACAAAAAAGAAATGGAAGCCATGAATCCGGTCTGTTTCCAGAAGGATATTCTGAAACCTCAGTCAGGAGCAGGCTTTGTATGGGCCAAGCTGTACCGGAGAGAATGGCTTCAGGAAACAGGAGTCCGTTTTGACACAGAACTGTCAGCAGCGGAAGATGCGGAATTTATGTTAAGAGTGGCACTGAAGAATCCGAGAATCTGGAATGTGCCATATAACAGCTATTATTACTGCTATAATTCCGACTCTGCAGTGCACAGTTTCCGTGAGGATTATGCCGGACGCTACATAGACGGAATGAAAAAAATCCGCATGGACCTGGAAAAAGAAAAAGTTATGGCAAGACTTCAGGATGAATATGACAGCTGTGTTCTGTATCATCTTCTTCTGATTGCCGTAAATTATTCTTTTCATCCGGAGAATCCGGTAACCGGAAAGAAGCGGATAGAGAATTTCCGCATACTGCTGAAAAAAGAAATGTTTCGAAATTCGCTGAAAAATGTACATCCTGAGAATTTTTCAATGACAAGAAAAGTAACCCTGATCTGTATTCAGCTTCATTTATACAGGATGGTGCAGCTGATCGCCGGGGTAAGACACAGACAGCGCAGGAAATAAGGGGACAGAAATTATGCATAAAATACTGGTATTTGGAATGACAGAAAACCCCGGAGGGGTGGAAAGTTTTCTGTATAACTACATATCGGAAATGAATCTGGCGGAATTTCAATTTGATTTTTTATGTAATTCCTACGAAAAAGTGGCCTATGAAGACAAACTGATCCAGCGAGGCTGCAAGATGATCCACTTTACTGCCAGAAGCAAAAATTACGGGAAATACAGACAGGAAATTCAGACGTTTTTCGGCAATCATGGAAAAGAATATGAATGCATATGGGTCAATGTAAGTAGCCTTGCGAATATTGACTATCTGAAATATGCCAGAAAATACGGAATCCCGAAGAGAATTATCCACAGCCACAATTCAAAAAACATGGATTCCCGGCTTCGTGGAGTTCTTCACCATCTGAACCGCCTGGTAATCCAGAAATATGCGACCGATTACTGGGCATGCTCAGAAGCTGCGTCCCGCTGGTTTTACAGGGATTCCCTGAAAGATCAGGTGCAGATTATTCACAATGCCATCTCTACAGAAAGAATGCAGTTTGATCCGAAAAAACGGCAGCAGTTAAGAGAGCAGCTGGGATTTGCGGACAGCTATATCATGGGAAATGTGGGAAGACTCCATTTCCAGAAAAATCAGGAATTTCTTCTGAAGATTTTTGCCAGTGTGGGAAAGAAAAAAACGGATGCCCGCCTTGTTCTCGTAGGACAGGGAGAGGATGAGGAAAAACTGAAAAAACTTGCGTCAGAACTTGGAATCGAAAAAAAGATATACTGGGCAGGCGTGCAGCAGGATATCTGTCAGTGGCTCAGTGCCTTTGACCTTTTTGTATTTCCATCCAGGTTTGAAGGCGCACCCATTGCGGCTCTGGAGGCACAGGCCAACGGTTTGCCCATGCTAACTTCCAAACAGGCAGTACCGGAGAGCTGCATATTAAATGAAAACTGTAAAAGGCTTTCCCTGGATGCGTCTGTGGAAGAATGGACGGATACACTGTTTCAGATGGCAGAAACATCAAAAAGAGAAGAAAAAACGGTGATCCGGCAGAATTTTATAAAGGGTGGATACGATATTCATACGGAGGTAAAAAAACTTGAAAAACTTCTGTGTAATTGAGAAAAACAGCCGTGAAAACCATGCCGGTTCCAAAGCCCGCAACGATGTGGCAGAGATTCTGGAAAACTGTGGTTATACGCCGGTCTGTGTGCATCACAGTGAAGAAAAGGGAACGCTGGACAAGTTAAAAATGTCAGTTCTGACTTTGTCTGACTGGAACCATGTCAGCAAAGTAGCCGACAGCAACAACCGGATTATCATACAGTATCCCCTGGCCATGTATCCGAAAGTCAGTCAGCTGGCAGTACCCTTTGTACGGAAAATGAAAAAGAAGAATACCAGGATTATTCTTCTGATACACGATCTGGAAAGTCTCAGAGGTCTTACTTTTGCTTCCGAAAAAGAGTTCCTGGAGCTTGCCGACGAAGTGATTGTCCATAACGAGAAGATGAAGCAGTATCTTCTGGAAAAAGGTTACAGCTTCCAGAGAATTCATATCCTGGGGCTGTTTGATTACCGGATTCCGGGATTTCAGCCTGCATCAGAAAGAAACCGTTACGAAATCGCCATTGCCGGAAACCTGAAAGCAGAAAAATGTGGATTTCTGAAGGACCTGAAACAGGTGCAGGGAAATCTGGAATATCATCTGTATGGTCCAAACTATCAGGAAACCGAAAAGAATCCTCAGGTGATTTATGAAGGACAGTATACACCGGAGCAGCTTCCGTCTGTGATGAAGGAAGGCTGGGGACTTGTCTGGGACGGAGGAAGTGTCCACGAATGCCAGGGCGCATTTGGAGGATACCTGAAATTCAACAATCCCCACAAAGCATCCCTGTATCTGGCCAGCGGAATGCCTGTAATCGTATGGGAACAGGCTGCCATCGCACCATGGATACGGGAACAGAAACTGGGCCTTACAGTAAAAAGCCTGGAAGAGATTCCGGAACTGATAAACCGGATGACAGAAGAGGAATACAAGGAGATGCTTCAGAATGTAAAGAAAACAGGAGAGCATCTAAGAGAAGGAAGTTCCCTGAAAAAGATAACAGATGAGATAGAAAGCAATGAACAATAACAGAACGAAATTAAAATCCCAATTATTTTATACAGGACTTTTCCTGTACTGCGTTCCGACGATCCTGCAGACAACCCTGCTGGTGGAAACTTCATACTGGAATGAGCTGTTTGTTTATCTGCGTTATATCGCTTTTTATTTCGGAATTGTTTTGATTGCAGATGAACATATTGCGTTTAAAGATGGAAAATGGTTCCATCCGTATCTTACAGATATCAGAAGAAGTCTCTGGTGTTTCCTGATACTGGCAGTGGCCGGCATCAGTGCCCTTGTTTGCGGAGACCGGTCGTTTCTGGCTTGTGTCATATTTATAATGGCATCAGGAAGCATAGATCTGGATGATATCGTAAAAGCAGTTCTGACCATGCTTTCCGTGACAGTGATGCTGACCGGAGGCCTGTGTGCTTATGGAGTCATCGAAGATCTTATGTTTAAGAGACAGGATATTCCCATCCGCCATGCCCTTGGATTCAACTATCCAAGTACCATGATGTCCGATCTGTTTTTTATTGTGGTACTTTACTGCTGGGTTATGAAGATGGAACTCTCGCTGCTGGATATGCTGTTGATTGAAGTCCTCAATCTGATTCTGTTTAAGCTGACAGATTCCAGATTTGGATTTCTGATGATTGCGGTAATGACAGCCGGTGTCTATATTTTCGGTCTGGTCCGAAAAAAAGAAATTTTTGCAGGCAGGGTCTGGGGATTTCTTGTGGATGGATTTGGCATTCTGATGACGCTTATCATGGCGGGAATGTGCGCCATATCCCGGACCGGTCTGGGACAGCTGCTGGATCGTCTTCTCACCAAGAGGATTCAGTACATGACAGCCGGTTTCCGCAATTACGGAGTTCATTTATTTGGAAAAAATATCCAGTGGGTCGGATTTGGTGGATCAGATAATACGGACAGCCTGCTGGAGAGCTATAATTTTGTAGACAATTCCTACGCCAGAATTCTTATGAATTATGGCATTCTGATATTTATTCTGGTACTTGTCATTCTGATTGTTATGAGCAGGGCAGTCAGAATTCAGTATCAGGATGGAAGAATCATACTGGTTCTCTGCGTACTGATGTACTGTTTTGTAGAACCACGATTGACAGATATTTATGTAAACCCGTTTCTGTTTGCGGCAGCACCGTTTATCAGAGGGACATTTTTGGAAAAGAGAAACGGAAAAAGATGAAAGAAGATAAAAAAAACAGAGTATTTTTGAAGATTTTGAAATGTTTTGTGGTTTTACTGCTTACGGTTCTGGCGTTTGTGGCAGTGCTGGCCACCTGTTCCGCAAAGTGGGCGCTGAAGACATGGAACCATCTTACTGCCGATGAGCTGGTTTTTCACCTTCGGGCGCCTCTTGAGGGCACAAATCAGGCAATGATTGACGAATTCATAAAAAACTGTGCGGTTCCGGCAGTTGTAATTGCGATTGTAGCGGCAGTGTTACTGGTAATTACCGGTATTCTGAAGAAAAAACGCCTCTTCTGGAGTATCAGCGGAATTGTCCTGGCTGCGTCCACAGGAACGACCGCTTTTTCTGCGGTAAATTTCTGGAACAGCATAGATTTTGGATCTTACCTGGATGAACAGGGGCAGTACTCCGAGCTGATCGATGGATTTTATGTGGATCCTTCCAAGGTAGACATTAAATTTCCGGAGAAAAAAAGAAATCTCGTATATATCTACATGGAATCTATGGAAACCACTTATACGGACAAAAAGAACGGCGGTGGTTTCGAGGATGATTATATTCCGGAACTTACTACACTTGCACAGGAAAATGAAGATTTTTCAGGCACTGACAAAAAACTCAACGGCGGCTATGTCGTTCCGGGAACCGGTTTTACCATGGGTGCCATTTTTGGACAGAGCTGCGGAATTCCGTTAAAGACAAGTATTGATGCCAATGAAATGGACACAAGGGAAGGATTCTTTTCCAATACGGTAGCTCTGGGAGATATTCTGGAGGAGCAGGGATACCAGCAGGTATTTATCCTTGGATCAGAAGCTGCTTTTGCGGGAAAAGACCATTTTTTTGAACAGCATGGAAATTTTGACATTATCGATTATAATAGTGCAAAAGAACGAAAACTGATCCCGGAAGACTATAAGGTCTGGTGGGGATTTGAGGACAGACGTTCCTTTGCCTTTGCAAAAGAGAAAATGCTGGAGCTGTCAAAAAGCGACCAGCCGTTTAATATAACCATTCTTACGGTTGACACACATTTTGAGGACGGCTATGTCTGTGAACAGTGTGAAGACCAGTGGGGAGACAACCAATATGCGAATGTAATTTCCTGTTCCAGCAGACAGATCAGTGAATTTGTGGACTGGATTAAAAAGCAGGATTTTTATAAAGATACTACCATCGTTCTCACCGGAGATCATACAACCATGGATTCGGACTTCTGCGACCCGGTTTCCGATGATTATGAACGGAGAGTATATACATCATTTATCAATTCTGCTGTGGAACCGCAGCAGAAAGAAAAAAGGGAATATACATTACTGGATTATTTTCCAACAACACTGGCTGCACTGGGAGCTGAGATTGACGGAAACCGTCTGGGACTGGGAACCAATGTGTTTTCCTATGAGCAGACTCTGGTGGAACGTTTCGGCCTGGATACAGTCGGGGAAGAACTGAGGAAAAAATCCCGGTTTATGGAAGATCTGGAAAAAGAGGATGAATAATACCGGTGAAAGGGAAGGAGAAATATATCATGGATTTTTCAAGATTATGTATTAACTGTATGAAAGAGAAAGAACCGGAGCAGAATATATGCCCTCACTGCCATTTTGATCAGAGTACCTATGTGATGCCTCCATATGTTCTGACACCGTATACAGTGCTGAATGGAAGATATCTTGTAGGAAAAGTTCTGGGAAAAGGCGGTTTTGGAATCACATATATCGCGATGGATATGATGCTGGAACGTGTTGTGGCAATCAAGGAATTTTTTGTACAGGGATATATGTACAGAGATAACAGTACCTCTACTTCCATCTCTGTCAGCACCAGTGCGGGAGACTCTCAGGAGCAGTACTACCGTCTGAATCGTGAAAAGTTCGAAAGAGAAGCAAAGATTATCGCACATCTGGATGATCTTACCGGAATTGTAAAAGTGTATGATTTCTTCTATGAGAATGATACCGTTTACATGGTACTGGAATATCTGGATGGAATCAACCTTAAGGAATATGTAAAAGCACAGGGCGGAAAACTGAACGTCAATGAAGTGACTTCCAAACTGAATTCGGTTATGTCATCTCTTCAGAATCTCCATGAGCATGGAATTCTCCACAGAGATATCAGTCCGGATAACATCATGGTTCTCGGAGACGGTTCCCTGAAGCTTCTGGATTTTGGTGGTGCAAAAATTCAGGCAAACACAGGCCTCAGTAACATGGTTATTGCAAAGAAGGGATATACACCTATTGAGCAGTATCATACAGACGGAAATCAGGGCGTATGGACCGATGTCTATGCAATGGCGGCAACCATCTATTTCTGTATTACAGGCCAGGTTCCGGAAGAATCCATCCAGCGTGTGGAGAAAGATACCCTCAAAAAACCTTCAGAGCTTGGGGTATCCATGCCAAAGAAACAGGAAGCGGTTCTTCTGAAAGGACTTGCCGTAAAAGGCCAGGACAGATACCGCTCCATGGAAGAGTTCAGAAGAGAGCTTCTTAGTACCGGTGGAGGTAAAGAAAAAGGACCGAAAACCGGTTCCGGAAATAAAAAAGTAGTCATTGGTGTGGCGGCAGCAGTTGTGGTAGTAGGTGCAGTTGCAGGAATCGGTTTTGCCGGAGCAAAAAGCAAACAGCCATCTCTGGATGTAAGAAGCATCCCGGAACAGCTGGACGGAAACACCGTATTTACGGAAGAAGACCCGCTGGTAATCAAAGGAAGTAATCTTTCCGCAGTGGACAGCCTGTATTTGGATAATCAGAAAGTCGAAGACCTGAAAATCATTGAGAAATCGGATAAAGAGCTGAAAGTTGCGTTCTCCGTTGAAGGAACAGGAGATCTTTCCTTCTATGCAAAATCACATTTCATGGGACTTTTCTCTTCCTCTTCCGAAAAAGCGGATATAGAGGTATATGATTCCGAAATCAAGGTTCCGCAGGTTACAGAGCTTGTGAAGAATGGCAGAAGCATTACCAGTGACGCCATTCGTCTGAAAGAAGCGTTTACACTTGGAATCAAAGGTGAGGATCTTCCAGAGAATGTAATTGTTTATGTAAATGGAACCGCTCTGAAAGATGGAAAAGTTGAAGACGGTGTTTTGAATGTACAGGTTGACGAAGATCTTATTGAAAAGATTAATAAAGAAACAAAGATAACAGTACAAATTTGTCCGAAAACAAAAGAAGGATATGAGACTTCAGCTAAGAGTAATGATATAGAAAAGAATGTATATGGAAGATTAATTGATAATTCCTGGATTGATAATTGTTGGAGAAATGACGCTCAGACAGATGTCAGACAGATTATGAAAATTGGTGGTATCGATAATAATAAAGATGCGGTAAATTCCAGGCTGGATGAACTTTATAATCAGGGTGTACGTTTTGTGGAATACAGTGAGAGCTATGGCATAGATTTCCAGAATATTGCGGAATATATCAAAAGCAAAGAAGATTTACAGCTTTTGGTAGAAGTTTCAGAAGATATGGACAAACAGACGTTATACGATATGCTTAATGAGGCAGGCCTTATACAGAAGACGATCGCTGTTGTGGACACTCCGGCAGCTTTTGAAGAATGGAATAATATTAATAAGGCTGAGGATTATCTGAAAATCATGTTCAGAGCAGATAATGATGGCATGACCATGCAGCAGTCTCTGGATTACTGGAAAGAATATAATATCAAGGCGGTATGCTTTGGCACCAATAGTTATTGGAGTAATGTATATCTTAGAAATGAAGACAGAGTAAAAGAACAGAATATTGCCTTCTTCTGTGAAAATCCGACCAATGATGAGGAGAGAGACTTTATGCTCAATCCGACAGACTACACGGATAATTCCGAAGAACTGCAGGGTATTACAGGATTTATGACTACTTTTGTAACTCCAGAAGAGCTGGCACAGAAAGAAGCCACACTGGAAACTGCAAAATATTTCCGTGATGCTGCGGATGGAAGTTCTATCCGTGATTATCTGAATGTGCTGTCAAATTCCGGTTATACAGTAATGTTTTCCGTTAAAGATGACGGCAAAGAGATTGATAATATCGCTGGTGAGCTGAACAAACTGGGAATTCACAGCGATATTCTCGGTGCGCCGGAGGCATTTAGAAACGGATACATTGCAGTGGTAAAAACGCACACAGACGGTACTTCCGAATTGGTCCTGGAGCAGAGCAAATCCTCTGAGGACGGTGTGGCACTGGAAGCTGATTATACAGCATTAAATGGAAGAACTTTCCACCTGAAGAGCAACGGAAGAAAAGACGATGCAGATGACGCTTCACCGGTAGCGGAAATTTCCAGTGGAACTGTAAATTATGCATCAAACGAAGCGGGCCTGAATATTGTTGTTTATGATGAGGAAAACGACTGTATTGTAGACCGTATCTGGTACGATGCATGGAACAATCAGGGAAATGATAATCCGCCACTTTCCAAGAACCATGGAAAAGAATGGATTTCCCTTAAATATACGGACAAGAAGGAAGAAAGAAAACAGCACATTATCGAATATTTTAACAACCTTGCGGTAAATAAAGATAACTATATGGTTATCATGGCTGTAGGTGATGAGGGAACCAGCAACATGGATACAGATATTCAGAACGCAATGAGCCAGATTGGCGTAACTGCTGCATTTGACGGAGACGATTCCTTCCAGAAGAGTTATGTTGGCCTGTTTGCAAATGATCTGGGAGAATTAAGCTTCACAAACGGAAGCAATGATGAATTTTCCGATATGAAGATTTCACTGAATGACTTCAGCTATGACGGACATTCCTTTAATGTGATCAGTGAAGGAAATGGACTGGAAGATTCTCTTGCACAGATTGTCATGGATGGTCAGGAAATGACCAATGAGCAGCGTGGCTTACATATTCTGGTATATGATAAAACCACACATCAGCCGGTGAACTATACCTGGATAGACTGCTATGACAGCCTGAAATACAATTCCATTGATCTGGTACCACAGAATAATTAATGGTGAAATTATAATATTGGGAGTATCATGATTCAGAACACAGTAATGAGTATATACCGCAAAGCGGATGAAAAAAAACAGAATATTTTCGAAAATCTGTATCTGCTTTTCTTTGTGATGATTACAGTAATGGCATTTAAGGATACGACCATGTTTTCTTATGGATGGACAGATACACAGCTGCATCTGGTATTTATTTTTGGGGTTCTGGTCGTATTTGCAAAGATTTCCTGCGGCCGGCCCTGGAAATTATATGAAATCCTGATTGCGGGAATTGCGGCCGGAGTACTGATTCTCTGCTGGCATCACTATATGAGAAGATATGTACTGGAACTGGCTGTTCTGATTATTGGAGCCAGGGATGTGGATTCAGACAAAGTGATCCGGGTATTCCTGTGGGTATCCACAGGATGCCTGCTGGTCACAATGGCTGCGGCACTGACCGGAAAAATCGAAAATCTTATTTATGTCCAGAAAGAACGTGGCGGTATCACAAGAATATCTTTTGGAAGTATTTATCCAACAGATTTTTCAGCACATGTGTTTTTTTCAGCAGCCTGTTATCTGTGGCTGAAGGTTCGAAATATCCGGTACAGAGATATTATCTTTACGGCCTGTCTTGGTGTGTTCTGTCTGTATTTCTGCGGAGCAAGGACAAGCGCTCTGGGGCTCTGGATTTTGGCGCTTTTCTTCCTGTTGAAGAAAAAAGAAATTCTGAAGGAAAACAGGAAAATACAGAGAGCAGGTGTTTTCTGTATGCCGGTTTGTGCGGTGGGCTCTATACTTCTGGCACTGCTTTACAATCAGGATTACGGCTGGATGAGACTTCTGAACAGAATCCTGAATACGCGGCTGTCACAGGGACATGAGGGATTTGAACGTTATTCCATCCCCCTTCTTGGTCAGGAAGTGGTCATGAATGGAAATGGAGGAGCCCTTCACCTGAAAGACGGTGTGGAATATTTTTTCCTGGATTCCTCGTACATTAATATACTTTTGCAGTACGGAATACTGGTTCTGGCTATGCTTACAGTTTTATCCGTATGGATTATGTTCCGGCTGATGAAAGCACAGATGCCGGGAAGGATGTTTATCCTGATGGTAGTTTTTCTGTGCTGTGTGATGGAGCAGCATCTGATGGAAATCGCATATCATCCCTTCTGGCTGATGGCACTGACGGGAATGATGATATCTGATAAAAATCAAACGCATTTATGGAGGAAAAACTGAGCAATGAGAGAAGTGCATAATATTGCCATATTTGGACATAAGAGAATTCCTTCCAGGGAAGGCGGCGTTGAGATCGTTGTGGAGGAACTGGGTACACGCCTGGTTCAGAAGGGCTATCATGTAACCTGTTTTAACAGAAGAGGACATCATGTCAGTGGTGCACAGTTCGATAAAAAAGCAGTACATGAGTATAAAGGAATCGATATCCGTTACGTTTTTACCATAGAGAAAAAGGGCTTTGCGGCGCTGACAGCATCTTTTTTCGCAGCGCTTCGAACAGCATTCGGAAATTATGATGTGGTACATATCCATGCGGAGGGACCAGCGTTTTTCAGCTGGCTGCCCAAACTTTTTGGAAAGAGAGTAGTCTGTACCATTCATGGGATCGACTGGGCCCGTGAAAAATGGAAAAATGGCCTGGCATCGAAATTTATCTATATGGGAGAGCGGTGTGCAGTCCGTTTTGCGGATGAAATCATTGTTCTGAATAAAGGAGAACAGAAATATTTTCAGAAACAGTACGGACGGAAAACATGGCTGATTCCAAATGGAGTTAATCGTCCGGTTCAGAGAAAGGCAGATGCTATTTCCAGGAAATGGGGACTTGAAAAAGATGGTTATATTCTTTTTCTGGGCCGTATTGTACCGGAAAAAGGACTGCGTTATCTGATTGAAAGTTTCAAAAAGGTACATACGGACAAAAAGCTTGTAATTGCAGGCGGTGTCAGCGACACCGGAAAATTCATGGAAGAACTGAAAGAATTTGCGTCCGGTGATAAAAGAATCATTTTCACAGGTTTTGTCCAGGGAAAAACACTGGAAGAACTTTACAGCAATGCATATCTTTATACTCTGCCCAGTGATCTGGAGGGCATGCCTTTAAGTCTGATGGAGGCGATGAGTTACGGAAACTGCTGTCTCACTTCCGATATTTCCGGTTGTACCGGAGTTATAGAAGACTGTGGTGTAACTTTTAGAAAAGGCAGCGTAAAGGATCTGCGGGAAAAACTTCAGGATCTCTGTGATCATCCGGAAGTGGTGGAAGGCTATAAGGCAAAATCCGCAGATTTTATCTGTGGCAAATACAACTGGGATAAAATCGTTCAGGAAACGATTAAGTTATATCAGGGATAAAAAGAGGAACTAATAGTGAAAAAGGCCGACAATCGATCTGTGACATACAATTTTATAATGAATGTAATCCTTACAGGAAGTAATATCCTGTTTCCACTTCTCACCTATCCATATGCGTCCAGAATTCTGAAGCCATATGGAATGGGAATGGTAAGTTTTGCAAATGCGATAATCACCTATTTTACCATGTTTGCCCAGCTTGGCATTCCCACATATGGAATCCGCGTATGTGCGAAAGTGAGAGATGACCGGGAAAAATTAAGCCGTACAGTACAGGAAGTTCTGATTATCAATATGATTACCTGCTTCCTGTCATACGCCGCCTTTTTTGCCGCCATATTTTTTACCCCACGGCTCAGGCAGGAAAAGACGTTGTTTCTCGTCATGGGTATTCTGATCTTTTTCAACACCCTTGGTGTGGAGTGGCTGTATAAAGGACTGGAACAGTATACTTATATTACGGTCCGCTCCATTATTTTCAAATTTGTTGCGTTTGTATGCATTTTTGTATTTATACATAACAGCGATGATTATGTGGCTTATGGATTTTTTACCGTCCTTGCGCTGGTAGGTTCCAATGCTATGAACTTTATCAATCTTCACAAAATGATCTCGGTTCGTCCTGTAGGAGGCTATCATTTCCGGCAGCATCTGAAACCGATTTTTGTTTTTTTCGGAATGTCCGTGGCTACAACCATTTATACAAACATGGACAGCGTAATGCTTGGGTTTATCAAAGGCGCAGATGAGAACGGCTGTTACGATGCTGCTGTAAAGATCAAAAATATTCTTGTCAGCGTGGTAACTTCTCTGGGAACCGTACTGCTTCCCCGAGTATCCTATCACTGGGAAAAAGGAAACCGGAAAGAATTCTGGAAACTGGCAAAAAAGGCAGCTGCTTTCGAGATTATAGCCGGTGGTTCCCTGGCAATGTTCTTTATTATTTTTGCAAAACCTACCATCTATCTGGTATCCGGAAAACTTTTTGAAAGGGCGATTCTCCCTATGGAGATCATTATGCCAACCCTGCTTCTCATCGGACTCAGCAATATCACAGGAATACAGATACTGATTCCTATGGGAAAAGAAAAATATGTCCTGTATTCAGAAATTGCAGGAGCCACCATCAACCTGATTATCAATGCAATTCTGATTCCGAGACTGGGAGCTTCCGGAGCTGCCATCGGAACAGTCTCTGCGGAACTGGTTGTTCTGGCTTATCAGATGTGTATTTTGAAAAAAGATCTTGGAAAACTCTTCGGAGGAGCGGAGATCTGGAAATCCGTTACTGCGGTCTGTCTGGCATCCGTGGCATCCATGGCCATTCGCCAGAGCAGTCTTTCAACATTTCCGATGCTCCTTGCAGGGGGAATTGTATTCTTCCTGGTATATGGAATTATGCTTCTGGTTCTGAAGGAGTCCATCGTATGTGAATACTGGAACACAGGAAAAATGTTTATCCGTAAGTTTATGAAAAAGAAATAAAGCTACTAATGGGAGGTGTGCAGGCGTGTCTGAATTTGAAACAAGATTTTCAGGAATGAAACAGGCGGCAGATCAGGAAAAACGGCTGGCGTCAGAGGTTACGGAAATTGAAAGTGAAGTCAGGAATGTCATGAACAATCTGCAGATCTGTTCATCTGCAATGGCAGAGATAAAAAGAAAACTCAACGGAAATCTTCAGAATGTATCAACTGCAAAACAGAGACTTCAGGTCCTTTCCAGTGCACTGGAAGAAATCACGGCTCTGTATCAGAATGCGGAGAACCGGATTCTGGGCAAAAATGGCAGCGGTTCCGGCAATCGTGGAGAAAAAAGTCTGTCAGATATCCGCAATAAGATTGATGCGGTAAGTGAAAAATACGGCCTCGATAATTCCAGTGCCTACAGCAAAGACCCAGTCAATCTCTGTAACGGAAATTATGTATACGAAAAAACACTTCTGCATGTGGAAGCAGACATGGATCTTTCCTTTCGGATTTTCTACAATATGCAGAACCCTGCAGGCGGAATTTTGGGAAGAGGATGGATGCATAACTGGGAAGTTGTTTTAAAGACTGCAGCGGACCAGATTACCATGATCCGGGATGACGCTTCCCAGCTTAAGTTTTTCCGGGAAGGAGAAAATTACACACCGGAAAAAGGAACCCTGGCAGAACTTCAGGAAACGGAAGACGGTTACTGTGTAACCGATCATGAAGGCATGTCCTGGCATTTTGATACAAACGGAATTCTGCAGAAAGAAGAAACAGCGGAAGGTTCCCGGGTTTCCCTGAACTATGCGGAAGGACTTCTCCGGAAAGTTGTAGATAAGAACGGAGATTACATAGCCTTTGATTACGACGAATCCGGAAGCCTGAAAGAAATAAAAGATCAGTCCGGCCGAAGTCTGAATATCTACTGTGATAACGGACGTCTTTCTTCTGTGTGTGATTCCCAGGGAAGAGAAAGCAGCTATCTCTATGACGGCAACGGAAATCTTACAGAAATCGTGAATTCCAAAGGAATTACCGCTCTTAAGAATGAATACGACGAAAAAGGAAGAACCGTTCTTCAGAGATTCCCGGACGGTGGAATTGTAAAATACGAATATCTGGATGAGCAGAACCAGGTCATCATGACCGAACAGAACGGAAACCGGATCACTTATGAACACGATGATCTTTTCCGCAATACGAAGAACATTTATGCAGATGGTGAGGAATCTTTTACCTACAACGATAACAACCAGAGAACATCTTTTACCGACAAAAGAGGAAATACCAGTTATTACGATTACGATGAAAACGGCAACATGAGCCGTTTCACTTCTCCTCTGGATGACCAGATGGATATCGAATATACAGGCAGAAACCAGCTGAAAAGCGTCTTTATGAACGGTCAGCTGGTGCATCAGGCAGAGTATGACGAAAAAGGACGCCAGATCTGGACAGAAGATGCCTTTGGAAACCGGGAAACCTATGAGTACGATGAAAATGACCAGCCTGTAGTATGGACACGTCCGGACAACAGCAGAATCTATATGAGCTATGACAATGGCGGAAAGCTGGAATCCATCACAAACACCATGGGTGGAAAAAATGTCTACGGATATAATGACAGAAACCAGGTAATTTCCGAACGGGATGCTCTCGGAAATGTGACCAGATATCAGTACGATGACGCCGATAATCTGATCATGATCCGAAATGCTAAGGGTGAGGAAAGACATCTCCGTTACGATGCCTGCGGAAACCTGATTCAGATCACGGATTTCAATGGTGGTGTCACAGAAATTGAATATAATGAGATGAACAAACCGGTCTGCGTCACAGATCCGGATGGATGCTGCACCCGCATGAAGTACGACGTTATGTGGAACCTGACAGAAAAAACAGACGGTGAGGGCGGCATTACCCGCTATGAGTACGATGCTCTTCACCGCCTGGTACGTGTTACAGATCCGGAAGGCGCAGTCAACCAGTTAAGCTATGACAGCTGTGGAAACCTCATAAAGAGAATTGACCCGGAAGGCGGCGTTCACACATTGGGCTACGATGCCCTGAACCGCCCGGACTATATCAAAGATCCATCGGATATGGAAGTAAAGGCTTCCTACGATGCCCTTGGAAATGTGACAGAAGTCCGGTATTCCGATGGAACAGCAGAAGAATATACCTATGACCTTTCCGGAAATATGACTTCCTTCCGGGACAGAGACGGATATGAAAAAAAATTCCGCTATGACTGCCTTGGAAATCTGGAACAGATCGAAGATGCCCAGGGAATTATGGAAAAGAGAGAATACTATCCAGGCGGCCTTCTGAAAAAAGAATCTCATATGGATGGAAAATCCCGGGAATTCTTTTATGATATAAACGAAAACATCACACAGATCACAGAAAATGAAACAACAAAGTGGTTCTTTAACTACGATGTGCTGGGCCGCGTCATCCGTGCAGAACAGGAAAACGGAATCTGTGAAACTTACGAATACGATGGCCTCGGAAATGTAATCTCCGTTGTCAACGGAGAAGGAGAAAAGACCGCATACCAGTATTCCCTGGGAGGACTTCTGGAATGCATTACCGATGCCCTTGGGAATCAGACCGGGTACCACTATGACCGATGCCGCCGTCTGACTGCCATCCTCCAGCCGGAAGATGGAAGAATTGACGCTGGTGTTCTCAACAGCCTGAATCAGGAACAGAAAGCTCTGAGAACAACCGTATACCAGAGAGATCTGGCAGGAAACATTACAGGTGTTACAGACCCGGCAGGAAACAGAACAACCTTTGTCTATGACAAATGCGGAAGGGCGCTGAAGAGGACGGATGCGGACGGAACCAGTGTCAGCTGTACTTATAATCCGGACGGAACCGTTCGTGGATACAGATTTTCCGATGGAACAGATATTGCCTATGAGTATGATACATTCAAAAATCCGATCCGCATAAAAGACTGGAACGGAACTACCGAAATCCACATAGACGTTATGGGACGGATTCAGGAAATCATGAATCCGGAGAAGGAAATCCTGAAATTTGAGTGGGGACTTCGTGGAGAAAAGAAGAAAATTATTTACCCGGATGGCATGGAAACTACTTATACTTACGACGAGGGTCTGCGAATTACCGGTTGCAAAAATTCTCAGGAGGGAGTAGAGTATTCATACTATCCGGATGGAAGAATCAAAAACCTGGAATATCCAGGTGGATTTTCTGCTTCCTACCGGTACGACCTTCAGGGAAATCTTGCAGAGATCTGCAGCAGACGAAACGGTCAGCTGGACGAAAAGATTTCCTGTGGATATGACAGGGCCGGCCGCAGAACAGAACTCATAAAAGAAGGAAAAGAAAAAGAACAGTTTTCCTATCATTATGATCCGGCAGGTCAGCTGATCCAGGTACTGAAAAATGGCCAGACAGCAGAAAAATATACTTATGACAGATTTGGAAACCGTACTGCATCCACAGTTGGCGGGAAATATACAGAGTATCAGTATAATTCTCTGAACCAGCTGATCAGTTCCTGCACCGGCGGGGTAACTTCGCAGTTTTTCTACGACAAGAGAGGAAACATGACAGAGGAAGCTGTCAATGGAAATCCTGTAAGACAGTTTACTTTTGATGTGAGAAACCGGCTTACCGCACTGAAAACACCGGAGATGACAGCACGTTATGCCAACGATGGATTTGGAAACCGGATCAGCGCAGCCACAGAAATCCAGGGACAGAAACCGGTCTGCGAAAAATATATCTACGATATATCCGAAGAACACAATCATCTTTTCAGTATCCGAAGCGGAGCTTCTTACCGGAATATCTTGAGAGATAAAGGAATCTTAGGTGAAACGGAAGCAGGAAAAACCTCATTCTTCGTAAATGATGAGAGAATGACTCCTGTATACAGGATTGAAAAAGGACAGAAATCTGTGTATGCAGGATGTGACAGTTTTGGAAACCAGGAAACTTCCGGAAACGGATACACAGGCTGGGGCTTCACCGGATACCGTCAGGAACCATCTGACGGACTTCTCTATGCCAACGCAAGAGAATACGCCCCGACGCTTGGAAGATTTTTGAGCAAAGATCCATGGGCCGGAGCCATCACCGTGCCTCTGACTCTCAATGCGTATACATACTGCCTCAATGATCCGGTGAATATGTATGACCCCACCGGCCAGGTAGTGGCATGGCTGGCCGGAGGAATTGTAGGCGCAGTTGCCAATGTGGCAGTAAAAGCAGCCGGAGATGTGGTAACTTCCATTGCAAACGGAAAGCCAACGGTAAGTTCCTGGCAGAGCTATGTGGGAACAGCAGCCGGTGGTTTTACAACAGGAACCGTTTTTGTTGCAAGCGGTGGAAACACCATGGCAGCAGGAGCAGCAGGAGCAGCCGTGGAAACTTTTGTGGGAGATGGTCTGAGCATGGCTACAGGAGCCAAAGGCTACCGTAAGGAAGACGGTTACTCCTTTGCCAATCTGGCATACAATACAGCCAAAAGTGCCGCAGGAGGAGCTACCGCAGGAGCAATCTTTGGTTCTGCGTCCAAATACATCAAGATTCCGAAGATCACAGCAGGAAGAGGAAGTATGGCAGCTGTATGGAAACAGGTAATGACAAAGGCAGCCAGATCCCAGATTGCAAATGTGGCATGGAAAACTATTGGAAAAGGAATCATTGCTTTTGGCGGTGTGAAATTCTTTGATGAGATTATTGGAAAAGGAAAGAAAAAAATCACCGATCACATTAAAGAAAAAGGACGGGAAATACTGGCAGGTATTTTCGCACCGGTACCGGTTCATGCGGAAACCGTCAAATCCAAAGACTACATGAGCGGAAACAGAGGCAGTGCTGCCTGCCCGGCAGAAGGCAGCTAAGCCACAGAAACACGGAAATGAGGAACAGAATGAAAAGTAAAATGCAGCGGGATGTTAACTGGAAAGAAATACTGTATCTTGCATGTTTGTGCACATATATTATAATTTCAACACTTGTCGGAGAGGGAAGTATATTAACATATATTCCACTGGTAAAATGGGAACATTATATTGCCTTTATTAATATGATCAAAGCATTGCTTGTATTAAAAATGATCTTTGATATAGCAGAAGAGCCCCGGATGATATTTTTGATCGCAATAACAGAAACTATTGGTTTTATGGTATATACACATAATCCGACAGATGTGTTTCTTTCCATGGCATTGTGGTTTTTATGTGCAGGAAAAAACGTAAGGGCAAGAAAAATCACGGAATGTTTGTTTGGAAGCCATCTTGTCAGTTTTATAATATTGGAGAGCTTATGTGCAGCCGGCATTGTACCGCTTGGTAAAACGATAAAAAGTGGACATCTGGTGGCTTCGTACAGTCTGGGATTTTCACACCCGAATACAGCCGCATCAAAAATTCTTCAGCTTGTGTTACTGTTCTGGCTGTTGAGAAAAGGAAGACTGAGGCTGGTCCATTATCTGGGAATCATAATTACAATGGTTTTTGTGAAAACAGTTACAGATTGCAGTACTGTAGTACTGCTTCTGGGACTGCTGTTGATCTGCACTGTGCTGTATAATAAGCGTGGAGTAACACAGTTCCTGTACCGGAAAATAACAGTGGTGAGAAATCTTTTCCTGGCCGGGTATCTGGGGGTTCTGGGCATAACGACGGTTTTTGTCTGCCTCTGTAAAGACGGGGAGATTTTTAAAAAACTGTTTGGCACTTTTGGCGCACGTATTGCGGAAGCTGTCAAGTACTATCAGTACTATGGATTTTCTTTATGGGGCCAGCCCTTAATGTACTATAAGTCTGATCCAAAAGAAGCCGAAAAAGCGGGGCTGTATACGCTGGATAACGGTTATATGTATCTGCTTCTGGGCTTTGGAATCGTATTGTTTCTGTATTTTATCTTTTTACATGCAGGAACTTTGTGGTGGATGTTTGAGAGAAGACGTCTGGATTATGTAATTGTATATGGAATATTTTTTATTTACGGATTTCTTGAAACACTGGTAATCCGTACAGGAATGAATTTCACCTTATTTTATCTGTTTGGCTTTATCTGGGAGTATTATGACAGAAGAAAACAGGTAGAAAACAGCAGGAGTAGAAGATTATGGCAAAAAAATTAAATGGAACTGTTATTGTAACATACAGATGTAATGCTCGATGTACCATGTGCAACCGGTATAAATGTCCATCCAAACCGGAGGAAGAAATCAGTATTGAAACCTTAAAGAAACTTCCGGAAATGTATTTTACCAATATTACCGGAGGGGAGCCTTTCATCAGAGAAGATCTTCCGGAAATTGTCCGGGAACTCTACAAAAAATCCGACCGTATTGTAATCTCCACCAATGGATTTTTTACAGACCGTATTATCAAACTCTGTAAGGAATTTCCGGATGTCGGAATCCGTATTTCCATTGAAGGACTGGAAGAAACCAACAATGAGATCCGTGGCCTTAAGGATGGCTTTAACAGAGGCTACAAAACACTGAAAGAACTTCGGAAAATGGGAATGAAAGATGTCGGATTCGGAATGACCGTACAGGATAAGAATGCAAAAGACCTGGTACCGCTTTACCGTTTATCAGACAAGATGGGAATGGAATTTGCAACTGCATCCCTTCACAACAGTTTTTATTTTGTGGAAGCAAAAAATATTATCCACGACAGACCTATGGTTGCAAAGAATTTCGAAAAACTTGTCAATGAATTACTGAATTCCAATTCTCCGAAAAAGTGGTTCCGTGCGTACTTTAATCATGGACTGATTAACTACATTTACGGGCAGAAGCGTCTTCTTCCCTGTGACATGTCTTTTGATACGTTTTTCATTGACCCTTATGGAGATGTAATGCCATGTAACGGAACAAAAGATAAAGAAGTCATGGGAAATCTCAATGAACAGACCTGGGAAGAATTATGGAATTCCTCTCAGGCAGAAGAAGTCCGCAAAAAAGTCCGCTGCTGTGACAGAGACTGCTGGATGATCGGATCTGTGTCACCGGCCATGCATAAATATATCTGGGTTCCGGCCTGGTGGGTAATCCGCCACAAGCTGAAATTCTGGACAAAGAAGAAATATTCCATGTACGAAAACAAAATTGTAAGAGAGTACCGGGATGGAAAGGTATCCAAAGAAGAACTGGACAAATGTTCCACCTGTGACATGAACTGTACGATCAATGACGGGCTTTCAAAAGAATCCCGTGCACAGTTAAATGAGCGGACAGGCGAGGAAATTGTTGATGCGGATATCAGAGAACAGCTGAAAAAAACAGAATAAACCATTACAATAAATGCCGTGGCTCTTAAATACAGAGCCACGGCAAAACTGTTTACAGATTTAGGCCTGACGTTCTGTCAGGCGGGAAAGTATCTGTCTGGCAACAAAAGAAAAAACAGAAGTAAGAATAATTACAGTCAGAGTAGTAAACAGATACTGTGGCCATCCATTGCCGCCAAGATAATTAAGCCCGGTTTTTTCCACAATGCGGAATATAACCATATGCGACAGATAGATTTCCATGCTGATAGTACTGAAAAATCGGGTTATTCTGTTTTCAAGAAGTATCCCATGGCTGATGATTCCATAAATGACCATGGAAGCAAAAAGACCAAGACAGAAATAAATATTCCGGTGAGAAACATAATATAGCAGAATAAAAATGAAAACCACACCGAGAACAAACCATTTGTTTATTTTGATCAGAAAGTCTTTATACAGATAGATCAAACCGCCTGCAAGAAAAAAACAGCTGCAGTAGAGAATGTTTGTTTTCCCCACATGAAAGTATTCCGCGCAGATAAAATTATAGACCAGACTGATAAAAAATGCTCCCCATGCCCTCCTTTTATTTTCAAGAAGAACACAGAAAAAAGGAAAAATAAGATAAAATACAAAAATTACACCCAGGAACCAGCCTACGCCAATAACTGTAATGTTTCCTGCTTCAGGAAGGAAACCGAACAGAAGGGTCAGATCTGCAAAAGCTTCATACAGATGAGACAGAGAAGGTTCAAGAATAAGATCCAGCAACACCAGAATTCCAAAAAACGGAAGAATTTTCCGGAAACGTCTTTCATAAAAATGTGACAGAGAAAGCTGATTGTGCATAATCCGTTCATAATATCCACAACACATTCCAAAAGCGGATATTGTCATAAAAAGAAATACAAAATCTGAAAAAGATGGAATCACGCGCTGGGCTATGAACCCGGACATCTTGTAATTGGAGTTGGATAAAACATGCATTGCAACGATGGACAGAGCTGCGATTGCCCGAAGACCGTCAAGAGAGTGGAAATGTTTTTGCTTTTGTGTAAGATGCATTCTCCTAGTCCTCCTCGATCACCTGAATCTCCAGATAATCAAATTCAATCTGTTCAATAAAATTATCCTGATAAAAACGTGCTTTGTCATGTTTCTTAAAGTCTTTGACAGTGGCGTCCAGCCAGATGGGATTGCCAAGGTCCATCTGATAGCAGATCTCTTCAAGACCACGGAAAATCTTATGTGTTCTGGTATCGTCGCTGTCGTCACAGACTACCGTGTCCTGGAGCATGTGGTTGTCTTTCCAGATTTTTCCCCATAAACGAAACATAAATAAATACCTCCGTATTGAAACTGCCGCATCCGGCAGAAGATTCTACTTTAAGTGACCTCCAGTATAGCGGATTTCAAAGGGAAAGTAAAGTTCGGGGCGGATTCCCGTTTTGTACACAAAACAATGCACCGGGCCGCTCCGCTTTTATTGACTAATGTGTAAAAATCCTCTATAATAAACGAAATTGTGAAAAAAAGAATCATTACAGATTGGAGGAACCGAAATGAAACTTTACGATACCGGTGTTTATCTTCAGAACGGCCAGGAAATCATTCCTGAGAACCAGGCGAACCTGCCTGTAGCGAAGGAAGAGGCTGCCAAGAATACCATCGCATATTCTATTCTCAAGGCTCACAATAAATCTGATAACATGGAGAAACTTCAGATCAAATTTGACAAACTGACTTCCCATGATATCACTTTTGTAGGAATTATCCAGACTGCAAGAGCATCAGGACTTGAGAAATTCCCGGTACCATATGTGCTGACAAACTGCCATAACTCTCTCTGTGCAGTAGGCGGAACCATCAATGAAGATGACCATATGTTTGGACTCACCTGTGCCAAGAAGTACGGCGGAGTTTATGTACCGCCTCATCAGGCAGTTATCCATCAGTTTGCAAGAGAGATGCTTGCAGGCGGCGGAAAGATGATCCTCGGTTCCGACAGCCATACAAGATACGGAGCACTTGGAACCATGGCCATGGGCGAGGGCGGACCGGAGCTTGTTAAACAGCTTCTCTGTCAGACTTATGATATCAACATGCCAGGCGTTGTAGCCATCTACCTGAAAGGCACACCACGCCCGGGCGTAGGACCGCAGGACGTTGCACTGGCCATCATTGGAGAAGTTTTTGCCAACGGCTATGTGAAGAATAAAGTTATGGAGTTCGTAGGACCTGGCGTTGCCAACTTAAGCGCAGACTTCCGTATCGGAATCGATGTTATGACAACAGAGACCACCTGTCTTTCCTCCATCTGGCAGACAGATGCCAAGATCGAGGAGTTCTATGCAATCCACGGAAGACCGGAAGATTACAAAGAACTGAAACCAGGCAATGTTGCATACTATGACGGTTGTGTGGAGATCGACCTTGGCGAGATCAAACCAATGATCGCAATGCCGTTCCACCCAAGCAACACTTACACTATCGACGAGCTGAAAGCAAACCTGGATGACATTCTCGCAGACGTAGAGAAGAGAGCACAGGTCAGCCTGGATGGAAAAATTCCGTTCACATTAAGAGACAAGGTAATCGATGGCCAGCTTTATGTGGAGCAGGGAATCATCGCCGGCTGTGCTGGTGGCGGATTCGAGAATATCTGTGCAGCAGCAGACATCCTCAAGGGCAAAAACATCGGCCACGATGCCTTTACATTAAGCGTATATCCGGCAAGTACTCCAATCTACATGGAACTGGCTAAGAACGGCGTTCTTGCAGAACTTATCGGAACAGGCGCAGTTGTGAAGACTGCATTCTGCGGACCGTGCTTCGGTGCCGGAGATACACCTGCAAACAATGCGTTCAGTATCCGTCATACAACCAGAAACTTCCCGAACCGTGAAGGCTCCAAGATCCAGAACGGCCAGATTTCTTCTGTTGCACTTATGGATGCACGTTCCATTGCAGCTACAGCAGCAAACAAAGGATTCCTTACTTCTGCTGAGGAGTTTGACGGAAGCTATTCTGAGCATAAATACTATTTCGACAAATCCATCTACGAGAACCGTGTATTTGACAGCAAGGGCGTAGCAGATCCAAGCGTAGAGATCCAGTTTGGCCCGAACATCAAAGACTGGCCGGAGATGGCTGCACTTGCAGACAACCTGATCCTGAAAGTTGTTTCCGAGATTCATGATCCGGTTACCACAACTGACGAGCTGATCCCGTCCGGTGAGACATCCTCTTACCGTTCCAACCCGCTTGGACTTGCAGAGTTCACACTCTCCAGAAAAGACCCGGCTTACGTAGGCCGTGCAAAAGAGATCCAGGCAGCACAGAAGGCAATCCAGGCAGGCAACTGTCCGGCAGAGGCTGTTCCGGAACTGAAACCGGTGATCCAGACCATCAACAAGACTTATCCGGATGTAGATAAGACAAACCTTGGCGTAGGAAGCACCATCTTTGCCGTAAAACCAGGTGATGGTTCTGCCAGAGAGCAGGCAGCATCCTGCCAGAAAGTACTTGGCGGCTGGGCAAACATTGCCAACGAGTACGCAACCAAGAGATATCGCTCCAACCTGATCAACTGGGGTATGCTTCCATTCCTGATTCCTGCCGGAGACCTTCCGTTTAAGAACGGAGACTTCCTGTTCTTCCCGGGAATCCGTAAAGCAGTTGAGGAAAAAGCAGACGTAATCAAGGGCTACACCGTTGAGGGCGACTCCCTGAAAGAGTTCGAGGTAACACTCGGCGAGCTCACAGACGATGAGAGAGAAATCATTCTCAAAGGCTGTCTGATTAACTACAACCGTAAATAAAATACAGAATATTTTCCGAAAGGCCGGCGATGCAGAAATCGTCGGTCTTTTTCGGAAAAAGCAACAAAAAAAAATAATAAAAATTAAAAAAACTGTGCCTGTGAAAAATTGATGAAACCCCTTGAATATGGTATGATAATACATAAAAGTGTAAAATCATGTCAATTTACACACATACATATCAGGTAAAAGAAACGGAGGTACCTATTATTATTTCTGATGAGAAAAACAAGTCAGAGATTTCCAGTAAAAAAAATCTGAAAAACAGACTCACCACAGGTACAGTTGCCCTTTTGATTGCCCTTCTTGCAGTCGTATCCGCAACGTATGCGTGGTATGTATATAACACAGGCCGTCATACCACAAAAGTCCGTATGGCAGCAGGAGCAGGAGTTAATCTGCAGATCAGCAACTCCTACAGCGGAACCTACGGGTCAGCCGCAGTGCTGGACAGTTTCACCGGAAGACTGAATCCTGTATCCACCAACCGCATCAGCGGCGGCTTCCAGAAAGTCATTGGTTTCACCAACGGAACAGAAAACCAGTCCAATCTGGTAGCCAGTCTCTTTGGACGAGGTGATTACACAGATTATTATAAGACCAGCCTGTTCTTAAGAACAAACGGAAATCCTACAGATATCTACATCGCAGACATCGGATTTGAGGACAGTGATTCCAAGAACCCCATATCCTCAGCCATCCGCGCCGGCTTTGTAGTTCACAGAATCGGCAGATCCCAGCCCGCAGACGCCGAATACATTTTTGCCATCAGTGACAAAAAGAACCCAAAGGCAGAGTACAACACTGCCAAAGGAAAAGAAGGCGATGTGCTGGACTGCACAAACAATCTGGGAAGCCAGACCCTGAAGAATCTCTCCGTATCATTTGCCGGAGTTGTAAAGTAAGGGGGCGAAGTTTTGGATACAGAAGTTAATCAGTTAAAAAGATCACTGGGAAGAGCATTTCTGTGGCTGTTCCTTCTTCTGATTGTTGCCACAGGAACAACCTTTGCCTGGTTCAACCTTACCGGAATGCGGCACACCAACGTCACACCAATGGCAGGAACCGTAAGCAAGGGCGGCAGTACACTACTGATTTCCACCAGCGAATCCGGACCTTTTGACAAAACCTGTGAACTGGTTTTAACCGGAAATCCGTAATCCCTGAAACCACTTTCCACAGATCAAAAATAAATATATTCTTTTGAAAGGTCATGGCACGAACCATGGCTTTTCTTTTATCCTGATTTTCCCTATCGTCTACCATCCCCAATCTCCTCCACGCATTTTCGATACATCTGATGAATTGCTATTTTCCCGACTTCTGGTATAGTCATGTAACTGAAAAGAGAACTTCAGAAGGGAGAAATGCAATATGCGAAAAAAGCAGGACATCATGTGGGAGCAAAGTACACTTTGGGAATCGGTGGAGAAATGGGTGACTAAGTATTTGAATAGTTACCACACTCTTTTTTATTGACGGACACACAAAAATAAGGATATAATTCTTACTAGAAGATTGACGAGGAGAAGTTGTATGAGTCAGGACATTATTAATAATCGTTTTTTGGAAGAATCGGTATTTGCTATTGCCGATGGATACTGCGTGATCAATCTCACAAAGAGTATCGTACGTGGTTCCATGTATCAGGTAGTTAATGGAAAAAAATATAATCTGAATGAACAATTAGGTTTGCCGGAAAATTCAAGCTTACAGAGTCTGGTAGATGCATGGGCATTGACCATACCTGAGGAAGGTCTTAAAGATTTTCTGCACGAGTTTAACAGAGAACGATTATTAAATCGGTTTGAAAATGGTGAACGGCATATATCGTTCCGATACTGGACCAGGACTGCTACTTTTGAGCCTATGCTTGCAGAAGATCACATGGCTCTGTATCGGGAAGAGGAAACCGGAGATGTCATTGCAGTTAATTATGTTCTTGACCGTACAGAACATTATCGCTTAGAGGAAAAAGAGCGGGCACTGGAAAAATCAAACAGAGAGTATGCGAAGCTTCTGGAAGAAGAGAAAAAGCATACAGCTATGATCGAGGAATTGACAAAGAAACTGCAAAGTCAGCTGGAGTTGTTTACCGTATCCATCCCCGGCGGCGTCAAAATCAGTAATGATGACCCGGAATACTCTTTCAAATATGTTTCAGAACAATTTGCAAATATGCTCGGTTACGCAACACCAAAGGAACTGTTGGACGCTTCTGGCGGTAACATTATCGGCCTTGCTCATCCGGACGATGTGAAGGTCGGACTTGCAGATGCATTAAATCAATATACTCATTCCGATCATTATGCTACTATTTACCGGATACGCTGTAAGGACGGTACATACAAATACATCGAAGATCGTGGACAGAAAGTGATAAAGGAAGACGGAACCATTGAACATTGGAATCTCATGCTGGATAAAAATGACTTCATGCACAAATCAATTGCCTTGGAAAGTGAAAAGAAAGCAAATAAAAGCAAGTCTGATTTTCTCTCCAGGATGTCTCACGATATGAGAACCCCGCTGAATGGAATTATCGGATTGCTGAAGATTGCTGAGAAACATTTTGATGACAGGGAATTGGTCCTGGAAAATTTCAGAAAAATGCAAGTAGCTGCAGACTACCTATTGTCTCTTATTAACGATATCCTTCAGATGAGCAAGATTGAAGATGGAAATGTACCTCTGACGCAGGAAATCATCAACTTTAAGGAATTAAGCCAGGATGTTCTGGCTATCATAGAACAGCGGGCAAAAGACAGAGGAATCCAGATGCAGTTCTGTTCAAAAAAAGAAGGGCTTCGATATCCTTTTATTTATGGAAGTCCGGTGCATTTAAGACAGATATTTCTTAATATTTATGGAAATTGTATTAAGTATAACCGAATTGGCGGCAAGATAAGAACTGTATCAGATTATACAGAAGCTGTTGACGGAATTACGACATATGAGTGGACCATAACTGATACTGGCATTGGTATGAGCAGGGAATACCAGGAGCATATATTTGAGCCGTTTTCGCAGGAAAGAGAGGATGCAAGAAGTACACAGCAGGGAATTGGACTGGGAATGGCGATTGTAAAAGGTCTGATTGAAAAGATGGGTGGAACTATTGAAGTTAAAAGCAAAGAGGGAGTTGGCTCAACCTTTATCATCAGGATTCCGTTTAAACTTGCTCCCGCACTAGATACAGTAAAGAAAACAGCGGCACAGATGGATATCAGCGGATTAAACTTATTGCTGGTGGAGGATAATGAACTGAATGCAGAAATTGCGGAAACGCTGTTGTCTGATGAAGGTGCAAATCTGACAGTTGCAGAAGATGGACTGCAGGCAGTCAGAATGTTCCAGGAGAAACCGGAAGGTTATTTTGACGCAATTCTGATGGATATCATGATGCCTGTAATGGATGGGATTACTGCGACAAAAACAATCCGGTCACTGAAACATCCAGATGCTGAGACGATCCCGATTATTGCCATGACAGCAAATGCATTCAGAGAAGATAAAGAAAAGTGTCTGGCAGCAGGAATGAATGCTCACTTGGCAAAGCCTATAAAAATTGAAAACATAAAGAGAATTTTGTGTGAATATTGTGTGTAGTGGTTGCAACTTCTCAAATCCGTATACCTATTTTTCACGTTGTGTAGGATATTATAACGTAAATGTAAAACTGGCAGGTATTTCTGCTGAATAAGACAGCAAATATGAATTAAAAGGTCATGGCAGAGCCATGACTTTTCTTTTATCCTAATTTTCCCTATTATCTACTATCCCCAATCTCCTCCACGCATTTTCGGTACATCTGATGAATTGCTATTTCCACGACTTCTGGTATAGTCATGTAACTGAAAAGAGAACTTCAGAAGGGAGAAATGCAATATGAGAAAAAAGCAGGACATCATGTGGGAGCAAAGTACGCTAATAACAAAGCAAATACAAGCAATAAAAATGGAATTCCCTAAACCAGAACTCCACTTTATATTATTTCTTCAATAATATCTTCGTATAAAAAAATGTCTCCCCTGGGGCACATCTTTGAGAGGTGCGGGGAGTCCTGTTAATATTATTATATGTATAACAGATAATAATATCAATGTGCAAAATAGCCCAAATTCATCCTAATCCCTGACAATGCAACCTGACATACGCAAAATACACAGATTTTCTATCCAACATTATTGACGTATGAAAAACTTCGTGGTATTTTATTTTTGATAAAAATGGAAATTATTTCAGGGCAAACCTGCTGAAAGGCAGGGACGCAAAGCCAGAAGTGGCTAAAATCAGTGTGATGTTAAAGAAATATAGTAGGGACGCTGGCAGGTTTTGGAAGGTGTCCTTTTTTGTATGCAAAAATGGATAAGAAAACTGGCAGGGATAGGTTCTCTGTATACAGATAAAAGCAGGATAACGAAGCATGAAACAGAGTGAGGATTTTTATAAAATGGGAAATTATGAAGACAAAATATATTCTTTAAGTGAGACTGTACCGGGACAGACACAGACCATGTCACAGGCAGTACAGAAAACACTGGAAAATAATGGCGGAGTAGGCATAATGACAGGATATTATGACCAAAACCTGTCTGTTTTATCTGTGAGCAATCTGCTGTTACATAGTACAGGATATACATTCGACTCTTTTATGAAGCAGACAAACGGCTCGTTGAAAAACTTCTTTTATGACGAGGAAGATAGACTGGAGCGAGACCGTTTTTTGCAGCTTCACGGAACAGGGGAAGCACAGATCCTTACAGCAGACGGTACAGTGAATAATGTACGGCTTTGTAAAGAGGATGCGACAGATGAGGCGGGCAGACAGATATGGGTTATGTCCGTACAGGTCAACTGGGATCATGTAAATCTGGCACTGCTCAATGAGGCTATCTGTTCCGGCTTCTGGTATTTTGACTGTGACGAAAACAGTGAGATTGTGAATGCAAACTGGAGTCATGAATTCCGAAAAATGCTTGGCTATCATGACACTCTGGACTTTCCGAATAAACTGGAATCCTGGTCAGATCTTCTGCATCCACAGGATAAAGAAAGAGTAATGGTGCAGCTTCAGGCGGCAATTAAGGATAAGACGAACCAGATAAAATACCAGGTAGAGTATCGTATGAGAATGAAGGATAATCAATACCAGTGGTTTCGGGCATCGGCAGAAGTAATACGCCGTCTGGATGGTTCTGCCAGTAGGATTGCTGGGATTTTTATTAACATTGATGGGGAGAAAAAAGAAATCATGCAGGCACAAAAATCTGCTGCTTTCCACCGGGCTTTTACGAAAGCAGATCTGTGCGAGTATTATGTGAATCTGGAAGCGAATACTTTTGATACCTTTAAGGTTGAACCGTCCCTGATGACAGTCTTTGAACAGAGTCATACATGGGATGAACTGATCCGGCATTTTGTGGATTCCTATGTTGTGGAGAAAGATAAGAAGGCGGTATCCTCTTTTTACGACCGTGGTTATATTGCAGAAAGGCTGAAGGGTCTGGAAACCGAATTGGCTTTGGAGTGCCGTATCACTCTGAATGGAGAAGAACGATGGGTCCGTAATGTGATCATACGCGGCGAGATAGAGGATTCAGAATATGCCATGATCTTTCTGCGGGATATCACAGAGACAAAGGTGGAGAGTGCACGGCATCTGCAGATGGCAGCGGATAATGCTTCCATGGAGCAGCTGATCCAGAGTATTGTGCGTCTGGTTGACCGTTTTGTTGTCTGTGATCTGGAAAATGACAGATATGAATTCTACAATCTGAATGGACAGATGATATATAAACCTCTGGGATTTTATCATGATTTTCAGATGCAGGTTCTTGAAAAATATAAGACACTGGAACCATTGGAAGCTATAGATATCCTGATAGCCCCGGATAATATTCGGAAAAAACTGAAAAGTGAAAATGATATTTATAAGTTTGAGTATTGCAGCCAGGATGAAAAGACTTATAAGATCGCTTCTTACATACCCCTGGAATGGGAGGATGGAAAACTGGTAAAAGTATTGCTGGCATCCATGGATGTGACACAGGAGAAAAAAGCAGAGATTGAATCCCGTCAGGCACTGAAAGAGGCTTACCGTTCTGCAGAAAATGCGAATCGTGCGAAAACAGAATTCCTTTCCAATATGTCCCATGATATCAGGACACCAATGAACGCCATTGTCGGTCTGACAGCGATCGCAGGAGCAAATATTGAGAGTCAGGAGAGAGTTATTGAATGCCTCAGCAAGATTACAGAATCAAGCCGCCATCTGCTGGGGCTGATCAATGAAGTGCTGGATATGGCACGTATCGAAAGCGGAAAAATGACGCTGGCACAGGAAGATTTCAATCTGTCAGAACTGGTGGATAATCTTATTACGCTTACGAAACCGGTGCTTGATGAACATAAACATAATTTTGATATACATATTAATCACATTGAACATGAGGATGTCTGCGGTGACAGTCTGAGGATTCAGCAGGTATTTGTGAATCTGATGAGTAATGCGATCAAGTATACACCGGATGGTGGGAATATTATTTTTTCCATAGAGGAAAAGCCAAATGGATTTTCAGAGCTTGGATGCTATGAATTTACGATTGAGGATAATGGAATCGGTATGTCACCGGAATTCCAGAAAATCATGTTTGATCCTTTCAGTCGCGCAGATGACCACCGGACAACCAGAGTTCAGGGAACTGGTCTGGGAATGGCGATCAGCAGAAATATTGTTAATCTGATGAATGGTAATATTAAAGTGGAAAGCACCTTACATAAGGGAACCAGAATTACGGTAACGATTTACCTGGAGCTTCAGGAAAAAGAAAAAGCACAGGACAAAAATCTGATGAATCTTCCTGTTCTGGTTGTGGATGATGATAAGACATGCTGTGAAAGTACAGTTGCCACACTGAAGGAAATTGGTATTATGGGTGAATGGGTTCTCTCTGGCAGGGAAGCGGTTGAGCGCTGTTATGCACGGCATGAGTTGAAAGATGATTACTTTGCTGTTATTTTAGACTGGAAGATGCCGGAGATGGATGGTATAGAGACTGCCAGACAGATCCGGAAACGGATAGGAAAAGAGATCACCATCATTGTATTAACATCTTATGAATTCAGCGAGATTGAAGAAGAAGCAAAGGCTGCAGGTGTAGATGCTTTTATTGCAAAACCGCTGTTCCGTTCCAGGCTGACGGCAACATTGCGGCAGTTTACTTCGGACAGAAAAGAAAAAGCAGCAAGAAATTATCTGCAGAAGCTGTCAGAAGCAGATTATACAGGAAAAAGAATTCTGGTGGTTGATGATAATGAGTTAAACAGAGAAATTGCTGTTGAAATTTTACAGATGACAGGGGCAGAAGTGGAAACAGCAGAAAATGGAAAAGCTGCAGTTGAAAAAGTGGAAGTTTCTCCGAAAGGCTTGTATGATCTTGTTTTTATGGATATCCAAATGCCTGTCATGAATGGTTATGAGGCAACCGCAGCGATCAGGAGCCTTCCGGGTGAACAGGGAAAATTGCCGATCGTTGCCATGACTGCCAATGCTTTTGCAGAAGATGTACAGCTGGCAAAAAACACAGGCATGAATGGACATATCGCAAAACCGCTGGATATGAATAAGCTGAATGATGTCCTGGAAAGCTGGCTGTAATTGATTCCCGATTATTGAATTAATGTTTTTAGCAGGAAAGAATGAGGAAAATACGAGTATGAAAAAGGCAAAACATTGTCTGATAGCTTTATTGTCAGGGGTGCTTGTAGCAACTACTGTTTTGTCTGGCTGTGGACAATCTGAAAAAGCAGTATCTAAAAATGATGATCACCTTACTGTGTATCTGTGGGAAAATCGTTTAATGAAAAATATTGTACCCTATATCTATGAGCAGTTTCCGGATCAGGATATTGAGTTTATTACCGGCAACAATGATACCGATTTATACAGTTATTTTGAAGAACATGGTGAACTGCCGGATATCATAACTGTACGTCGATTCTCAGGAACAGATGCACAGGATCTGGAGCCGTATCTTATGGATTTTGCTTCTTATGATGTGGTTTCCAGATATTACTCTTATGCATTGCAATATTATAAAAACTCAAAAGATGAGATTCAGTGGCTTCCTATCTGCGGTATGCCGCAGACGATCATTGCCAACAAGACATTGTTTGAGCAGTTCGGGATCAAGATACCGGAAAATTATAAGGAATATGCACAGGCGTGCCAGCAGTTTTATGATAATGGTATAAAACCTTATTCTCTGGATCTTGCAGAAGACTGGTCTGCTCATGAGGTGATCCAGACCGGTGCAATTGGTGAATTCATGAGTCTGGATGGAATCAAATGGAGAAGTTCAGCTGAAAGTTCATCAGGGGATATCGCGTTTGATGACACATTATGGGAACGTATTTTTTCAGAAACCAATACATTTTTGAAGGACTCACATTTTACAAGTGATGATATTAGCGTCGATATTAATACTGCAGCGCAGATGTTCCTTGAGGGAAAAGCAGCAATGTTTCATGGTTATCCGGCACTTATGCAGGAATATCAGGAACAGATGGATGCAGAATTAACCCGTATACCGTTTTTTTCACAGATTTCGGATGAAGCTTTTATAAATATGACCCCTTCTCTGAATATTGCATTCAACAAAGACCTGGAAAAAGATCAGGAAAAACTGGACCTGGCATTCGATGTCCTGGATCGTATGATTTCAAAAGAAGGACAAACGCTGATTGCAGAAGGAAAGGGTGTAATTTCATTAAATGTAGATGTTCCAAACATGATGGAAGATGTACCTGGCCTTGAAGATGAAATTAATAATAATTCTGTTTATATCCGATATTCTGCTCAAAAATCATTTGATGCCAGCCTTAAGGCTGTTCACGGATTATTGTCAGGGGAAATGGATGAAACACAGGCTTATGATGCTTTTCGCAGCACAATGAACAGCAAGGATTCAAAAGAAGAAACCACAGTTAATTTTGAAAACGAATATGCCATTTCGCTAAATGATAAAAACGGTCGCGATGCGGCATCTTCTATTTTAACTACGATCAGAGAAGAAAATGATGCTCAGCTGGCTTTGGTACCATATTATTATTTTACTTCTTCCATTTACAAAGGGGAGTGCACCGGCAGCCGGGTTGCTTTGATGACAGCAAAGAGTTCAGATACACCATTATATCTGGCAAAAATCAATGGCAAAGAGGTTTATGAACTTGCGGAGAAATATCTTGCTGATTCTGATGAGAAATTTCATGTAACCAATAAATATGAATTACCAATTGCATCCGGTATGAAAATAATCGTCAGTCAGGAGGAAAACGGATTCTCATTACAGGACATAGAAGTAAATAAGAAAAAAACAGACAAAGACAAGGAGTACTCTATTCTTCTTACAGACACCACAATGTCTGTTTTGAAAAAAATAAATCCGGAATGTGAGATCAGGCAGCTTAAGGACACAACATTATCAAGTGCATGGACTGCAGCAATGGCAAACGGACAGCAACCGTCAGCACCGGAAGATTATATAGAGGTTGAAAAATAAAAGTGGGAAAAGAACAAGTGATAACAAAAAGAAAAAAGATCATAGTACCATTGTTTTTTTTAATTCTTATACTTTTAAGCTTAATTTTTGTAAAGCTCCTTTTGAACAGGATGAACAGCTATATCGCGGAAAACGGGAAAAGCAGTATGGGAGCTGTTGTTGAACAGATACAGCAGACCTATGATCTGCAGGTGAATGGATACTACAGCCAGCTGCATTTGCTTGAGGATTCTCTTATTCAAAAGGAAGTGAGATCTATTGAACTGGATAGAAACAAGAAGTTCTTTGAGGCATGGCAGAAAGAATCTGAAAGTACACTTATATTTCTCCAGGAAAATGGAAAGGCAATAACCACTGATGGAACAAAACTTCGGGTTGACATGCCAAGTAAACTTTTGTTGGATTTGAGGAACGGATATAATATTGGAAAATTGGTTTCTCTTGATTACAACCAGAAGAAAAAAGATGGTTATCTGGTTGCAATTCCATGTCAGGAATATACGATTAATGGGGAAACTTATACGGCAATTGGAACCTTGTATGATCATTCAAAATTAGATTCCATGTTAAGTTTGAAAAGCTATAACGGGAATGCGTATCTGTTTATGCTGGATAACGACGGAAATATTACTTATACAAATCAGAAAGAAGATAAATTTTTTAGGAACTATTTTTTGTTAAAGCATTTAAAAGGAGATCAGGCTATCACTGAGGAAGAGGCTGATTCTCTTCAAAAAAAGCTGGATGGCAGAGAACAGGGGGTAGAACTTCTGGGAAGTGACAAACCTTACTATCTGGGATACTGTCCGATAGAAAATAATAACACCATGCTGATCTGTATTGTAGAAAAGAGTGTTGTAGATAATGTACTGAAAGGTTATCAGAAAACAATAGGATTTACAACATTACTCATGGCAGGTTTTATACTTTTGCTTTTTGCCGGATTATTCTACAGTATTTCCAGACGCCGTCTTGCTGATCAAAAAGCTGAATATGAAAAAAGAAATAATGCGATTCAGATACAGGCATTGAGGGAAATGCAAGTCGCCAATAAAAAACTGAAAAAGGCAAAGGACATTGCAACGGAAGCCTTGCAGACAGCTGAAAATGCAAATAAGGCGAAAACAGATTTCTTGTCCAATATGTCACATGATATTCGTACACCAATGAATGCAATTATCGGTATGACGTCATTGATCAGACATGATGCAGGCAATAAAGCGAAAGTAATAGAGTATGCAGATAAAATAGACATTTCATCACAGCATCTGTTAGGAATCATCAATGATGTTCTGGATATGAGCAAAATTGAGGCAGGAAAAACAGTTTTTAAGTATACCGATTTTTCCATCTTGGATTTTATTACAGAACTCAATACCATATTCCATTCACAGATAGACGAAAAAAACCAGACTCTTACGATCATAAAAGAAAACATCCGGCACGAGTGGGTGAATGGTGACAAGGTTCATTTAATGCAGATTTTCAGCAACTTGGTTTCTAATGCAGTGAAATATACGCAGAAAGGTGGAAAAATTCAGTTTCTGGTAGAAGAATGTGAGACAAAGTCATCTGTCTACGCAAAGTACCGTTTCTTAGTCAGCGATAATGGAATAGGAATGTCGGCAGATTTTAAAGAGACGATCTTTGATGCTTTTACCCGGGCTGAAAGTTCTGTGACTAATAAGATACAGGGAACCGGTCTTGGAATGGCTATTACCAAAAATCTGGTTGAAGCAATGGGAGGCACCATTGATGTGGAGAGTGAACTGGGACAGGGAAGCTGTTTTGAGGTTCTCATAGATCTGAGAATTGCAGAGGGCAGAAAGGTTGTTTTGACAGCACAGGAAGAAATAGATGAACCGGATAGTAATACCTTGAAAGGAATGAGGTTCCTGTGTGCAGAGGATAATGAGCTAAATGCAGAAATCCTGATGGAACTGTTAAAGATTGAGGGCGCAGAGTGTATCATCTGTGAAAATGGTGAAAGAGTTCTGGAGGCATTTGAACAGTCTGCCCCAGGGGATTATGACATGATCCTGATGGATGTGCAGATGCCTGTTATGAATGGCTATGATGCAACGAGAGCAATCCGCAGGAGTACTCATGAACTGGCAAAGACGATTCCGATCATTGCTATGACCGCCAATGCATTTTCTGAGGACATTCAGTATTCTCTGGCAGCCGGTATGAATGCCCATATTTCAAAGCCGGTTGATATGAAGACGTTGGAAAAGACGATAAGAAGAATAAAAATCGGCGGGAGGGGCACCGAAACGCAGGCCATTGAACAGTGACAAATGGATATAAAAAGCAGAAAAACATATTTAACAGAAGCAGCCTGCCGGGTTTTATCTGAAAAGATGATTCCCAGGCAGGTTTTATTTTTTGTCCGGAAAGTTGAAAAAATCAATGTGTAAAATAGTTGAAATTTACAACCTTCATTCTATATGCTAAAATGAAAAACAATGAAAATTGGAAAGGAATCAGTGATACAGTTCAATATCAGAAATTCCTTTTTGAATGCAAAGCATGGAGCAGAATTCGAATGCCCATTTACTGTAAAGAAACAGATAAGGTGATCAGATGACAGACAGAAAAGTAAAACTGCAGAATGAGATAGAGCAGTTATCGCCGGAAGAGCTTGAGAAAGAAATTGAAAATAATAAAAGAAAAGTTGCACGAAGCATTATATTTATAGCAGCCGCAGCTATTGCTTTTATCGCGATCTGTATTGCCTGGTTTGTCAGTAATAACCGGGTAAGCGGAACTTCTGGAACAGTCAGTGCAAAATATTCGGGGATAGAGATCGGCTCAGAGGGAAAAGCCGGTGTTCATGATGATCTTCTGCAGAGAATAAAAAATGGAATTAACACATCTCAGGGTGGAAGCATAAACTGGATGCTGAGTGAAAACAGTAATATGAAAAACTATAAGGATGGAGACAGCTTCAATGAGACCACCGGAGCGGAGTATAGAAAAGAGTACGCCATGGAGCCGGGCACGAAAGGAAAGCTGGATTTTTTTATTAAACCATATGAAGCAGGATATTTATCATTGGACTTCTCTCTGGATATTTCTCCGTTTCATATTGAGACAGATAAGCCGGTAACTGTAGGAAATAACACTGCGGAAGCAGGTCTGCTGAGCGGGCATATCCTGTATTTCCTGGGAGAAAAACAGTCTGATGAAAATACAATAAAATACACTTGGATCAAAGACGGAAAGTTTCAAATCAAGATACAGAATGCAAAAAAAGATACAAAATACAACTATTCAATCTACTGGGTATGGCCACTGAATCTATCTACAATACTTTTGAATAATGGTGATGAATTCTTAAATGAAAGCGATGTGGAATTTGATGATAAAGACTCCACAGGAAAACTTAGGAATACTATTGTAACAGATATGACTAAACATCCGGAAAAGTATTTTTTCAGTTCACTGACGGGACAACCACTTAATACAAATTATGATGAAGTACAAGAAATTTCCAAAATTCATGAAAACAGCGGAAAGGCTGATGGTACATATGACAAACAGCTTTTTCAGACATCTATACTCAAATCCCCGGTCAGAAGAAAGGTCAATCAGACAAAATCTTCCGGTCGGGGATTTTTTGGCGAAAAGAACAGGCTGAATTCAGTTGACGTATAGGATATCCTCTGTGAAGCTATCATCTTAACGGATAAAACAAATAAATTAACAGAAAATAATCGAAAATACAAACAAATAGTAAAATATAAAAACATAAAACAAATAATAAACAAAAATATTAATATAAAAATACAAAAATGTATTGACAAAACAAAACAACAGTGTTATTATAAGACCATCAAAAAGAACAAGAGAAAAAACAAAAACAAAAAAATCAGAAATTCATTCAATTCATAGCATAGATGCACATGAAAGGATGAAAAAAAAGAAAGGAAAAGGTGATTCCAGTGGGAACATAAACAACCACATCCATCAATATGAGAGTGACAGGAACCGAATTTCCTGCAAGAAAGACCTGATACATATCACATAATGATATCCCTTAAGAAATACATCAGTTTCTCTCATAAGATATAAATAAGAACCTCTTAAATCTTACTTATATTTTAACATCAGTTAAAATGAGAGAAATCAGAAACATAAGGAATTCAGTATTTCAGGTATTATAGAATCGGTAACTCATATTGAACAACTGTCGCACACCTGATACAAAGATTTCAGGAAATATGTAAAGAAATATTTCCCGAAAGAGTAAAACCCTCAGCTCACCGGTTCGTTGGAAAGAAGAGATTCCAGGAACAGAAGTGAAGATGAGAACGATACTTTGAAATGCATATCAGATTCATAAGGATATGGATTGAAGCTTTGCATCAGAAGAATATCTGATAGGATATTAATAATAGAAGAAACGGGCAGGAACTTTTTTCAGGATACTTTAGAAGGGCTGCAGAGGAGAAAATCCCAATAGGTCGATTTGAATCAGCAGATCATAAAGTACAGAGATGACAAACGGTTTTGAATTTAAGAAGTTAAGTCCAGAATTGTTTAGGAAACAGAAAAAAGTGTAACCACCGAAATTCTTCAAAAAAAGAAATCGAACCTCGGACAAATCGATTTCAATCCTATAGAACTTTCTAAATAATCGAAAAGATATATTTACATATATCAATCGTTTATGAGCAGGAAATAAAAAAGAAGAGAGAACGTAGAAAAAGAAAAGTGTAAAAAATAGAATAAAGAGAATCGAAATTATTTTATAACCATATAAAATCAGAGATTTCGATTAACAAAAAAATCATATAACCAGAAAACATTATTCAAAAACTAAGAGGAAGAAAAATTGAATAACGAAGAGTGTTGAGACGGTCATCATTTTTGGAAGCTGTTAAAGTAAAAAAAGTGATGACCGTCTCATTGTGCGTTGATTTACCAGTTGCTATCCCAAATATCATCGGTTATACTTCTCTGAGAAAGGAAGAAAGTTGCGAAATTCCATATTCCACCACATCACAAAAATATCCCGCGGAATATTACACAGGACAGCAACGAAAAGAATCTATGTGGAACAGTCAGATCGAAGAAAACATTTTATATGAAGATAAAGAAATTCTTGTATGCAGAAAACCATCCGGAATGCCGGTACAGGCAGCAGGAATCGGAACTATGGACCTGGAAAGCGCCCTCAAAAATTACCTGGCGCAGAAAGCACCCGGAAAAATGCCATACCTGGCAGTGGTTCACCGCCTTGACCAGCCGGTAGAAGGTGTACTTGTATTTGCAAAAACTCCGGGAGCAGCCGGAAACTTAAGCAAACAGATGATGGCAGGCGGCGCCGGAAAGTATTATCTGGCAGTAACCGAAGGAGTACCAAAAGAGCAGGAGGGAACTCTTATCAGCTATCTGAAAAAGAACGGAAGAGCAAACATGTCTCAGGCAGTACCGGAAAATACACCTGGTGCAAAAAAGGCAATCCTTCATTATAAAGTCCTTGACCAAAAAGAAATAAACGGAAAGAAACGCACGCTTCTGAGAATCAAGCTGGAAACAGGACGTCATCACCAGATCCGGGTACAGCTTTCTCAGGCAGGAATTCCCCTTCTTGGGGATCGGAAATACAATCCCGCCGGTGAAAAAGGAACGTCTCTTGGACTTTGTTCCTGTAGCCTGGAATTCAGACATCCAAAAACAGGAAAGCCAATGAAATTCCAGACAGAGCCTCAGGGCAGCGCATTTCTGGATTTTGTGAAAAAACTGTAAAAACTCTGGACGGAAATACGAAAAAGTGTATAATGTAAAAAGCGAGTAACCAAATGTAAGATTTTTGTAAAGTATACGTTACTGTGGACGGATAAGAGAGGCCATGAAGAACAGTAACCAGCGAGGAAGAGGAGATTACAATGAAAAGAGTTGCAGTAATGTCAGTGGCCTTGTTGGCTGCGGCGACTCTGCTGACAGGCTGCCAGAAGGAAGAAGTAGAGAAGCTTGTTGCACCGCTTGTAGCAGATGTCCAGGAAACCCCTGAAGCACAGGAAATGGAAGAAGAGAAGAATCCGGCAATTCCGGAAATTGATACAACTCTTTCCATAGAGTCAGGAGCCAGGATCGCAGTTGTCAGTAAGAGTAAAAAAGGTGAATTCTGGGATAAAGTAAAAGAAGGAATGGAAGCTGCGGTAAAGGACGTAAACACAGCTTATGGATTCAAAAAAGAGGACCAGATCACAATGACTTTTGAGGGACCGGATAACGAGGAAGATGTGGAAAGCCAGATCAATACTCTCGATGCAGTAATCGCCGAGAACCCGTCAGTTGTCTGCCTTTCAGCCGGAGATATGGAATCCTGCCAGGCACAGCTGGAGGCAGCCAAGGAGAATGGAATCCCGGTCATTGCTTTTGATTCCAATGTCAGTGACACGAAACTGATCAGAGCTTTCCGTGGAACAGACAATACACAGATTGGTAAATATGCAGCCTATAAACTGGGAAGTGCAATTGGAAAAATGGGCAATGTAGCAGTTTTTTCCGCACAGGAGAAGACACAGAGCGCTCAGGAACGAGTGCAGGGATTTCTTGATAATATTGCCAACTATACGGATATTAAGGTGGTAGAAACCATCTATTCCGATCAGGTTGACGATATGAAGGAAGCCATGAAAGAAGTTCTCGACAAATATCCTGCACTGGATGGAGTTTTCTGCATCAATGCCAATGTTTCCGAGATGTTCCTGGAAGTAAACAAGGATAACGGTGAAAATAAAGTTGCCATGGTAGGTGTGGACGCCACCAGCAAACAGCAGGAAGCGATCAAAAACGGAGAAGAACTTGGAGTTCTTTCCCAGAATCCATATGCAATGGGATATCAGACCATGTGGGCAGCCATTCAGTCCACGGCACCGAAGAAAGAAACAAAAATAGAAAAACAGGTTCTGCTTGACCCGGCGTGGATCGATGCAGAGAATCTTGAAAGCGAAGACTACGCAAATTATATGTATAACTGACAGACAGCAACTGCAAAAAAATTAAAAGCCATTTACCAGATGAAGACATAAAAAAGATTTCATCTGGTGGATGGTTTTTTTGTTTTACAGAACATTTTTTGCGAATAAAAACAAAAAATATGAACAGAATAAACAAATAAAAAGTTTGCGAAAAAATGGTAAAAATATAACGAATTTGATGATTTTTTGACACAAAACAAATATATTTTTCGTTAAATTGCATAATAATCGTTGTTTTAAAAACATAATTGTGATACAATTTGGATATGCAGAGAGGCGGTGATCAGATGATCCAGGAAACGATCAAGGCAGTGAAAGAGGCGGAGGCAAAAGCACAGCAGAAAATAAAAGACGCATCCGTCCGTGCACAGAGTATCATCAGCGAAGCTGAAAAAGAGGCGGAGGAGATTATCAGAAAAGCGGAAACAACCGCAGGCGAACAGGCGGCATCTGATATGAAAGCAGCCGAGGAACGTGCACACAGTACAGAGAACACTGTCATTGGACAGGTAGAGGAGGAGCTTGCAGCTTTGAAAAAGAAAGCGGAGTCGAAGCATGAGCAGGCCATCCAGGCAGTAATGGACAGTTTGTTCTGAGAGGGGGAATGCGAAAATGGCAGTATTGCAGATGCAGCGAATCAGTATCTGCGCTATGAAGAAGAACCGTAAGGCCATATTGGAAGAACTGCAGTCGCTTGGAGTATTGGAGATCGATGCGGCGGAACTGGATCCGGAGCTTAAGACCATGGATACCATGAATGCCAGAATGATTTTCGAAAAGAACGCATCCCTGTGTGATCAGGCAATCGAGATTCTGGATGAATTTTCGAAGGAGAAGGAATCCATGCTGGCATCCCTGGCAGGAAAGCCTCTGATCGGAAGGAAGCAGGAGGAAGAAGCCATCCGGGATCAGGAAGAGATCCTGAAATCAGCCAGAGAAATCCTGGGATATCGGAAGAAACTCACAGAGAACAGCGCAGCGGTAGTTAAGATCGAACAGCAGGAAGCAGCGCTTGCTCCATGGCTGAATCTGGACATCCCCATGAATTCACAGGGAACAGCCAAAGCCGCAGTACTTGTGGGAAGTATCGACGGGAATGTAACTCTGGACCAGGTATACAGCCAGCTGGCAGTGGATGCGCCACAGCTTGAAGCTTTTGACATCCAGGAAATCTCAAATGATGCCGGGAAGCTGAGCCTGGTGGTTGTCTGTCTGAAGACACAGGCACAGGAGATGGAGGAAGCACTCCGTATGCAGGGATTTGCAAGGCCGGCACAGCTGGTATCAGAGGTTCCGGCACAGGAACTGGAGAACCTTAAGAATGAAGTGGTGCGCATCCAGGAAGAATCCGAACAGATCCGGGAGCAGATCCGTAATCTTCATGACAGGAAGAACTCCCTTCAGCTTGTATCCGATTACTTCCGGATCCGTGCACAGAAATATGAAGTTTTAGGTCAGCTCCGCCAGTCAGAGAGCACTTTTTTTGTGACAGGATATCTTCCGAAGAAACAGGTTCCCGCAATGGAGAAACGGCTTACGGAGAAGTACGATATTGTTTTTGAAGCAGAAGATGCTGATGGAGAAAATGTTCCGGTTGCCCTTCAGAACAGCAGATTCGGAGCGGCAGGAGAAGGAGTTCTGGCAGCGTTTGGTCTTCCCGGAAAGGGAGAGATCGATCCGTCCACCATTATGACAGCCTGTTATGTATTCCTTTTCGGACTGATGTTATCAGATGCGGCCTACGGGCTGATCGTGTTTGCGGTCTGTCTGGGAGTGCTTCTGAAATTCCCCAGAATGGAAAGCGGAATGCAGAAATCCATCCGGCTGTTCATGTACTGTGGACTGTCCACTTTGTTCTGGGGCGTAATGTTTGGCGGATATTTCGGAGATTTCATCGATGTATTCTCAAGAGTATATCTGCATAAACCGGTCACTGTGAAGCCGGTATGGTTTGCACCGTTGAATGAGCCTATGAGACTCCTGGTGTTCTCCATGCTGTTTGGCCTGATCCATATGTTCCTTGGAATGGGACTTAAGGGCTACATGCTGATCCGTGACAAAAAATATCTCGACTTTTTCTGCGATGTAGTACTCTGGTTCATGCTCCTTATGGGACTGATCCTCATCTTTATCCCGAGCAGCATGTTCCGTTCTATTTCTCAGATGGACTTGAACCTTCCGTCCGCAGTGATACAGGTGGGCAAATGGATGGCCATCATCGGAGCAGTGGGAATTCTCTTCATGTCAGGAAGAGATAAGAAGAATCCGTTCCTCCGGCTGGCGCTTGGAGCTTACGACCTTTATAACATCACAGGATGGGTCAGTGATATCCTTTCCTATTCCAGACTTCTGGCCCTGGGACTTGCCACCGGTGTTATTGCGTCGGTAATGAACCAGATGGGCAGTATGCTGGGAGACAGTATTTTTGGATGGATCGTATTTATTCTTGTATTTGTGATTGGTCATACGTTTAACCTTCTGATCAATCTTCTGGGTGCATACGTGCACACCTGCCGATTACAGTACGTAGAGTTCTTCGGCAAATTCTTTGAGGGCGGAGGAAAAGAGTTCCACCCCTTCCGCGAAAATACAAAATATGTAGATATTAAGGAGGATTAATATTATGAGTGGTATCGTTTGGGCATTATTGGGAGCAGCAATTTCCGTAGCTCTTGCAGGTATAGGTTCCGCTATCGGCGTTGGTACAGCCGGCCGTGCAGCAGCAGGCGTTGTAACAGAAGATCCGGACAAATTTGCCAAGGTTCTGCTTCTTCAGCTTCTTCCTGGTACCCAGGGTATTTACGGACTGCTGGTAGCATTCCTTGCACTTTCCAAGGTCGGAATCCTGGGCGGCGGTGTTGCCGATATTTCTCTGGAAACCGGACTTATGATCTTTGTGGCATGTCTTCCAATCGCCATTGCAGGTCTTCTTTCCGCAATCCATCAGGGAAAAACTTCCGTAGCTTCCATCGGCATCGTAGCCAAGAAGCCGGAGCAGTTCGGTAAAGCTATGCTTTTCCCGGCAATGGTTGAGACATATGCGATTCTGGCTCTTCTGATCTCTATTCTTGCAGTCAGCGGAATTCAGGTTTGATTCATCAGGAGGGGCAGATCATGACAGGATTAGAGAAGATGGTAAGCCAGATTCTTGAAGAAGCCGATGCTTCTGCAGCCGTTATGATCAGTGACGCGGAGAAAAAAGCCGCGGAGATCCTCGGGGAAGCCGGAGAAAAAGCAGATAAGATCCGGCAGCAGAGGGAAGAACAGTCCAGGGCAAAGGTGAAAAGCTATGAAGAGCGGACAGCTTCCGCCGCAGATATGAAGAAACGTACCGCAGTTCTTGCAGCCAAGCAGGAGCTGATCGGGAAGGTGATTGCGGATGCCTGTGACCGTGTGAAGAATCTGGATGAAGGAAAATATTTTGAGATCCTTAAGAGTATGGCAGAGAAATATCTGCTTCCAAGAGAAGGAGAGATCTGTTTTTCAAAGAAGGATCTGGAACGTATGCCGGCGAATTTCCGTGAGGAGATTAAAGGCCTGGCACAGAAAAAAGGCGGCACACTGGAGATTTCCGGTGAAGCCAGAAATATAGACGGAGGTTTTATCCTGGTATACGGCGGCATTGAGGAAAACTGTTCCATTGATGCCATGTTTGCAGAGAAACGGGATGAACTTCTGGATCAGGTAAGAAAGATTTTGTTTGCGTAAAACACCATCGCAAAAAGGAGGGCGTGAAATATGTTTGGTGAAGATTATGCCTATGCGGTGGCGCGGATACGTGTTCTGGAGACCGGACTTCTGAATCAGGCGGCGATCGAACAGCTTCTGGCATGTCAGGATGAGCAGCAGTGCCTTCAGATCCTTACAGAGAAGGGCTGGGGAAACGGTGATCCTGCAGCCGGTGCGGACGCCATTCTTTCCAGGGAGCGAGAAAAGATCTGGGAGATCATGGATTCGCTGGTAGCGGACCGATCTGTTTTTTCCGTTCTCTCTTATCAGGATCTTTTCCATAACCTGAAAGCGGCTGTGAAGGCCAGCATCCTGGATGGGACAACGCCGAATATTTTTTTCAGCGACTGTGCCATTGACGGCGAGGATATGGTGAAATTCCTGAAGGATAAAGAATACGACCGTTTTCCGGAAGATATGCGGGAAGTAGCAAGAGAAGCCTATGAGACCTTTTTGCACACAAGAGACGGACAGCTTGCGGATATTATCGTAGACCGGGCAGCACTGGATGCCATAAAAAAAGCCGGAGAACGGTCAAAAGAAGAGATCGTCCGGCAGTATGCGGAATCCACGGTTGCAGTAGCAGATATCCGGATTGCAGTCCGTGCCTGCAAAACAGGAAAAAGCTCGGACTTCATGAAAAAAGCCATGGCAGAATGTGACACACTGGATAAGGAAAGACTGATCCACGCTACAGTCAGCGGAATGGATCAGATCATGAGTTATCTGGCAGAAACGAAATACGGGGACGGAGCTCTGGCGCTGGCGGAATCGGCTTCCGCTTTTGAGAGATGGTGTGACAACCAGATCATGGAGACCATCCGCCCTCAGCTGTACAATTCATTTTCACTGGGACCGCTGGTAGCCTATGTGCTCGCCCGTGAGAATGAGATCAAGACGGTGCGGATCATTCTCACCGGAAAGCGCAGCGGCCTTCCGGAAGAGTTTATCCGGGAAAGGGCAAGGGAAATGTATGTATAAGATCGCGGTTTTGGGTGATTATAACAGCATTTACGGGTTTGCGGCGCTTGGACTTGATACCTTTCCGGTGGAGGATCCCACAGAGGGAAAAGAGAAGCTAAACCGTCTGGCAGCCGGTGAATATGCGGTTATTTATATTACGGAACAGCTGGCAGCCCAGCTTTCCGCTGAGATCAGTAAATACAGTGAAGCGCTGATGCCGGCAATCATTCAGATACCAGGAATTGCCGGAAATACAGGCGCAGGAATTGAAAATGTAAAGAAATCTGTGGAGACGGCAGTTGGCTCCGATATTCTTTTCAGCAATGAGTGACAAGAAAGCAGGTGATTGGTTCAGATGAGCAGAGGGACCATTAAGAAGGTAGCAGGACCGCTGGTAATTGCCAAAGGTATGCGAGATGCGAATATGTATGACGTGGTTCGTGTAAGCAGCCAGCGTCTGATCGGTGAGATTATTGAGATGCATGAAGATGAGGCTTCCATACAGGTATATGAGGAGACTTCAGGACTTCGCCCGGGAGAACCGGTAGAGTCTATGGAAGTTCCCCTTTCCGTGGAACTGGGACCTGGCCTTATCACAAGTATTTACGATGGAATCCAGCGTCCGCTGGATGACATTATGAAAGTAGCAGGCAGCAACAACCTGAAACGAGGTGTTGAGGTACCTGCACTGAAGCGGGACAAAAAATGGAATTTCGTCCCGGTTGCGAAAGTGGGAGATGAGCTGGAAGGTGGCGATGTTCTCGGAACTGTTCAGGAGACCATCGTTGTTACACAGAAGATCATGGTACCACCCAATATGAAAGGTACTCTGAAAGAGATCAGATCCGGTGAGTTTACCGTAGATGAGACCGTTGCAGTTCTTTCCACGGCAGACGGAGATAAAGAACTGACACTGATGCAGCACTGGCCGGTACGACGTGGCCGTCCATACAAGAAAAAACTTCCGCCGGCAAAACCTCTGGTAACAGGCCAGCGTGTTATTGATACCATGTTCCCAATCGCCAAGGGTGGTGTGGCAGCAGTTCCTGGCCCGTTCGGAAGCGGCAAGACCGTTATCCAGCATCAGCTTGCAAAATGGGCAGAGGCAGATATCGTAGTTTATATCGGTTGCGGTGAGCGTGGAAATGAGATGACAGACGTTCTGAACGAGTTCCCGGAGCTGAAAGACCCGAAAACAGGCCAGTCTCTGATGGAGCGTACTGTTCTGATCGCAAACACCTCAGACATGCCGGTTGCGGCACGTGAGGCTTCTATTTACACAGGTATCACCATTGCGGAGTATTTCCGTGACATGGGTTATTCCGTAGCGCTGATGGCGGATTCCACTTCCAGATGGGCCGAGGCTCTCCGTGAGATGTCCGGACGACTGGAGGAGATGCCAGGTGAGGAAGGTTACCCGGCGTATCTGGGTTCCCGTCTTGCACAGTTCTATGAGCGTGCCGGACACGTGATCTGTAATGGAAAAGACGGAAGAGAAGGAGCCCTGACAGCTATCGGTGCCGTATCTCCTCCTGGTGGTGATATTTCCGAGCCGGTTTCCCAGGCAACACTTCGAATCGTGAAGGTATTCTGGGGACTGGATGCAAACCTTGCATACAAACGTCACTTCCCGGCAATCAACTGGCTGACCAGTTATTCCCTGTATCTGGACAGTGTAGGCGGATGGTTTGACGAGAATGTGGCCAATGACTGGATGGAGCTCCGCCAGAGAATGATGACCCTTCTTCAGGAAGAGGCAGAGCTGGAAGAGATCGTAAAGATGGTTGGTATGGATGCACTTTCCCCGGGCGACCGCCTAAAAATGGAAGCAGCCCGTTCCATCCGTGAGGACTTCCTTCACCAGAACTCTTTCCACGAGATCGATACCTACACATCTCTGGAAAAACAGCACAACATGATGCGTCTGGTACTTGCATTCTATGATGCAGGCCTGGATGCATTGAAACAGGGCGCGGATATCAATGATATCGTAAAACTGCCGGTACGTGAGCAGATCGGCCGTTACAAATATACAAAAGAAGATCAGCTGGCAGCGGAATATGAGAAGGTAACCCGCCAGCTTGCAGCAGAGACTGCGGAACTTCTGGGAAAGGAGGGCCTGTAAAATGCCAAAAGAATATAGGACCATACAGGAAGTTGCCGGCCCTTTGATGCTGGTACGAGGCGTTGAAGATGTGGCATTTGACGAGCTGGGTGAGATTGAGCTTGCCGATGGCGAAACAAGAAGATGCCGTGTTCTGGAGATTGACGGAAGCAATGCGCTGGTACAGTTGTTTGAGAGTTCCACAGGTATCAACCTTTCCAACAGTAAAGTACGTTTTCTGGGACGAAGCATGGAGCTTGGTGTATCCGGCGATATGCTGGGCCGTGTCTTTGACGGACTGGGCCGTCCCATTGATGACGGTCCGGAGATCCTTCCGGAAGAGAGAAGAGATATCAATGGCCTGCCGATGAATCCGGCAGCCAGAAGTTATCCGGAGGAGTTTATCCAGACCGGTGTATCCGCTATTGACGGACTGAACACCCTGGTACGTGGGCAGAAACTTCCGATCTTCTCCGCATCCGGTCTTCCTCATGCACAGCTTGCGGCACAGATCGCGAGACAGGCGAAGGTTCGCGGAAAAGACGAGCAGTTCGCCGTTGTATTTGCTGCCATGGGTATCACTTTTGAGGAGTCAAACTTCTTCGTAGAGAGCTTTAAGGAAACTGGGGCTATAGACCGTACTGTTCTTTTTGTAAACCTGGCAAATGACCCGGCTGTTGAGCGTATCGCTACTCCGCGAATGGCACTGACAGCAGCAGAGTATCTTGCCTTCGAAAAAGACATGCACGTTCTTGTAATCCTTACAGATATCACAAACTATGCGGATGCTCTCCGTGAGGTTTCTGCAGCACGTAAAGAGGTTCCGGGCCGTCGTGGATATCCCGGATACATGTATACAGACCTTGCTTCTCTCTACGAGCGTGCAGGCCGTCAGAAAGGAAAAGCAGGAAGTATCACCATGGTTCCGATCCTGACCATGCCTGAGGATGACAAGACCCATCCGATCCCTGACCTTACCGGTTACATCACAGAGGGACAGATCATTCTGAGCCGTGAGCTTTACCGTAAAGGAATCACACCGCCCATTGATGTTCTTCCGTCTCTGTCACGACTGAAAGATAAAGGTATCGGTGAGGGTAAGACAAGAGCAGACCATGCCAACACCATGAACCAGCTGTTTGCCGCATATGCCCGTGGTAAAGAGGCCAAAGAGCTGATGACCATTCTTGGTGAGGCTGCCCTCTCTGACATTGACCTGATCTATGCGAAATTTGCGGATGCTTTTGAGAAGGAATATGTTTCCCAGGGCTATCAGGCAAACCGTGATATCGAGGAAACCCTGGCCATCGGCTGGAAGCTGCTTTCCATTCTTCCGAGAAGCGAGCTGAAACGTATCGATGACAAATTCCTTGACCAGTATTACGGAAAAGTATAAAGGGGGGATGATTTGTGGCATCAACACAGGTGAATCCTACCCGTATGGAGCTTACGAAGCAGAAAAAGAAGCTGGTGACTGCAGTCCGTGGCCATAAGCTTCTGAAGGATAAGCGGGACGAGCTGATGCGACAGTTCCTGGATCTGGTGCGCGAGAACATGGAGCTGCGTAAAAAAGTAGAGGCTGGTATCCGAAGTGCCAACACCAATTTTGTCATTGCAAAAGCCGGAATGTCGGAGGAGACTCTGAACACCGCCCTGATGGCTCCCAAGCAGGAAGTCTATCTGGAAACCGGCAAAAAGAATGTCATGAGTGTGGATATTCCTGTTTTTGAATATAAAACAAGAACACCGGATGCCAACGATATCTATTCCTATGGTTTTGCTTTTACCTCCAGTGATCTGGACGGAGCGGTAAAATCCCTGGCGGATATCCTGCCGGATATGCTCCGCCTGGCAGAAGTGGAAAAAGCCTGTCAGCTGATGGCGTCTGAGATCGAAAAAACAAGGCGTCGTGTAAACGCTCTGGAACATGTCATCATACCGGAAGCACAGGCAAACATCAAATACATCACCATGAAGCTGGATGAGAACGAGAGAAGCACTCAGATCCGACTGATGAAGGTGAAAGATATGATGCTGGAGGAAGCACATCATTACAAGGAGCGGGAAGCTGAGCGCGGTGCGTAAAGCATAAAATACAAAGCGCAGGCATCCTGTAAGAAAAAGAAAAGTTGATATAGAAAGTTTTACGTAACGGGAAGGAGACGCCTCTGTGCTGTGCGATGTTTTGGACAGTGCAGGGGCGTTTTATTTATAAAATATTTAGCTTTCGTTCTCAGAAAATCAAGAGATATACGGTATAATAATCAACAGTAAAGAATGCGCGGCGGAAGACGAGCCCGGGTATTTTATCAGTCTGTCGCAGCAGAAAGAGAAGGGAATACATATGAATACTTTTTTACAGTCAGTACAGAATCTGGACGGAGAAATTCTTCTCCAGATCCAGCAGCATTTAAGAACGGATATGCTGACACCATTAATGAAGTTCGTTACATTTCTGGGAAACGGAGGATGGTTCTGGATCCTCTGTGCAGTTGTGCTTCTTGCCATTCCAAAGACAAGAAAAACAGGTTATGCTGCAGTTTTGTCCCTGATTTTCGGAGTAATTGTTACCAATTTGCTTCTCAAAAACATAGTAGCAAGGCCAAGACCCTTTGCGGAAATCGAAGCCCTGATCCCGCTGATCGCCAAACCGACGGATTTTTCCTTCCCCTCAGGCCACACCACAGCATCCTTTGCCGTTGCCCTGGTAATGCTTCGGATGCTCCCCAAGAAAATCGGAATCCCGGCAGTAGTCCTGGCAGCACTGGTAGCATTTTCAAGATTATATCTTGGTGTCCATTATCCAACAGATGTCCTGGCCGGGTTCGTGGTCGCGCTGGTGGGAAGTTCGCTGGCTGTGTGGGGTGTGAGGACGAAGCTGGGAAATATAAAAAGATAAAATGTGAACAAAGATAATCCCTGGTAATGGCAGTACCTTTCCGGGGATTTTTTTGGTATGGACACTTTAATTTGATAAAGTATTGACACGTCAGACAGAAACGGGGTACAATTATAAACAAGATTGTCAGAAAACAGTGAAAATGATGACGCAGAAATAAGGAGAGAACACGAAATGATATCAGAAAAAATGAAACCCTACGTAAAAAACAATTCTGCCATCCGTATGATGTTTGAGGAAGGAAACCGTCTCCGTGCAAAATACGGTGCAGATAAGGTCTTTGACTTCAGCCTTGGAAATCCGAGTGTACCGGCACCGGACAGTGTTCGTGAAGCAATTATTGAGCTTGTAAACAATACCGATCCGACTGTTCTTCACGGATATATGAGCAATGCAGGTTTTGAGGATGTACGCCAGACGATTGCAGAGTCCTTAAACAGACGTTTCGATACAAAATTTTCTGCAAAAAACCTGATCATGACGGTGGGTGCTGCAAGCGGCCTGAACGTAATTCTGAAGACAGTCCTGAACCCGGGAGAAGAAGTAATCGTTTTTGCACCATATTTCCTGGAATACGGTGCATATGTCCGCAATTATGACGGTGTCCTTGTGGAAATCTCTCCGGATACCACAACTTTCCAGCCAAACCTTGCCGAGTTTGAGCAGAAGATCACGCCGAAGACAAAAGCAGTTATCGTAAACACTCCGCACAATCCGACCGGAGTTGTATATTCAGAAGAAACAATCAGGAAACTTTCCGCAATTCTGGAAGCAAAACAGAAAGAGTTCGGAACCGTGATCTACCTGATCTCCGATGAGCCATACCGTGAGCTGGCTTACGATGGCGTGGAAGTTCCGTACCTGACGAAATATTATGACAATACAGTTGTGGGATATTCTTACAGCAAATCTCTTTCCCTTCCTGGAGAACGTATCGGATATCTGGTAATTCCGGATGAGGCAGACGGAAGTGAAGAGCTGATTTCAGCGGCAACCATCGCAAACCGTACACTTGGATGTGTAAATGCACCGTCCCTGATCCAGAAAGTAGTTGCGAAATGTGTAGATGCAAAGACAGATCTTGCAGCTTATGATAAGAACCGCCAGGCACTTTACAATGGCCTGAAAGAGTGCGGATTTGAGTGCATCAAACCACAGGGTGCATTTTATCTCTTCGTAAAATCTCCGGTTGAAGACGAAAAAGCCTTCTGCGAGGCCGGCAAGAAATATAACATCCTCATGGTACCGGGAAGCTCCTTCGCATGCCCTGGTTACGTGAGACTGGCATACTGCGTATCTTATGATACCATTGTAAATTCTCTTCCGGAGTTTAAGAAACTTGCGGCAGAGTATGGTCTGAAATAAATGAACGAAAATAAACGATAATCACAAAGCGGTTACATAAGAGATCCCCGGTACAGCCTGTTCATACAGAACTGTATCGGGGATCTTTGGTAAGAGGGAAATAAGCAGAGGAACGCAGCTGGGAGTGAATAAACTCCCGGCTGTGTTCCCTTAGAAGGGTGTTCCACATTTATTTGGCTTTTTTCTCTTCTTTCTTTGGCATTTCTCCGTAGTATGCTTTCAGATAGATATCTTTCAGCTCGGATACAAGTGGATATCTCGGGTTAGCGCCGGTGCACTGGTCATTGAAGGCCTGCTCGGACATCTCATCCAGAGTCTCCAGGAAGTATTTCTCATCTACGCCGTAGTCACGGATTGTAGGCATGATCTCGATTGTCTTCATCAGGTCATCCAGTTTAGCAAGAAGTTTTTCGAATACTTCTGCATCGTTCTTGCCTGTAAGACCTACAGAACGGCCGATCTCAGCATAGCGGGCAAGTGTCTTCGGATACTGATACTGTGGGAAGGTACCCATCTTGGTCGGAACCTCAGCGCTGTTGTAACGCATAACATCCAGAAGAACAACTGCGTTTGCGATACCGTGTGGCAGGTGATGGAAAGCACCAAGTTTGTGAGCGAGAGAGTGGTTCACGCCGAGGAATGCATTGGCGAATGCAAGACCTGCCATGCAGGAAGCGTTAGCCATATGATCTCTTGCTTCTACATCGTTGCCATCTTTGTATGCACGTGGCAGATACTCAAATACCAGTTTGATTGCTTTCAGTGCAAGACCATCTGTGTAATCGGAAGCCATCATGGAAACGTAAGCCTCGATGGCATGTGTCATAACGTCGATACCGGAAGCACGGGTCAGTCCCTTCGGTGCGCTCATCATGTTGTTGGTATCTACGATCGCCATATCCGGAAGGAGCTCGTAGTCAGCCAGCGGCCATTTAACGCCGGTATCCTGATCTGTGATGATGGCGAAAGGTGTAACCTCGGAACCTGTACCGGAAGATGTCGGGATTGCTACGAAGTAAGCTTTTTTACCCATCTTCGGGAAGGTGTAAACTCTCTTACGGATATCCAGGAAGTCCATGGACATATCGGAGAAGTCAGCGTCCGGATTCTCATAAAGCATCCACATAACCTTGCCGGCATCCATTGCGGAACCACCACCAAGAGCGATGATGCAGTCAGGCTCAAATGCTGTCATAGCTTTGGCACCTGCTTTTGCGGAAGCGAGAGATGGATCTGGTGCTACATCAGAGAAGCATGTATGAACGATGCCCATCTGATCCAGTTTATCTTCGATTGGTTTGGTGTAACCGTTCTTGTAGAGGAAGGAGTCTGTTACGATGAAGCAGCGTTTCTTGCCCATAACAGTACCGAGCTCATCAAGAGCAACCGGCATACAGCCTTTCTTAAAGTAAACCTTTTCCGGTGTTCTCATCCAGAGCATATTCTCTCTCCTTTCAGCAACAGTCTTGGTATTGAGAAGGTGTTTAACACCAACGTTCTCGGATACGGAGTTACCGCCCCAGGAACCGCAGCCAAGAGTGAGGGATGGAGCAAGTTTGAAGTTGTAAAGGTCACCGATACCACCCTGGGAAGAAGGAGTATTGATAAGGATACGGCAGGTCTTCATAGCTGCCTCGAATTTATCCATCTTCTCTGTCTCATTTACGTTGATGTAGAGGGAAGATGTATGGCCATAGCCGCCGTCTGCAACAAGACGCTCAGCTTTTGCGATAGCATCGTCAAAATTCTTAGCCTTATACATAGCAAGTACAGGGGAAAGTTTCTCATGTGCGAATTCCTCGCTGATATCAACGGACTCAACCTCACCGATGAGGATCTTGGTCTCAGCCGGTACAGTAACGCCTGCCATCTCAGCGATGGTAGCAGCTTTCTGTCCTACGATCTTGGCATTCAGCGCACCGTTGATGAGGATTGTCTTTCTGACTTTCTCGATCTCGTCTTTCTTAAGGAAGTAGCATCCTCTGTAAAGGAACTCTTCTTTTACTTCTTTATAAATGCTCTCCAGAACAGTTACGGACTGCTCGGAAGCGCAGATCATACCATTGTCAAATGTCTTGGAGTGGATAATGGAGTTAACTGCAAGACGGATATCTGCACTGTCATCAATGATGGCAGGTGTATTTCCAGGTCCAACACCAACAGCCGGTTTACCAGAGGAGTAAGCTGCCTTAACCATTCCAGGACCACCAGTTGCAAGGATGATATCAGCGTTCTGCATTACCATGTTGGTAAGATCAAGGCTCGGGATATCGATCCATCCGATGATTCCTTCCGGTGCACCTGCAGCAACAGCAGCTTCCAGAACAACTTTCGCTGCTTCGATCGTAGATTTCTTAGCTCGCGGATGCGGGCTGATGATGATCGCGTTACGTGTTTTCAGGGAAATAAGAGATTTATAGATTGCTGTGGAAGTCGGGTTGGTCGTCGGAATAACTGCGGCAATCAGTCCTACAGGCTCCAGGATCTTCTTGATTCCGTATGCCTTGTCTTCTTCTACAACACCACATGTCTGTGTGTTCTTGTATGCGTTGTAAACATACTCTGCTGCGTAATGGTTCTTGATAACCTTGTCTTCCATGATACCCATGCCTGTTTCCTCAACAGCCATTTTGGCAAGTGGGATACGCATTTTGTCAGCGGCAGTAGCAGCTGCCTTAAAGATCTTGTCAACCTGCTCCTGTGTGTAGGTAGCGAAGATCTTCTGTGCTTCTTTCATTGCAGCCATTTTCGCGGTCAGGGCTTCTGGAGTGTCGATGATGGTAGGGATAGTTTCTTTCTTTGCCATGTGGAATCCTCCTGTTTTCATATGATAATGATCTGTGGTTCTGCGGGCCTGTTTTTTTCGCCGGCAGATGCTGCAGAGTTTTTGTAAGTCCCCGCGCTGCGTTTCTTTGTTGATTCAATCTGATTGAATTTTCTGTTTCAATGATTATATAGTATCAAAATTCAGAAAAAAACGCAAATTCTGAATTTTGCCGCTATGTGCAAAATGACGAACAGAAAATCAGGGGAAAATACTGTAAATTTCACTCCGCAGAACGCTGAATTATTGAAAAATCCTTTCAAAAAAATCTTTAAATTCAGCACTGTGCACAAAAAAACATGTTAAATATTTGTCAACACTGACAAAAAACATGCACACATATGAGGGGCGGGCAAAAGATAAAACGTATCATGCAGTTAAAACATTAACGTTAAACTTTTGTCAATCGATCATGAACACATTATAATTTAACAGATTCCAGACGTCAATAGCGAATATGATAAATAATTAACGAAAATAACGAAGAATTTTGATAAATAATTCACAAAAATATCATATCGCGGTAAAGTGCCAAACCATAAGAAATAAAAAAACTTGGAATTATTTGAGTTTTCAGAATAATTTAGAACAATTTTTTCGCTCAGACCGTGGAGAAAAGGGCAGATAGCTGTCAGAAAACTGCAATCCGGGACAACCAGGAGATTTTTTACATAAAAAAATGCCATACGGGAACGAAAGTCCCATATGGCAGCGAAATAAAACGTGTTAAAGATATATCTGGATTCTTTTCAACTGTGAAACATTGTCAGATTCCAGTAAAAAATCAATAACTGGTCAAAAATGATCAGCTCTTGCGGAATGCAGCACGTTTTCTGTCTCTGGAATCCAGAATACGTTTACGGATACGAAGGCTTGTCGGTGTTACCTCAAGAAGCTCATCCTGGTCTATGAACTCGATGGCCTGCTCAAGACTTAAGATTCTTGGCGGAACAAGCTTCAGTGCGTCATCTGCAGAAGAGGAACGGGTATTGGTGAGGTGTTTGGTCTTGCAGACATTCAGCTCGATATCCTCAGCTTTTCCGTTCTGTCCGATAACCATACCGCTGTAAACCTTCTCACCAGGTCCGACGAAGAGAGTACCACGCTCCTGAGCGGAGAAAAGACCGTAAGTTACAGTCTCGCCTGCCTCGAAAGCGATGAGGGAACCCTGTTTACGGTACGGGAAGTCTCCCTTGTATGGTGCGTATCCGTCAAACATGGTGTTCAGGATACCGGTACCCTTGGTGGAGGTAAGGAATTCGTTACGGAATCCGATCAGTCCACGGGAAGGGATGGAGAACTCAAGACGTACAGTTCCGTCGCTTGCTGTACTCATACCCTGAAGCTCACCTTTACGCTCGCTGAGTTTCTGGATGATAGTACCGGAAAATTCTTCCGGAACGTCAACATATGCGATCTCAATCGGCTCCAGTTTACGTCCGCGCTCGTCTGTGTGATAGAGAACCTCCGGTTTGCTGACTGCAAACTCGTATCCCTCACGGCGCATGTTCTCAATAAGAACGGAAAGGTGAAGCTCACCACGGCCGGAAACCTTGAAGCACTCAGTTGTATCTGTGTCTTCCACACGAAGGCTGACGTCTGTGTTCAGCTCACGGTAGAGACGGTCACGAAGGTGACGGGAAGTGATGTATTTACCTTCCTGTCCTGCAAGAGGGCTGTCGTTTACAAGGAAGTTCATGGAGATTGTAGGCTCGGAAATCTTCTGGAACGGAATGGACTCCGGGTTGTCTCCTGCACAGAGTGTATCACCGATGTGGATATCTGCGATACCGGAGATTGCAACGATGGCTCCGATGGTAGCGCTCTTAACTTCAACCTTGTTCAGACCGTCAAACTCGTAGAGTTTGCTGATCTTTACGCGCTCGTGTTTGTCTGGGTCATGATGGTTCAGAAGCATCAGCTCCTGGTTTACGGAAATGGTTCCGCGCTCAACCTTACCGACACCGATACGGCCTACATACTCATTGTAGTCGATGGTGCTGATAAGAACCTGTGTATCTCCGTCCGGATCTCCCTCCGGAGCAGGAATTGCATCAAGGATGGTTTCAAAAAGCGGAGCCATATTCTCAGGTTTGTCCTCAAGGTTACGAACTGCATAGCCGGCTTTTGCGGAGGCATACAGAAACGGGCAGTCCAGCTGCTCGTCGGATGCATCCAGATCCATGAGAAGTTCCAGAACTTCGTCCACAACTTCTTCCGGACGTGCTTCCGGACGGTCGATCTTGTTGATGCAGACAATAACATGCAGGTTCAGTTCGAGAGCTTTACGAAGTACAAACTTAGTCTGAGGCATGGCACCCTCGAAGGCGTCCACAAGAAGAATAACGCCGTCTACCATCTTCAGCACACGCTCTACCTCGCCGCCGAAGTCCGCATGACCTGGAGTATCGATGATATTGATTTTTACATCCTTATAATGAACTGCGGTGTTTTTGGAGAGAATCGTAATGCCGCGCTCACGCTCAATATCGTTGGAGTCCATGACACGTTCCTGGACTTCCTGGTTCTCACGGAAAACACCGCTCTGTTTCAAAAGCTCGTCAACAAGTGTTGTTTTACCGTGATCGACATGGGCGATAATGGCCACGTTACGAACATCTTCACGCTTGGTCTTCATATAATCCAAATCCTTTCTTTCCATATATAAGTAATCTTTTTGTTAAAAATGATGTCCAAATTTACAGTTTATCACATTTTCGTGAGATTACAAGATATAAAAAAATATTTTTAGTTTTTCATTTTCCAGACATATTATACCCCAAATGCACATACATTGGTATAGACGAAATACACGAAGAGGAAGGAGAGCTACTTATTATGGCAGATAAAATTATTGAAAACAATCAGGTATCGGTTATGGGGCGTATTGCCACCGGATTTACCTTCAGCCATCAGGTTTTTGGAGAAGGGTTTTATATGATGGATATTCTGGTAAAACGTCTCAGCGATTCTGAGGACAGGATTCCGGTGATGGTGTCCGAGCGTCTGATTGATATCACCCAGGACTATGTTGGGGAGTATATTGAAATCCACGGACAGTTCCGGTCCTATAACCGTCATGAGGAAAAGAGAAATAGACTTGTGCTTTCGGTATTTGCCAGGGAAGTGAAATTTGTGGAAGAGGGAGAGGAATCCATACCGGTCAATCAGATTTTTCTGGACGGGTATATCTGCAAACCGCCTGTATACAGAAAAACTCCGCTTGGAAGAGAGATTGCGGATCTTCTGATGGCAGTCAACCGTCCTTACGGAAAATCCGATTACATACCATGTATATGCTGGGGAAGAAATGCCAGATATGCTTCGGCTTTTGAAGTAGGCGGACATGTGCTGATCTGGGGCAGAATTCAGAGCAGGGAATATATGAAACGAATCAGTGAAAATGAGACAGAAAAAAGGATAGCCTATGAAGTTTCGGTGAGCAAATTGGAATATGTTGAGTAACATTGGACAGGTTATGGAATATTGGTGGGAACATTAAGGTAACACTTGCATTTCCAGCCAATCTGCGGTAATATAAGAAAAATTAAAAAAATGGGGAATTACCGGTTTCACTAAACAGTAAGAGGAAGAATCATGGAAAAAGAAATAACAGAGGTTTATTGCGGGAACGGGAAAGGAAAGACGACACTGGCTATCGGCCAGGCTTTGCGCTTTGCCGCGCAGGGAAAAAGTGTGATCATCATACAGTTTCTCAAGGGCAGGGAACGCAGAGAACTGGATTTTCTTGAGGATCTGGATAATCTTGATTTCAAGATTTTCCGTTTCGAAAAAATGGACACCTGCTATAATGACCTGAGTGAGCAGGAAAAGACAGAAGAGAGAACCAATATTCTCAACGGCCTTAATTTTGCACGGAAGGTAATTGCTACCGGAGAGTGTGATTTTCTGCTGCTGGATGAAATCCTCGGGCTTATGGATAAAGGAATCGCTCCAGTTGAGACGATCATCGATATGCTTAAGCAGAAGGATGAAAGTATGCACATAGTTATGACCGGACGCTGGCTTCCGGAAGCACTGAAGCCATATGTGGACAGTGTTACCACAATGACAACAGAGCTGACCGGACAGGAACGGAAATAAGCAACAGTTCACAGAAGAAAGAAGGAGGAAGACAAATGGCAATTTTTAAAGGAACAGGCGTTGCAATCGTAACACCTATGTACGAAGACGGTAAGGTAAATTATGAGAAACTTGAGGAGATCCTTGAGGATCAGATCGCGAACAGCACAGACGCCATCGTTATCTGCGGAACAACAGGAGAATCTTCTACTCTGACACACGGAGAGCACCTTCAGACAATCAAGTTCACAATTGACAAAGTTAACAAACGTGTGCCTGTAATCGCAGGAACAGGTTCCAATTGTACAGAGACAGCAATCATGATGTCCAAGGAAGCAGCTTCCTATGGTGCAGACGCTCTTCTTATTGTAACACCTTATTATAACAAGGCTACACAGAAGGGACTTATCGCTCATTACACAGCAATTGCCAATGCAGTTCCGGAAACTCCGCTCATCATGTACAATGTACCGAGCCGTACAGGCTGCAACATCCAGCCGGCTACAGCAGCTTACCTTGCAAAGAATGTAAAGAACATTGTCGGAATCAAGGAAGCAACCGGAGATCTTTCCCAGATCGCCAAAATGATGTCTTTGGCAGACGGACAGCTTGAGCTTTACTCCGGAAACGATGATCAGGTACTTCCGATTCTTTCTCTTGGCGGACTTGGTGTTATTTCCGTACTTTCCAATGTTGCACCGAAGTTTACACATGACATGGTCATGAAATATTTCGACGGTGATACCAAGGGAGCAACAGAGGATCAGCTGAAAGCTCTTCCGCTGATCAACGCACTGTTCAGCGAAGTAAACCCGATTCCTGTTAAGACAGCTATGAACCTTATGGGAATGAACGTAGGACCGCTTCGTATGCCACTTTGCGAGATGGAAGAAGACACAAAGGCAGCTCTTGCAAAAGAGATCGAGAAATTCGGCCTTAAGCTTGCAAAATAATCAGACTGTAAGCGGAAGGTAAAGGAGAATATACTATGGTAAAAATCATCATGCATGGCTGCAACGGACATATGGGTCAGGTGATCAGTGGCATTGTGGAGAAAGATCCGGATGCAGAGATCGTGGCAGGCATCGACATTGCAGATCAGGGAAAAAACAGCTATCCGGTATTTACCGATATTGATACATGTCAGGTAGAGGCAGACGCGATCATTGATTTCTCCTCTGCAAAAGCAACAGACAAGCTTCTTGAGTACAGTGCCGCACGCCAGATCCCGGTTGTTCTCTGCAGCACAGGCTTAAACGAGGAGCAGCTTGCGAAAGTAGAAGAAACATCCAAAAAGGTTGCAGTGCTGAAATCTGCGAACATGTCTCTTGGTATCAACACACTTCTGAAACTGGTTCAGGACGCTGCCAAGGTTCTTGCAACTGCAGGATTTGACATGGAGATCGTTGAGAAACATCACCGCCTGAAAGTAGACGCACCAAGTGGTACTGCACTTGCACTGGCAGACAGCATTAATGAAGTTATGGATAACAAGTATCATTATGTATATGACCGCAGCCAGAAACGTGAGAAACGTGACGATAAGGAGATCGGAATCTCCGCAGTTCGTGGCGGAACCATCGTAGGTGAGCATGAGATCATTTTTGCAGGTCAGGACGAAGTGATCGAGTTCAAGCATACTGCATATTCCAAGGCTATTTTTGGAAAAGGTGCTGTAGAAGCAGCCAAATTCCTTGCAGGTAAACCGGCAGGACGTTACGATATGAGTGACGTGATCGGCTGATGCTGACAGACTGAGCGGTGTAACAGATAAACCGTAACAGAATAAAATGCAGATAATACAGACGGGTTTCGTGTAAAAGCGGAACCCGTCTTTTTATGCCCACTTTACAGTAAAGAACATTTTATTGAAAATTTTCCCAGAATAGGATAACGGAAAAAGTGTCATATTAGGAATACAGAATTTTTCAGAAAAAGGAGAAGATCATATGAAAAAATGGAAGGCGATTCTTTTTGGCACTATGCTCACTCTGTCTCTGTGTACATTTACAGCCTGTGGTACAGAGGTAAACAATGCGGATGAAACCGTGGACGAAAAAAATAAAGATGAGAAAGATAAGAAAAAAGATACAAACGAAAATACTGCCACAGAAAATGAAATTATGGAAGGCGAAACGGACAATGATGGTGTGATGGATAACGGCGGGGTCATCGAAGATTCTGGTACAGATAACAATGAGATGGCCGGTGGGAATGTCACCGTGACTCCCACAGGGGACGGAAATAATGCAACGACAGCGCCGGGAACAGCGGGTGTCAATGGAACAGAAAACGGAACCGAAAATGATGGAACGGTATCCGGTGAGCTGGGTGACAGCGTGAAGGATCTGGGTGATGGCGTAGGTAATGCAGTGGATGATATCGGCAATGCAGTAGGAAATGCAGTAGAGGGCAGATAGAGTTACTGTTTATTTTGTGGTCAGCAACTGTAAGGTAATCTCGTGTTACAGATATTTTACCACAGCATTGCATAAAACTGTTTCAGATGCTATGATCAGTGCATGGAAAGAAAACGGAGGACAGGATTATGAAATTCAGACCATGCATTGATATACATAACGGAAAAGTAAAACAGATCGTAGGTGGAAGCCTGAAAGATCAGGGTGACCAGGCCGCGGAAAATTTTGTGTCAGAGCAGGATGCGGCATTTTATGCAGAGCTTTATAAGAAGGCCGGTTTAAAAGGTGGCCATGTGATCCTTCTGAATGGAAAAGATTCTCCAAACTATGAAGCGACGAAAGCCCAGGCACTTCTTGCCCTGAAAAAATACCCCGGAGGACTTCAGATCGGAGGCGGGATCTGCCCGGAGAATGCGGCGGAGTATCTGGAGGCTGGTGCCAGCCACGTGATCGTAACTTCCTATGTATTCAAAAACGGAGTGATCTCCTGGGAAAATCTGGATAAAATCCGGAACGCAGCAGGAAAAGAACATCTTGTACTTGATTTAAGCTGCCGCAAAAAAGATGGTAATTATCACATAGTCACAGACCGCTGGCAGAAATTTACAGAAGAGATTGTGACACTGGAACTGATGGAGAAGCTTGGAAGTTACTGCGATGAGTTTCTGGTCCATGCAGTGGATGTGGAAGGAAAGGCTCATGGTGTTGAGAACGAACTTGCGGAACTTCTGGGACAGTACAAAGCTCATCCGGTAACCTATGCAGGCGGTGTCGGTTCTATGGCAGATATTGAGGAACTTCGAAAGGCAGGACAGGGAAGACTGGACGTGACTGTTGGCAGTGCCCTGGATATTTTTGGCGGAAGCATACCATTTGAAGTTCTGGCAGAGATGAAGTAGAATAGTTGCATATTCATGACAAAAAAATCCTTTTGCAGGAATATATTGAATAAATTCAGAAAAAATTTGTGAAATTTTTGAAAAGTGATGTTAAAATTCAACTTAATGTGTTATAATAGCAACATAAAACAGCAAAGGGGATGGAAGTCATGAAATTTATTATTAGTGGAAAGAATATAGCAGTAACAGAAGGACTTAAAACAGCTGTTGAGGACAAGCTTGGTAAACTTGAAAGGTATTTCACTCCTGAAACTGAGATTTCAGTAACCTTAAGTGTTGAGAAGGATCGCCAGAAGATCGAGGTAACAATCCCTGTGAAAGGTAACATTATCCGTTCCGAGCAGGTAAGCAATGACATGTATGTATCCATCGATCTGGTTGAAGAGGTAATTGAGCGTCAGCTTCGTAAATACAAGAACAAGATCGTTGACAAGCAGCAGGAATCCACAAACTTCCAGAAAGCATACCTTGATAAGGATTATGAAGAGGATGAGGAAGTTAAGATCATCCGTACCAAGAAATTCGGAATCAAACCAATGTATCCGGAAGATGCATGTGTACAGATGGAGCTTCTTGGACATAATTTCTTTGTATTCTTCAATGCTGAGACAGAGCAGGTGAACGTAGTTTACAAACGTAAAGGTAATACTTACGGACTGATTGAGCCAGAGTTTTAGGCAGAAGTCTCTGTAGGAGATCATGGGTGAATGATCTTTTATAAAAACTGAATATTGAACGACTGAGAATGGCTCCGGGAATCTGCGTGGAAAATCTGCAGATTCCCGGAGCTTTTTTCAGGGCAGAAGAACAGCTCCGGACACGATTTGTTAATTAATTGTTCATTGTTTTTATAACTGGAAAGTGGTAGAATATATACCATATGTGATCTGGATATCAACAGAGAACTGGAATGGTTATTGTGATTGGAACGAACAGTGTCCTGGAATGATCCTGAATCGGATAGATGAGAGACTTAAACGTCCTATTTCGAATAAAATGATTGGAGCAGAAACATGAATGTTTTTTCAAAAGTATTTGGAACCCGCAGCCAGCGTGAGGTAAAACGTATTATGCCGCTGGTTGAGAAAACCGAGAGCTATCAGTCCCAGATGCAGCAACTCACCGACGAGCAGTTACGGGACAAGACCAGAGAATATAAGAAACGTCTTGCAGAAGGTGCAACACTGGATGATCTTCTTCCGGAGGCATTTGCCACTGTACGTGAGGCAGCCAAGCGTGTACTTGGAATGGAGCATTACCGTGTGCAGATCATCGGTGGTATCATCCTTCACCAGGGCCGTATCGCCGAGATGAAAACAGGTGAAGGTAAAACTCTTGTTTCCACACTTCCTGCATACCTGAATGCCCTTGAGGGAAAAGGTGTCCACATCGTAACGGTCAACGATTACCTGGCTAAACGAGATGCCGAGTGGATGGGTAAAGTCCATGAGTTCCTTGGCCTGACTGTAGGTGTGGTACTCAACGACATGAAACCGGAAGAACGCCGTGCGGCATACGGATGTGATATCACATACGTTACCAACAACGAACTTGGATTTGATTACCTTCGTGACAACATGGTTATCTATAAAGAACAGCTTGTTCAGAGAGATCTTCATTACTGTATCATCGATGAGATCGACTCCGTCCTGATCGATGAGGCACGTACACCTCTGATCATTTCCGGACAGAGCGGCAAGTCCACCAAGCTTTATGAGGTGTGCGATATCCTTGCACAGCAGCTGGAGCGTGGTGAGGCCAGCCATGAGATGACCAAGATGGCAGCCATCATGGGCGAGGAAGTTATCGAGACCGGTGACTTCGTTGTAAATGAGAAAGATAAGATCGTCAACCTTACCGAGCAGGGTATCAAGAAGGTTGAGAAATTCTTTAATATCGAGAACCTGGCAGATCCGGAGAATCTGGAGATCCAGCACAACATTATCCTTGCGCTTCGTGCACATAACCTGATGCATAAAGATCAGGATTACGTTGTAAAAGATGACGAGATCCTGATCGTCGATGAATTTACCGGACGTATCATGCCGGGCCGTCGTTATTCCGATGGTCTTCATCAGGCGATCGAGGCGAAAGAGCATGTTAAGGTTAAAAGAGAGAGTAAGACTCTTGCAACCATCACCTTCCAGAACTTCTTCAACAAATATGACAAAAAAGGCGGTATGACCGGTACGGCCCTTACCGAGGAAAAAGAGTTTCGTGATATCTACGGCATGGACGTTGTAGAGATTCCGACCAACCGTGTGGTACAGCGTAAAGATCTTGATGATGCCGTTTACATGACAAAGAAAGAGAAATTCAATGCCGTTGTAGAGGCAGTTAAGGAAGCTCACGCAAAACATCAGCCAGTACTGGTTGGTACGATTACCATCGAAACTTCCGAACTTCTCAGCAGAATGCTGAAGAGAGAGGGAATCCCGCATAATGTACTGAATGCCAAGTTCCATGAGCTTGAGGCTGAGATCGTAGCACAGGCAGGACAGGCAGATGCCGTTACCATCGCAACCAACATGGCAGGCCGTGGTACCGATATCAAACTTGACGATGTGGCAAGAGAGGCCGGCGGTCTGAAGATTATCGGTACTGAGCGTCATGAGTCAAGACGTATTGATAACCAGCTCCGTGGACGTTCCGGACGACAGGGAGATCCGGGTGAATCCCGTTTCTACATTTCCCTTGAGGATGACCTGATGCGTCTGTTCGGTTCCGAGAGACTGATGAAAGTGTTCACATCTCTTGGTGTTGAGGAGAATGAGCAGATTGAGCATAAGATGCTTTCCAATGCCATCGAGAAAGCGCAGGAGAAGATCGAGTTCAACAACTTCGGAATCCGTAAAAATCTTCTCGACTATGACCAGGTTAACAATGAGCAGAGAGAGATCATCTACGAGGAGCGTCGTCAGGTACTTGACGGTGAGAACATGCGTGATGCCATCTACAAGATGATCACAGATATCGTAGACAGCATGACAGATATGTGCTTCTCTGATGATATGGATTCTTCGGAGTGGGATCTTGATGAGTTCAATACCGCGATCACTCCGATTATCCCAATCCACCCTCTGACTGCAGAGAAGGTAAAAGGTCATAAGAAAGATGAGATCAAGCATATCGTGAAGGAAGAGGCTGTGAAGCTTTATGAAGCGAAAGAGGCTGAGTTCCCGGAACCGGAGCAGCTTCGTGAGCTTGAGCGAGTAGTTCTTCTGAAATGTATCGACAGCAAGTGGATGGATCACATCGACGACATGGAGATGCTCCGTCAGGGTATCGGCCTGATGGCATACGGCCAGAGAGATCCGGTTGTTGAGTACAAGATGAACGCATTTGAGATGTTCAACAACATGATCACTTCCATTCAGGAAGATACCGTACGTATGCTGTATCATGTTCATGTAGAGCAGAAGATCGAGCGTGAGCAGGTTGCAAAAGTAACCGGCACAAACAAGGATGACAGCGCCGGTCCGAAGAAACCGGTTCAGCGAAAAGAAGATAAAGTATATCCAAACGATCCGTGCCCATGCGGAAGCGGCAAGAAATACAAACAGTGCTGCGGACGTAAGGCGGCTAAGATCTGAGAATGAAGATAAAAATAGTCTCACCTGATGATATGGTGGGGCTATTTTTGTATAAGAGCAGAGAAAGGATATGAGAATATGGCCATTATAAAAACAGCAATTCTTCAGACACACGTATATGAGGAAAAATCCCGTAACATCACCCAGGCAGCAGAAATTCTTGCCCGCCCGGAACTTCAGGGAATCGACCTGGCAGTCCTGCCCGAAATGTTCTGCTGTCCCTACGAGAATAAATACTTTCCGGAGTATGCGGAAGCCGAAGGTGGGGACACCTGGGAAAAATGTTCCAGGCTGGCAGCAGAACGTGGAATTTATCTTGTAGCCGGAAGCATGCCGGAGAGAGATGCAGCCGGTCATATTTACAACACATCCTATGTTTTTGACAGAAACGGGCATCAGATCGGGAAACACCGGAAAATGCATCTTTTTGACATTGATGTAAAAGGTGGCCAGTATTTTAAAGAATCGGATACCCTGACACCGGGAGACCAGGTGACAGTTTTTGACACAGAATTTGGAAAGATTGGCCTTTGCATCTGCTACGATTTCCGGTTCCCGGAACTTGCCAGGCTGATGGTGGACCAGGGCGCAGAGGTGATCATTGTGCCGGCTGCTTTTAACATGACAACAGGGCCTCTCCACTGGGAGCTGATGTTCCGTCAGAGAGCTGTGGACAACCAGGTATACACCATTGGAGCTGCACCTGCCAGAGATCTGAACGCCGGATACCATTCCTGGGGCCATTCCATTGCCGTAGATCCCTGGGGAAAAGTCCTCATGGAAATGGAAGAAAAGCCGGACGTGAAGGTTGTGAAACTGGATCTGGATGAGGTAAAAAAAGTCCGGGAACAGCTGCCACTTCTGAAGCACCGGAGAGGGGATATCTATGAACTGTCGCAGATAAAATAGAAACGCCCGGACCACGTTTTCGTTGTAATTTCCATGGTCATATGGTATTGTATAAGACAGGCAGGAATTCCTGCATCAATATATAGAAAGAAGGTGAAGCTGTGGTTGAGTTAGATCAGTTCAAGAGTATTCTTGCAACATACACAGAGCCATTAGTGGAAGTGAGGGATTCACTTTGACCTCGCTAACAAAGAGCAGAAGGTCGAAGAATTAGAGCGCGAGATGGAAGCGCCTGATTTCTGGGATAATGCAGAAGTATCTCAGATGAAAATGAAACAGTTAAAGAGTCTCAAGGATGATATTGAGACATACCATAATCTGGAAACACAGATGGAAGATATGGAAACCATGATCGAGATGGGATATGAGGAGAATGATCCTGAGATCATCCCTGAGATCCAGGAAATGCTGGACGAGTTCCAGGCAAGCTTTGACAGCATCCGTGTGAAGACACTTCTTTCCGGAGAGTACGACAGCGAGAATGCCATCATCAAGCTGAACGCAGGAGCCGGCGGAACAGAAGCCTGCGACTGGTGCGGAATGCTTTACCGTATGTACAGCAGATGGGCAGAGAAAAAAGGCTTTGCACTGGAAGTACTGGACTACCTTGATGGTGATGAGGCCGGTGTGAAATCCGTAACCTTCCAGGTGAACGGAGAGAACGCCTACGGTTATCTGAAATCTGAAAAAGGTGTTCACCGTCTTGTACGTATTTCTCCGTTTAATGCGGCAGGAAAGAGACAGACATCTTTTGTATCCTGCGATGTCATGCCGGATATCAAGAAAGACCTGGATGTAGAGATCAACGACGATGATATCCGTATTGATACCTACCGAAGCAGTGGTGCCGGTGGACAGCATATCAACAAGACATCCTCTGCGATCCGTATCACCCATTTCCCTACAGGAATCGTGGTACAGTGCCAGAATGAACGTTCTCAGCACATGAACAAGGATAAGGCCATGCAGATGCTGAAGGCCAAACTGTATCTTCTGAAACAGCAGGAGGCTGAGGAGAAACTTTCCGGCATTCGAGGCGAAGTGACAGATATCGGCTGGGGAAACCAGATCCGTTCCTATGTCCTGCAGCCATACACCATGGTAAAAGACCATAGAACCAATGAAGAAACCGGTAATGTTGACGCAGTTCTGGACGGTGGCATTGACCTCTTTATCAATGCATACCTGAAATGGATCGCGCTGGCGAAAAAGAAAGAATAACATTACTGTCACGGAACCCCATAAAGACAGAGAAAAGGACTCCGCAGGCAAAAAAGCGCTTGTGGAGTTTCTTTTATTATGATAATATATCTTTTGTACAAAAACAGTTGTCTTTATGAAACGGACAGAGAGGTTGCTATGCAGAAACAGGTTGAGAAGAAAAAATACTATGTAGTAAGAGAAAGGGCAGTGCCGGAAGTACTTCTTAAGGTTGTTGAGGCCAAGAGGCTGCTGGAATCTAACCGTGTGGCTACTGTTCAGGAAGCTGCTGAAAAGACCGGGATCAGCCGCAGCTCTTTTTACAAATATAAGGACGATATTTTTCCTTTCCACGAGGAGACCAGGGGAAAGACCATCACCTTTATCATTCAGATGGACGACGAGCCGGGACTTTTATCAATGGTGCTGCAGACGATTGCCCGTTTTCACGGTAATATCCTGACCATACATCAGAGTATTCCCATTAACGGAGTCGCAACACTGACGCTGAGCGTTGACATCCTTCCTGGAGAAGGCGACGCAGAGGCCATGGTGGAGGATATTGAACAGAGAGACGGTATACACTATTTGAAAATTTTAGGCAGGGAGTAAGCATATGATAAACATAGCAGTATTAGGCTACGGTACAGTAGGAAGCGGAGTTGTTGAAGTAATCAACACAAACCATGAGAGCATTAACAAAAGAGCCGGAGATGAGATCAACATTAAATACGTTCTCGATCTAAGAGATTTCCCGGGAGATCCGGTTGAGAAAGTTCTGGTTCATGATTATGAAGTGATCGTAAACGATCCGGAAGTAGATATTGTCGTTGAGGTTATGGGCGGAATTGAGCCTGCTTATACCTTTGTAAAAAGAGCACTTCTGGCAGGAAAGAGCGTAAGCACATCCAACAAGGCCCTGGTAGCCAAACATGGTTCCGAGCTTATGGAGATTGCCCAGGAAAAAAATATCAATTTCCTTTTTGAGGCAAGCTGTGGCGGCGGTATCCCGATTATCCGTGCGCTGAATTCTTCACTGACAGCAGATGAGATCGATGAGATCACAGGAATCCTCAACGGAACAACCAACTACATGCTTTACAAGATGAGCACAGAGAACTGTGATTTTGACACTGTTCTGAAAGAGGCTCAGGCGAAGGGTTACGCAGAGGCAGATCCCACTGCAGATGTAGAGGGTGCTGACGCATGCCGTAAGATCGCCATCCTTTCTTCACTTGCATACGGAAAATTCCTGAATTACGAGGATATTTATACAGAAGGAATCACAAAGATTACACCGGCAGATATGGAATATGCAAAAGAGCTTGGCATGACTATCAAGCTTCTTGCCACAAGCCGCAGAATCGGAGATTCTTTTTATGCAATGGTAGCGCCGTTCCTGGTAGGACAGGAGAGCCCGCTTTACAGCGTAAATGATGTATTTAACGCAGTATTTGTACACGGAAATGTTCTTGGAGACGCCATGTTCTATGGAAGCGGAGCAGGTAAACTTCCGACTGCCAGTGCAGTAGTGGCTGACGTTGTAGATGAGGCAAAACATCTCCACAGAAATATCATGACAAACTGGAGCAGCTATGCTCTTGAACTCATGGATATGGATGAAGTAGAGGGACGCTTCTTTGTACGTGTGTCTGATACGACTATGGACGAAGTAGAAAAAGCTTTCGGTGATGTACAGACTATCGAGCCGGATGACCTTCCGGACGAATTCGGATTTATCACACCGGTGATGAAGCAGGCTGAATATAAAGAGAAGATCAGTAAGCTTACCGGAAAAGTACTGGCAATGATCCGTGTAAAGGATTGATGCCTGAGGAGAAATAAGAACATGTTAATCGTAAAAAAATTCGGCGGTACTTCTGTGGCAAACAAAGAGCGTATCTTTAATGTTGCCAGAAGATGTATCGAAGATTACAAAAAAGGAAACGACGTGGTGGTCGTGCTTTCCGCAATGGGTAAATATACCGATGAGCTGATCACCATGGCGAAAGATATCAACGACAAACCTCCGAAACGAGAGATGGATATGCTTTTTACCATCGGAGAACAGATGTCAGTGGCACTGATGTCCATGGCTATGGACAGCCTGGGAGTACCGGCTGTTTCCCTGAATGCGTTTCAGGTAGCTATGCACACAACAAGTGCACATGGAAGCGCACGTCTGAAAAAGATCGATGCCGCACGTATCCGCAGAGAACTGGATAACCGCAGGATCGTTGTGGTTACAGGATTCCAGGGAATTGATAAGTATAATGACTATACCACACTTGGCCGTGGCGGTTCGGATACCACAGCCGTAGCTCTTGCAGCAGCACTTCATGCAGATGCCTGCGAGATCTACACCGATGTGGATGGTGTTTACACTGCTGATCCGCGTAAGGTTCCGAAAGCCCGCAAGCTTAAGGAGATCACTTACGACGAGATGCTGGATCTGGCAACTCTGGGTGCGGGAGTGCTTCATAACCGTTCTGTGGAGATGGCAAAAAAATACGGCGTACCGCTGGTGGTACGTTCCAGTCTCAACAACAGCGAAGGAACTGTGGTAAAGGAGGAAGTAACAGTGGAGAGAATGCTGATCAGCGGTGTTGCTCTGGATACAGATGCAGTACGTATTGCTGTGATCGGACTTAAAGATTCACCAGGAGTAGCGTTCAAGCTTTTTGATACCCTGGCCAAGAAAAACATCAATGTGGACATGATCCTTCAGTCTATCGGCCGTGCCGGAACCAAGGACATTTCCTTTACCGTTGATAAAAATGATCTGGACGATGCAATGGGTGTTCTGGAATCCAACCAGGCACGCATCGGCTATGATGAGCTTCATGCGGAGAAAAATATTGCCAAGCTTTCCATCGTGGGAGCCGGTATGATGAGTAACCCGGGTGTTGCCGCAAAAATGTTCGAGAGCCTTTATAACGAGGGCGTAAACATCAACATGATCGCAACATCTGAGATCCGTGTGACAGTTCTCATTAATGAGAAAGATGGCGTACGTGCCATGAATGCGGTACATGATGCGTTTAATCTTGCAGATTAAACAAAATAAGAAATGAATGACAGGGCGGAGGCTTGGTATAAGTCTCCGCCTTCTATAACGGAGCGATGTTAATCGTTCATAAGGAGAGAATTTTTATGAGAAAAAATCTGAAGGGCTGTAAGAAGCTTGCACGGGAAACACTGGCCGGTAATTTTACGGTCCCTGTGATCGGAAGCATTGCGGTTGCGGCGATGAGCGTGATCTCAAGCTACATTTCCACAGCGCTTTTTCCGGGAGATTCCCTGTATGCAATCATCGGAGGAGAAGTATTCAGTTTTATCCTTTCTCTGGTGATCTGCGTCTTTTCCGCAGGACTCTACCGGATTTACCTGAATATTTCCAGAAGAGAAGCTTATTCTTTCGGAGATCTTCTGTACTTTTTCAGCCACCAGCCGGACCATGTAATCGTGGCATCCTTTGTGCTGGCACTGATCAATCTGGTGACGTCCCTTCCACTGGCGTGGTTTTCCTTTACAAGTGATATGGGAAATACCGTGGAAGAACAGATGAATTGGGCAGTGACTTACATGCTGCTCACACTTCTCGGGTTCGTGCTGAACCTGCTGGTAGCTATGCCATTTACCATGAGTTATTATATTCTGTCCGATAATCCGGACATGAAAGGAATGCAGGCACTGAAAGCCAGTGCGAAGCTTATGAAGGGGCATTACTGGGAGTATCTGAAGATGCTTTTAAGTTTTATACCGTGGATTATTTTTTCCATGTTTACACTTTATCTGGCACTGATCTGGCTGGTGCCTTATATAGAAACCTGTATGGCAGTTTTCTATCGGAATATTTCAGGGGAGTTTGATGAGCCTCCGATGGAGCCATATCCACCGGTGACACCGATTCCTCAGTTTCATGATGAGACTGAGGCCTGAGGCCTCCCGGCGGGGGCGCCTGAATGCGGCAGGCATTTTCTTTCCCGGAGGGGGGACTTGAGGCGTAGGCGTTTTTCCCTTCCGGGGTGGACCATTTTGGCATGGGGCAATTTACGAGGGGGAAAGCACTCAAAGTTGCGAAGCCCGCTTTTCCCCCTCGAGCTCCCCCTTTCCGGGCACGCAATTGTTGCAGGTTGTGGGAATGTGTAAAGGTATTAGCGGGGCGATGGATTCTACGGTGTCGGCTGCGGAAAGTTGAGCCGATTTATGCTACGTAAATTTATTGGCGAAACCTTTTTATTCGCTCCGTACGAAAAGCGGTCTGCGAAGCAGACCTGTTTCTGAATAACAGTGAAATAACAGCTATACAAGTTATACGCCGTAATTCAGGGAACAGGCCTGCTATGCAGGCCGCTTTCCCGTCCGCCCTGAACGAACAATCGGCTCAGCCTGACGCTGTCAGTACAGCAGAATACAGGACTGAGCCGATACATTTACACATTCCACAACGCACAACAGCGGCGTGGCCAGGAGGGGAAGAGCGCGAGAAGGGGAGACGGCCTTCGCAACTATGAGTGCTTCCCCTTCTCGCAAATTATCCACTTTCGTAAAGTGAAAATTATAATCCAAAAAAGAAAAACACACACTTCTAAAATTTACTTCATAAAGTAAAAACTATAATCCAAAAAAGAAAAACATACACACACTACAGGTTCAAAGGAAGTCGTCCCACAACATCCTTTGTCAAAATTCCTATGAGAACCCCCGCCAGGACTCCCGCAACCAGCAGCGCTGGCGCATAAACCATCAAACTCGTATTACTCACCACAATCATGGCCACCATCAATTGCCCAATATTGTGAGTAACACCCCCGGCCACACTGATTCCGATCAAACTAAAATCAGAATGTTTTTTAAGCACATCCATCACAGTCAGGCTGAGCGCAGCGCCAGCCAGACTATACAAAATACTGAAGAGATTCCCGAACATAAACCCAATCACAAGTATTCTTACAACGGACACAAGAGCCGCCTCGCGGAGTGAATACCGGTCCAGTATAAAAAGTACTGCCAGGTTTGCAAGCCCAAGCTTGATTCCAGGAATCCCTGCAAACACAGGAATCAGAGACTCTACATATCCAAAAATAATCGCCACTGCGGAAAATAATCCAAGATAAGCTGTTTTTCGTTTCATAAATAAATCCTTCCATATGCCACTGTGTCACTGGTAAACGCCAGTGTCTTCAGATGATAAGCAGTTCTCGCATTTACGTCACCGCATCGATTTTCGGTGAACTCTCCGAGTCTGAATCCTCCGCAGTATTTTCTCCTTCGATCACAACTTTATTAGGAAGACAGATGATAGAACCGCCATGTTCATCCACAGCCTTCTGTTTCATACAGTAATGATCCGGGCAGGTTGCTTCGGTCATGGTAACTTTTCCGTCTTTGATTTCGCAGACATTGGTGTCCCCGATATGGATAACCTGATCCTGGGAAAGAGAATAAGTTCCGAATTCTTTTCCGTCAACAGTAATCCGGATCGTATTGTGGGAACGTTTCCCTGCGATTTGAAAACCAAGCCAGAGAATACCGGCCAGAACCAGAATCCCGGCAATAAAAATCACTTCTTTTTTCTTCAAAATAAAAACTCCGTTTCTGTCACAGATTCAGAAAAAATCATATCATACTCCCATTCAAAAGGCAAATATAAGTTAAGGATATCTAACCAATATCTGGAAAAGTTACAGCAAAAATTAAAGATACGGAGAAAAAAGTTACCGCGTACTAACAAAAAGTATAGACAAGAAAAAAATCAGGTGATATAATACCTAGCTGTAAGTTAGCAATATCTAATTAAAGAAAAATGATTAATTAGAACTAATCTATAAATATGAGTAAAAGATATATAACTTATTCAAAAAACGGTTATGTGCAGATGATAGGAACGGACTGTGAATATCTGACTGACTAAATACAGGGGAGAAAAGAGATGAAAAACCAGAATTTTTATATGAGAGTGATTTCTTTACTGCTGGTAGTTCTGGCTGTGCTTTTTTATAACAGCAGTATGAAAGCCCAGGCAAACGAAAAAGAAATTTCGGCTCTGACAGATAAGGTAGACACGCTTCAGGAGCAGCAGAATGAACTTCTCAGTGCACTGGAGACAAGCTATGCAAACCGTATGCAGAATCAGGCAGCATCCACAGGAACTGACAGCAGTAATGCAGATTCAACAGACGGTGACAAGGCAGCAGACACTTCGGACGGCAAGACATCCGATGCAAACGCGGAGGACACAGCAGCGCCAGATTCCGATAACGTATATAAAGATGGAACTTACACAGGAGAGGCCGATGGATACGGTGGAACCATTCAGGTGGAAGTGACACTTGCCAGTGATGAAATTACATCCATTAATGTAGTCAGCGCACCAGGTGAGGACAGCGCATATCTTTCACAGGCAGAGAGTGTAATCGATTCCATTTTAAGCGCCCAGAGTACAGATGTGGATACTGTATCAGGAGCAACATTCAGTTCTACCGGAATCCTGAATGCAGTGGATGAAGCACTTGGAAAGGCGGAAAACTCATGAAAAAAAGACAGCGGGAAGTAAGGCTGATACGCGCAGGGATACAGCTGGCATTTTTTATTGCTGCTCCGTCTCTGTTTTCCACAGCTTTTGCGGGAATCAAATCCATTTTTCTCGCCATTGCAGCCGGTCAACCGGTAGAGTGGAATTCCTTTCTGACTGTAACAGCAGTGCTTCTGATCTTTACCTGCTTTTTCGGAAGACATTTCTGCGGATATGCATGTGCTTTCGGATCTTTCGGAGATGCCGTATATGAAGGTTTTTCCTGGATCTGGACGAAATGTTTTCACAAAAAAAAGAAACTAGCTCTTTCTGAAAAAATGGTTCACAGACTTCAGAAAGTCAAATATATCGTACTGGCCCTGATTTTACTTTCCTGCCTCACAGGAGTATACGGAAAGCTTACAGGAACCAGCCCGTGGGATGTTTTTTCCATGATCACTGCAGGACGTCTCCCGAACAGCAAATATCTGGTGGGAATTGTGATTCTGGTTCTGATCATGGCGGGAATGTGTACACAGGAACGTTTTTTCTGCCAGTTTCTCTGCCCTATGGGAGCGGTTTTTGCATTGATGCCGATCCTTCCGGGAGCACTGTTTCAGAGAAACCGTGAGAAATGTCCGCCAAAATGCGGCCTCTGTAAAAAAAGATGTCCGGCTCATCTGGACATTGACGGGGACACAGCCAGATCCGGCGAATGTCTTTGCTGCCATGCATGTGCGGCAACCTGCCCGAGAAAAAATATTCACATTGGAACAACTGAGGAAAATAATTGATGGGATATCATGCTCTGAAAAAGAAAGCTTTTCTTACAACGGCTGCAGTTACAGGAATCACAATGCTATTTCCAGCGCTGTGCATGGCTGCTTCGGAAAAGGATATACAGACATATACGGATACAGATTTTGCCATGGATACTGTGGTATCAGAAACACTTTATACCACAGGCGACGATATAAACAGTAAACTGACATCTGTACTGACAGATGTGGAGACAAACCTTCTTTCCTGGACCAATGAGAAGTCCCAGATCTACAAGGTGAACGCGGACAGCGGAAAAGATACGGAGATTTCCGAGGAACTTTCCGGGTATCTGGAGCGCCTTCTGAAGATTGCGAAAGACTCGGACGGAGCTTTTGATCCGACGATCGGGAAGTTGATCCGTCTGTGGGATATCGGGGGAGAAAATCAGAGAATTCCGGGAGAAGATGAGATTCAGGAAGTTCTGAAGGACTCCGGATATCAGAAAATTTCTCTTGATGGAAACACGATCCACATGGATGAAGGATGTTCTCTGGATCTTGGTGCAGCCGGAAAAGGAATCGGCTGTGACCTGATTCTTGAAAATCTGAAAAACCAGAAAGATGTAACAGCGGCGCTTATGAACCTTGGGGGAAGCAGTGTCATGACTTATGGGAGCAAACCGGATGGTTCTTCCTGGAATGTGGCAGTGACAGATCCCCGTGCTGAAAATGATGACGATTATCTTGGTGTGGTTGCCTTAAATGGCACAGAATTTCTTTCCACATCCGGAGATTACGAGAAATATTTTATCGAAGATGGTGTAAGATATCACCACATTATGGACCCGTCCACCGGTTATCCGGCAAAAAGCGGAGTGACCGGAGTTACGGTAGTCTGTGACACAGGTCTTGAGGCAGACGCACTTTCCACAGCATGTTTCGTTTTGGGTGTGGAAAAAGGTGCCCAGCTGTTGAAAACTTACGGCGCAGACGGACTTTTTGTGGATGAAGATCATCATGTGTATCTCACGGAAGGGATGAAAGAGCGGTTCAGCCTGCTTGCGGATTCCTACAGCGTGGAGGATATCCTTGAATAAACACAGACGGTGGAGCAGTTTGTGGTATTTACGATAGTGACCCCTGGAAAGGTTTCTATAAATATTTCATATTTTTAGGAGGAATAAGTAATGCATAAGTGGAATCTACTGAAAAAAACAGCTCCCTGCATCTTAAGTCTTGCAGTGGCAGCAACAAGTTTTCCTACAGCTGTAATGGCAACAGACCTGGACAGCAGCATTGTAGCAGACGAAACCGAGCAGAGCGATGAGGAAGAGATTGCTGAGGTTTCCGATTACGAGGCAGCTGCGGGAGAGGCTGCTGATGCAGAAGAGATCGCGGCAGAGGACCAGAACGCTGATGAGATCACAGAGGAAAGTGCAGCAGAGAATACGGAGGAAGAGGCTTCCGGTGTAGACGAATTTACAGCAGCAGACGACGAGACAGAGGCATTTGCGGATTCTGATGAACTTCAGGGAGAGTATCAGTATGTATATGCAGGCCTGACCTGGGCAGAGTACTGGGTAAACGAAGGCGTATATGCAGCAGGAGATACAACTCCTTCTGAGGAAGTGGATGGTCACAATGAACTTGACAAAGGTGCTTTTGATACGGTAACAAGAGCAACTACAAACCACGGACTTCACAGAGGAAGCTTCCAGACAGAGACAACCATTGTGGCAGAAGACGGAAGCAGATATCCGATTGCGGCATGGGTAGATCAGAATACCATTAAGCTGACAGATGGAACAACTGTAGGATTTAACAGAGGAACTATCACAAAAGCAGACGGAACAACTGTAGATATGCATCACTATGAAGTTTATGGCCTGAAATATATCCCGGTTGCCGTAAAAACAGAAGATTATGATGCATTCTGCCAGAAATACAACGTAGTTACCAATGATGGCGTGCTGGAAGGCGGATATGGCGAAGTACAGCTGAGCTCCTATACAGCAACAGCAGCAGTAACAGCAGACACCAACGGTCTGAAATATGCAGTGAAAAACGGTGACAGCTTTACATTTGAGGCAAGAAAAACAGGAGCAGATTCCGGAATCAAGGATCAGGCTCAGAAAACAGCAGCAAATGTAACACCAACAGTAAAAGAAGCAAGCGGAAGTTACGGAGAATTCCTCCGTGTGGATATCACAGGAGAAGGATACGGAGACCTTGGAGCGAACATGCAGGCAGTACGCTGGGATTATTGTGGAGATGACGCTACAGGAACAAACGTGCTGAGATCTTTCGGAACCAAGTTTGCGGCAGATAACTGGATGCATAAATCCATGGGAATCCAGCTTGGACTTACCGATTCTTTAAGATGCCAGCTTCCGGAAGGAACAGACGGAACCGGATACTGGAGACTGACAGTATACGCACTTGGCTATGCAGACTACAGTTTTGTGGTACATGCTACAGACGCAAATATTGTAAAACCATCTGAAGAGCCGGCAGATACAACTGCTCTTACAAAAGAGGTTGAAACAGCAAAAGCACTTGCTGAGAACGATTATACAAAAGCGACCTGGGCAGCAATGCAGACAGAGCTTCAGGAGGCAGAAGAGCTTCTTGCAAGAGAAGATGCAACACAGGCAGAGGTTGATGAGGCACTTGAGCATCTTAAGGCAGCAGAAGCAGCTCTTGTAAAAGTGACAGTTACTCTTGACAAAACATCTGCAACCATTTACACAGGAAAAACAGTTACTCTGAAGGCAACTTCAAATGATACAGCTAAGACAGTAACATATACAACCAGCAACAAAGCAGTAGCAACAGTATCAAGCACAGGTGTTGTAAAAGGTGTGAAAGCCGGAACTGCAGTGATTACTGCAAACTGCGGAAACGCAACAGCAACCTGCAAAGTAACTGTAAAAGCTCCATATGTAAAATTCGCAAAGAAATCCGCAGTTGTTTACAAAGGAAAAACAGCTACTGTAAAAGCAACACTGGCCGGAGTATCTTCTGTAACATACAAGAGCAGCAATACCAAGATTGCAACTGTAAACAGCAAGACAGGTACCGTAAAGGGAATCAAAGCCGGAACTGTAACGATTACAGCAACAAGCGGAAAACTGAAAGCAACCTACAAGCTGACAGTTAAGAACCCGACCTTTACACTTACAAAATCCTCTGCAACAATTGCAAAAGGAAAAACAACAACCATCAAATCCAAAGCAGCACCAGCTTCCAAAGTTACATACATAAGCAGCAACAGGAAAGTTGCAACCGTAACAAGCAAAGGTGTTGTAAAAGGAATCAGAAAAGGTAAGGCAACCATCACCGTTAAATGCAACGGAATTACAAAGAAATTTGTGGTAACTGTTAAATAATACAACGGTTCATAAAAGAGTAAGAACCTCTGCCGCAGGTATACGGAAATATCTGCGGCAGAGGTCTGCTCATTTTTTGTGGCGGTTCGGAAAATGACCGGAAACGCCCGAAAGAGCATATACCTGACAGAAGCCGCATAAAAAAGAGGGGAGAAAAAATTATGGAAAAAGATTTAAAAGACAAAAAGCCAGCTGAAAATGGCACACCCAAAGTACCCTGGCCGAAGCTGATCCCTGCAGCTGCTGTAATTGCGGCACTTGTATTTTCAGGTATAAAAGCGCAGGGCTCCGATGCAAATACGGAATCTGTCCAGAAAGCAGATACAACGGTCATGTCTGCTTCTGAACTGGAAAAATATCTCGGTTATGAGGAGACTTCTGATCCAACAGACAACAACAGTACAGCAGCAGAAAAGAGCAGTACGTCAAAGAAAAGCACATCCAAGAAAAGTACGAAAAAAACAGCAGCAAAAAAAAGCTCAGGAAAAAGAACCGTATCAGAATCTGCCAGAAATAACGCCAGTGCGGCCGGACAGGGATCCACCCAGACTCCTGTAGCAGATGTTCCGGCAAACGGATATAAAGACGGAACCTACGAAGGCTCCGGAACCGGATTCGGCGGAACCATCCGCGTCCGTGTAACCATCAGCGGTGGAAAGATTGCAGCCATTGATATCCTGGACGCTTCCGGCGAAACTGCTTCCTATTTTGCGTCCGCACAGGGCGTAATCAGCAGAATGATTGCGGGAAATACACCAAATGTGGATGCAGTCAGCGGCGCAACCTATTCTTCCAACGGAATTATCCAGGCAGTTCAGAATGCGTTATCCCAGGCAGCGGCAGATGGAAGCAGCCAGCAGGTCACCCCTGCACCTGTGGCGACCTCCACACCAACGCCAACAAAAGCCCCTTCAAAGAAACCAAAGCCAACTGCAAATCCAGATCCTGACAGTCCGAAAAAATATCTGGATGGTACATACAAAGCATCCGCAAAAGGTTACAGCGGAGATGTAAAAGTGACTGTAACCATCAAGGATGGAATTATCACAGCGGTAAAACAGGAAAACTCAGATACTCCGATGTTTTTCGAAAAAGCATGGAGTGTGCTGGAAGAGCAGATTGTGGGAACGGATTATGTAGACGATATTGATACCGTCAGCGGAGCAACCTACTCTTCCAACGGAATTCTGAATGCTGTGAAAAAGGCTCTGAAGTCTGCACTTAATCCGGAATATGGTAAGAAAGTAACTCCAACTCCGACAAAGAAACCGACACCAAAGCCAACGGCAACACCAAAACCAACGGCAACGCCGAAGCCGACCGCAACGCCGGTTCCAACGGCAACACCGGAACCGACAATCGATCCGGAAGATCCAAATGTAACACCGACTCCAGATCCGGAGAATCCTGATGTAACACCGGAGCCTACCGAAGAGCCGGAACCGACCCCCGCAGGAATGTATATCGATGGAACTTATCAGGGATCAGCTTTTGGATATGGCGGAAAAACAAGACTGACCGTAACCATCTCAGGAGGTCAGATTGTTGAGATTACACAGACGAATAATGATACTCCGGAATTCTTTAATGAGGCATGGAATACCATTTATCCTCAGATCATGGCAAATCAGACTGCAGATGGTATTGATACCGTCAGTGGAGCAACACTTTCATCTGAGGGTATTCTGGGAGCAGCACAGAAAGCGCTTGCACAGGCAAAAAAATAACCGAATTAACTGCAAAGCAGTTATTCGGTTATGAGCAAGTAGCGAATGCGGATTGCGAATATCTGCTTGACTATAACCAACACTCTTGATCTAAGTCAAAGTCCCCGGGAACTTCACAAAATCCAGGAAGTTCCCGGGGTTTTTGCATCCATATATAAACGCATAATCCACTTTTTTACTCTTGTATCGACAAAAAAATAACATATAAATGCACAGAATAATATATAAAAATACAGAATATACAAAAAGAATTTTGAATTACATCAATAATTAACGCAAAATCCATTAAAAAATCCAGTCATAATTTTATTGCGTACACCAATGTTTTATGTTATGTTTGAGTAGATACAATTAAAATCGTTATTTATGTGACAAACAACGCTGAAAGGAGAACAAACATGAGCAGTAAAATTACGATCATCGGAGCAGGAAGTGTAGGAGCAACTATCGCTTATACCTTATCACAGAGGAGTATTGCATCAGAGATCGTTCTGATCGATATTAACAAAGATAAGGCTGAAGGTGAGGTTATGGATATTGAGCAGGGAACCAGTTTCCGTGAGCCGATCTCCATCGTGGCAGGAGATTACCCGGATGCTGCAGATTCTGACATTGTGATCATCACTTCCGGTATTGCCAGAAAACCGGGACAGACTCGCATCGAGCTGACACAGACCAACGTCAACATTATGAAGAGTATTACTCCGGAGATCGTAAAGGTGGCTCCCAAAGCGCTTTATATTATCGTAAGTAATCCATGTGATGTTATGACTTATGCATTTGCAAAGCTTTCCGGACTGCCGGAAAATCAGATCCTTGGTTCTGGAACCGCCCTGGATACGGCCCGTCTCCGCTGCAGACTTTCTCAGCACTACGGTGTATCTGAGAAAAACATCCACGCCTATGTATTCGGAGAGCATGGAGATACTTCCTTTGTACCGTGGTCCAGAGCCTTTGTTGCAGGTGCGACCCTTGATGAGTTTGACAAGATCGTTCATGAGGATCAGAAAGATCTGCAGCCACTTGACAGAGAAGAGGTTCTGGAGTATGTTCATACTTCAGGATCAACTGTGATCGCCAAGAAGGGTGCTACATTTTATGCGGTAGCCGTATCTGTTTGCAGACTTTGCTCGCTTCTTCTTGCAGCATCTGATACAATAGTCAGTGTATCAACCATGCTTCACGGAGAGTACGGTGTTGAAGACGTATGTCTTAGTACCATGGCTTCTATCGGACCGGAAGGTGTAAAACGTATCGTTCGTGTTCCGCTGACCGAAGAGGAGACAGAGAAGCTTCATGCAAGCGCCAATGCTCTGAAGGACGTGATCGCACAGATTGATCTTTGATAAATGTCAGAAGCTGTGTAAAGAGGGGAATGCAGCCTCAGGCAAATTTGAAACAACGGGAGAAAGATAAAAATGGATATTATTCAGGTAATTACCAGAGAATTGAACGTTGAGAAATGGCAGGTCGAGGCAGCAGTCAAACTGATCGACGAAGGCTGCACCATTCCTTTTATTTCCAGATACCGTAAAGAAGCAACCGGTACTCTCAATGACGAACAGCTTCGTAACCTTAACGAGAGACTTACCTATTTAAGAAATCTTGAGGACAAAAAAGCCCAGGTTCTCGGAAGCATTGAGGAGCAGGGCAAGCTGACTCCGGAACTGAAGAAACAGATCGAGGCAGCTCAGACACTTGTTGTGGTAGAAGACCTTTACCGCCCATACCGCCCGAAACGCCGTACACGTGCCATCATCGCCAGGGAAAAAGGTCTGGGACCGCTGGCTGATATCATTCTTCTTCAGATGACGAAGAAACCTCTTGAAGAAGAGGCAAAAGCATTTCTTTCCGAAGAAAAAGAAGTCAAAACTGTGGAAGAAGCCATCAGCGGCGCCAGAGATATCCTTGCAGAGCATATTTCCGATGAGGCGGACTATCGTATCAACATCCGTAAGAGAACTATGGATAAAGGAACGATCTGCTCTACTGCGAGAGATGAGAAAGAGCAGTCCGTATACGAGATGTATTACGATTTCGAGGAGCCGGTGAAGAAGCTTGCAGGTCATCGTGTCCTTGCCCTGAACCGTGGCGAGAAAGAGAAATTCCTTACTGTGAAGATTCTTGCACCGGAGGAAGAGATTATCCGTTATTTGGAGAAACAGGTGATCGTCCGTGACAATCCTAATACCACACCGGTATTGAAGGAAGCCATTGAGGACAGTTACAAACGTCTCATCGGACCGGCCATTGAGCGTGAGATCCGAAGCGCTCTTACAGAGGCAGCAGAAGACGGTGCCATCCATGTCTTTGGCAAAAATCTGGAGCAGCTTCTCATGCAGCCTCCAATCGCAGGACAGGTCGTTCTTGGATGGGATCCGGCCTTCCGTACAGGATGTAAGCTGGCAGTGGTAGATCCGACCGGAAAAATTCTGGATACCACCGTGATTTATCCAACAGCGCCAACCAACGAGACCAAGATCCGTGCAGCCAAGGAAACCCTGAAAAAACTCATCAGTAAATATCACGTAACCCTGATTTCCGTAGGAAACGGAACTGCATCCAGAGAGTCCGAGCAGATTATCGTGGAACTTCTCAAGGAGATCCCGGAAAAAGTTCAGTACGTGATCACCAACGAGGCAGGTGCTTCCGTATATTCTGCAAGCAAGCTTGCAACAGAAGAGTTCCCGAATTTCGATGTGGGACAGAGAAGTGCCGCATCCATCGCAAGACGAGTTCAGGATCCGCTGGCAGAGCTTGTAAAGATCGACCCGAAATCCATCGGTGTGGGCCAGTATCAGCATGACATGAACCAGAAGAAACTGGGGGAAGCGCTGAACGGTGTTGTGGAAGACTGTGTAAACAAGGTCGGTGTGGATTTGAATACGGCATCCGCATCCCTTCTGGAATACATTTCCGGAATCAGCAAGGCCATCGCAAAAAATATCGTCGCTTACCGTGAGGAAAACGGCCGTTTCCAGACAAGAAGAGAACTTCTAAAAGTTGCCAAGCTTGGTCCGAAAGCCTTTGAGCAGTGTGCAGGTTTCACACGGATCACAGGGGGCAAAAATCCTCTGGATGCAACCAGTGTTCATCCGGAGAGCTACGACGCAGCAAAAAAACTCCTGGAAAAACTCGGTTACACACCGGAAGATGTGGCAGAGCGTAAACTTACCGGCATTTCCAGACAGATCCGCGATTACGGAAAACTGGCGAAAGAGCTGGAAATCGGTGAGCCAACTCTTCGTGATATCGTAAAAGAGCTGGAAAAACCGGCCAGAGATCCACGAGATGAGATGCCAAAACCGATCCTCCGTACCGATGTCCTGGATATGAAAGATCTGAAAGAGGGCATGGTACTGAAAGGAACTGTCCGCAATGTTATTGACTTTGGTGCTTTTGTAGATATCGGAGTTCATCAGGACGGTCTGGTTCATATTTCCGAGATGAGCGAGAAATTCATCAAACATCCGCTGGAAGCAGTCAGCGTGGGAGATATCGTGGATGTTCGTGTCCTTGGTGTGGATATGAAGAAGAAGCGGATCAGCCTTTCCATGAAGGGAATTAATAAATAAAGAAAAATATAACAGAATGATAATACAGATACAGCAGCGGTTTATTATTTCTATCTCGCAGAATCGGAGAAATCGGTTTTACAGAAAAAAAACGCTGCTGTATTATTATATTACCAGATGCGGATTATAGAGTCCGGCTATATCAGAAATATGATCAGACAGGAGGGATTTTATTTGGACAGTACTGTACAGACAGTGCAGGAGGTAGGAAACCAGGTAAGCCAGTATAAGCAGATGTTTGAGAATTATCTTCCGGACATCACAAAATTCGGAATCAAAGTTGTTCTGGCCATTGTTGCTTTCTGGGTGGGCAGCACGGTAATTAAATGGATCGTTAAGTTTGTTAGAAAATCACTGACAAAATCCAGACTGGATACAGGTGTGGCGCAGTTTATGTCATCCCTGGTCAAGATCGTGCTTTACATACTTCTGCTCTTTAACATATCTACAAGTTTTGGTGTGAAAGAATCATCCCTGGCAGCACTTCTTGGAACTGCCGGTGTTACTTTGGGTCTTGCATTGCAGGGTGGACTTTCCAACCTGGCCGGAGGAATGATGCTCCTTCTGTTCAAGCCTTTCCAGGTAGGAGACTATATCATTGTCAACGGACAGGATGGAAGTGAGGGAACCGTATCCAAGATCGAGATCTGTTATACAACCCTGTTATCTATTGATAACAAGCACATCGTGATCCCCAACGGTACTCTTTCCAATACGGCCATCACCAATGTAACAGCCAGAGATCAGCGAAGACTGGAGATCAAGGTAGGAATCTCCTACAATGCAGATATCCAGAAAGCCAAGGATATCCTGGAAGATATTCTCACCGAAGATCCGGATACCAGAGAAGACGAAGAGATGGTGGTATTTGTAGACGAACTGGCAGAAAGTTCCGTGATCATGGGCTTCCGTGTGTGGGTAGACACGGACCGTTACTGGGAAACCAGATGGAGACTGAATCAGCGGATCAAGGAAGATTTTGATTATTATGGAATTGAGATTCCTTATAATCAGCTGGATGTGCATTTGCATAAATAAAAACGAAATTATTTTTGAAGAAAAAGCTCTTTTATATGGTAGGAAAACTGCTATATGAAGGGGCTTTTTGTGGCTTGTATTGCGGACTTTTTTGTGTGAAAATATATACTAAGAAAAAACAGGGGGGATGGCAAATATTATGAAGATTATTAATTTTGGTTCTTTAAATATTGACAAGGTCTGCAGTGTGGAAGAATTTGTTCAGCCAGGAGAAACGATCATGGCAACGGGATACAGTGTCAATGCCGGTGGAAAGGGGCTGAACCAGTCAGTAGCAGCAGCCCGGGCAGGCGCGCAGGTATTGCATGCAGGAGCTGTTGGCAGTGACGGTCTTTTTCTGAAAGAGATCCTTGCAGATGCCGGTGCGGATGTTTCCTGTCTGCGGACTATGGATACAGAAAGTGGCTGTGCTTTTATAGAAGTAAACAGTAAGGGACAGAACCGTATTATTGTCAGTGCGGGAACAAACCGCATGTATACAGAAGAATATATCCAAAGTGTGCTGGAAAAAGCAGAAGCCGGAGATTTTGTGCTTCTGCAGAATGAGATCAATATGGTTGGGGAAATTATCCGTCTCAGTCATGAAAAAGGCTGCAGAGTTGTTTTTAACGCATCGCCAATTCCAAAAAATCCGGAAGAACTTCCGCTGGAACTGGTGGATATCTTTATGGTAAATGAACTGGAGGCAGCAGCTCTGGCAGGGACTTCCGCAGAAGGTGATTTCCGGGATATTTTGAAAGCACTTCAAAAGAAGTATCCAAAAGCAGCCATTGTTATGACACTTGGAAAAGACGGGGTTCTCTACGGATATAAAGAAGAATTTTATTCTCATCCGATATTTAAAGTAAATGCTGTAGACACAACAGCAGCAGGAGATACTTTCTGCGGATATTTCCTGGCAGCGCTCTGTGCGGGAAAATCAGTGGAAATGGCACTGAGAGAAGCATCGGCAGCTTCCGCAATGGCGGTTTCAGCCAAAGGCGCGGCACCTTCTATTCCGGTACACAGTGCGATGGAAGAATGGCTTCGTGGCAGATCATAGCAGCAGTTTTTATTGACAAATCAGTGCCACAATGCCATAATACCCCACAGAGATAGTATTTGGACTCAAAACTATACTCTGGCTGAAATCACTGGAATCTTATATTATAAAAGATAAGAGCCTGTATTAATGATATAAACAGGACTCAATATACAGGGAATCAATCAGAAGCGTTTCAGGGTCGAAGTGTACCCTGGAGCGCCTTTTTTTGTGTCACAGAAAATCATTCCCTGCAGGAAAGGACTTATATAAGATGACAATAGAGATGTTAAAAGGAAAGATCCACAGAGCAACCGTTGTCCAGGCGGAACTGGATTATGTGGGAAGTATCACTGTGGATGAAGAATTGCTGGAAGCTGCCGGAATACTGGAATATGAAAAAGTTCAGATCGTAGATGTGAACAATGGCAGCCGTTTCGAGACATACACCATCTGCGGAGAACGCGGAAGCGGTATGATCTGCCTGAACGGAGCAGCAGCAAGATGTGTAAGCACCGGTGACAAGATCATCATCATGGCTTACGCAGGGTACGATCCGGAAGAAGCACGTACTCACAAGCCTGCAGTTGTATTTGTAGATGAAGAGAACAAAATCAGCAGAGTGACCAATTATGAAAAACACGGACTGCTGAAAGATATGGCCTGACAGAATTTTGTAACAGAAGAAATCAAGACACATACAGAAATAAGACGAAGGTGAATTCAGAAAAGAGGCTATCTCGAAATCTATAAAGAAAACCGGTCCCAGAACCGGAAAAGAGGAGAGAACAATGCAGGTAACAAAAACAGTAGAAGAAACAAGAAAACAGATCAAAGCGTGGAAAAAAGAAGGAAAAACTGTAGGCCTTGTGCCAACCATGGGATTTCTCCATGAAGGGCATGCAAGCCTGATCAGAAAGTGCAGAGAACAGAACGACATTGTAGTAGTATCGGATTTTGTCAATCCTACACAGTTTGGACCGACCGAAGATCTGGAAGCCTATCCAAGAGACTTTGAGCGTGACAGCAAACTCTGTGAAAGCCTGGGAGCAGACCTGATCTTCTGCCCGGAACCTTCCGAGATGTATCACGATCCCCACGCATTTGTAAGCATAGACACCCTGTCTGAAACACTTTGTGGAAAAACACGCCCGATCCATTTCAAAGGCGTATGCACCGTTGTGACCAAACTGTTCCACATTGTGGCACCGGACAGAGCATATTTCGGACAGAAAGACGCGCAGCAGCTGGCGATTATCCGCAAGATGGTGCGTGACTTAAACTTCGACATTGAGATCGTAGGCTGCCCGATCATCCGCGAGGAGGACGGACTTGCGAAATCTTCCAGAAATACATACTTAAGCCAGGAGGAAAGAAAAGCAGCACTCTGCCTGTCAAAAGCAGTAAAACTGGGACAGGAAACCATTCACACAGGAATCGCCGCAGAAGAACTTCTGGGAAAAATGAGAGCAGTAATCGAAGCAGAGCCTCTTGCAAAAATTGATTACGTTTCCATGGTAGACGCACTTACCATGCAGCCGGTTGAAAAAGCAGACCGGGATGTTCTCGTAGCAATGGCTGTTTACATCGGAAAAACAAGACTGATCGACAACTTCAGCTACGAGGTATAATATATGGAAAAAATCTTAAAAAAAATCGGAACCATCAGCAGCTTTGCATCCAGATATATAGGAATCATTATCATCGCCTTTTCCTGCCTGGCCTTTTTCTGGCGGGATGGATTTTCCTGGATGACGAATTATACGTCGGTATTTCTGGGCGTGATCATGTTTGGAATGGGACTTACCATACGGATGGAAGACTTCCGGGCTATTTTTTCCAGGCCAAAGGAAGTGGTGATCGGTGCGGTGGCTCAGTATACCATTATGCCGGTGATCGCCTGGCTTCTGTGTAAGGTGATGAACCTTCCGGCAGATCTTGCCCTGGGAGTGATCCTGGTAGGTTGCTGCCCGGGAGGAACGGCCAGCAACGTAATTACCTACATTGCTGGAGGAGATGTGGCCCTTTCTGTGGGAATGACCATTGTTTCCACACTGGCTGCGCCACTGATGACGCCGTTTCTTGTATATGTCCTGGCAGGCGCCTGGGTGGAAGTATCTTTCTGGGCGATGGTACTTTCTGTGGTAAAAGTAATTCTGATACCGGTTCTTCTGGGAGTCTTTCTTAGAAGTCTTGCTGGAGAGCATGTGGATAAGGTATCGGATGTTATGCCGCTGGTATCAGTTGTGGCCATTGTCATGATCATTGGAGGGATCGTGGCAGTAAATGCAGAAAAGATCGTAAGCTGCGGAGTTCTGGTTCTGGGAGTTGTGTCCATCCACAATTTCTGTGGCATGATGCTGGGACTTCTTGCTGCAAAAATATTCCATGTGGAGTATGCAAGGACAACTGCCATAGCTATTGAAGTGGGCATGCAGAACAGCGGCCTGGCAGTTTCGCTGGCAGCGGCCAATTTTGCGGCCAATCCGCTGGCAACACTTCCGGGAGCGATCTTCAGCGTATGGCATAATATTGCAGGTTCCATTTTTGCGGGAATCCGCCGTGCCGGAGCAGAACGTCTGGCAGAACAGAAAGGGAGCTGTGAACTGCCAGAAGAGTGCGTCAGATAAAAGAATCAGGTGAAAAACAAAGGGGAGTTTTATATCACTTATAAAAAGACAGTGTATGGAGAAATCTGTACACTGTTTTTTGCTGGACAATAATACAGAGGAAGTTTTATAATGAAAATTAGATATAACCATTAGATTTGCAGGGGATCTGGAAGAAGGAGAGAGGTATGAAAAAGAAAAAAAACAAGGCGCCTTATATTATCATAATGGCAGCAGCAGGTGTTCTGTGGGCTTTGGTCATTGTCATGATTGTTGTGCTGGGAGTGCCGGATAAGGTCAATGCGGCGCGAGTCGGAAAACAGATTGATCTTGGAAACAAATATCTGGCAGAAGCCAACTATGATAAAGCAGAAGTAAAGTTTGCCAAGGCGTTGAAAATCAGCCCGAAATCGTCAAAAGCAGCCACTGGAATGGCCAAAGTATACAATAAGGAAAAACAGCCGGAAAAGGCAGTGAAATACCTGAGAAAAGCCAGCGCAAATGTGACAGACGGAGAAGAAGCAAGGGAAATTCAGTTGGCCTCCAAAGAGACAAGGTCACAGCTGGCCGTACAGAACAAAACTACATATAATCTGGAACTGAACCAGATTGACCAGACGGTTAATACGGTCATAAATCATACGGATAATACGGTAATCGTTGTGAAGAAGGATCCTACAGTGACACCTACGCCGGAAGAGAAAGGTGATCCCGGACGTGACCGGGGTGGCGATGATGGAGACGTACATATGGGTAAAGTAACTATAAGCCCGGCTCCAGATGTGACGGGTGATCCGGACGTGACAGGCGATCCGGATATAACAGGTGATCCGGATGTGACAGGTGACCCGGACGTGACAGGAGAACCAGATGTAACGGGAGACCCTACCGTTACAGCAGAACCAACAATAACAGAAGAACCGATCGTACAGATCATCGACCCGACAGGTGAACCGATCATAACCGGTGAACCGAATCCGACAGAAGATCCGTCAGAAGAACCAACCGTAACCGAAACACCGGAGACAGGAGATGACGCAGAGGAAACACCAGATCCGGGAGAAAATACGTACACAGGCGATAATGCCGGGGACACCGAAGTCGACGGAATTCCGGTGGCAAGGGAAGATGGAGAAGATACGAACACATCCGGAACAGAAGAAACCGGCGAAGATTCCGAAACATCTGGAACTGATGAAACATCAGTAACCGATGAAACATCCGGAACAGAAGGTACATCAGAGACAGCCGAAACACCTTCTGGCACCGGAGATCTTCTGGAAGATTATGTAAAAAATACACTTGCGAAAGAACTTCCACCTGTCAGCTGGGCAGATACACAGATTCCATTTACATACGGGGAGACATCTGCTTCCGCTCTGACCGGACGTCTGGCAGAAACAAGGGGAGACCTGGACGGAGACGGAGCAGAAGAACTTCTTGTAGTGGAGGTAAAGAGCGGAAGTCTGGGTTTCCGAATTTATAAGGAAGAAAACGGAACCGTGGAATTAAAGACTTCCCAGATGACATCAACAGGAATGAAAACCCCGATGGAAAGCCTGTCCTATGGAAATACACAGGACTGTTTCCTTATGAATTATCAGGGAAAAATTGAAATCGGTTTTGCAACCTGGTGTTACGGATATGATTCCGGCGAAGAAACACCGGAGGCAGTAACTGCTGTTGAAGTTTATCAGGTAGAAGCAGATGACAGTGTAACGCTGTGCGCTTCCGGTTCCGTTACAAACGGACAGGGACAGGATAGTCTGGCTTCCAGCCTGCAGCCATCCGGTCTTACAGGAAGCTGGAATAGCAGTAATGCAGAAGCATTGCAGGCACGTGGATATGCAGAAAATCCATATCAGGATCTCAGCGATATTCCGGATCCTCTTGGAGATGGATTGTCCGGTGCAGAGGGTTGTACTGATCTGGCGGTTCTGACTGTAAAAATGCCGGCAGGAAGCGGAACTCTCACAGCAAAAAGCAAATAGGACGGTTGCCAGAAAATGCAGAAATATATCGACAATACATACGAGATCATAGAAAAAATCGGAGCCGGAAACGGTGGTACGGTATATAAGGCGTATCACAGAAACCTGAATAAATATGTAGTTCTGAAAAAAGTCAATACAGATATCCAGGATCTGATGAATACCAGGACAGAGGTAGACGTGCTTAAAAATCTGAAACACACCTGCCTCCCGCAGGTATTCAACTTTGTGGAAGATAATGGCAGTGTTTATACGGTTATGGAATTTATTCCCGGAAAATCTTTCAAGCAGTACCTGGATGCAGGAACCGTATTTCCGGAACGTTCTATTATTATCTGGATGAAACAGATTGCAGCAACCCTGGCATATCTTCATAATCAGAATCCGGCGGTGATTCACAGCGACCTGAAGCCCGGAAATATTATGCTGATGCCGAATGGAAATATCTGTCTCATTGATTTTAATATTTCCTTCAGTCTTGGAGGCGGAGCTGCGTATGTAACCGGATATACTCCGGGGTATGCGCCGCCGGAGCAGATCGCGGCAATCCGGTATAATGAACGTGAAACGGATCGTTTCCGCTGGAAAAAAATTGACAGAAGAGCGGATATATACAGCCTGGGAGCGACAATCTATCACCTTATTACAGGAAGCAAGCCTGGTATGGACCAGAACGGACGTGTACGGCCATTACTGGAATTAAAGCCGGAAACAGACAAGACACTGGCTGCGATTGTGATGAAATGCCTGGAACCAGACCCTGAAAAAAGATATCAGCGTGCAGAAGAGCTCTATGCGGATCTGAATAAGCTGACTGAAGATAACACCGGGCCGAAAAAAACACACATGATTGCAGGAATTATAGCAGGCTGCTTAGTTATGGGTACAGCGGTTCTTCTGGTCGGATATCATCAGATCGATAAAAAAAGACAGGCAGATTATAAAGAAGCAGTCTCAAAAATGGAAGAGAGCATCAGCGATGGCAATTATGAAGATCTGGATACCTGGTATCAGAAGGCAATCCGGATTTATCCGGACAAAGCAGACGTTTATCTGGATAAAGCAGAGGCTCTTAACCGTGAAAAGAAATACAGGGACTGTGTTAAATATATCAATGATACCATTCTGGCTGATTCAAAAATAAAACGGGATATTTCTCTGGACAGTGTCTATTATCTTCTGGGAGATTCCTACTCTCAGCTTGAAGAGTATGAAAACGCATCCAATGCATATGAATCGGCCATCCGCATTAATTCCGAAAATGGAAGTTATTACCGTGATTATGCCATTGCGGAAGCTTACTGTGGAAACACAAACAAGGCAGAAGAACTTCTGAATGAAGCAGCGGACAAAGGCCTCAGCACTGCGGATGTTTCTTATGTAAAAGGAGAAATCCAGTACAATACCGGAGATTACAGCAGCGCGGAAGAAATTTTCAGGGACTGTGCCGAGAACAGCAGAGATTCCTATATTCAGATGCGTTCTTATATCATGGCTGTAAAATGCATGGATAAGCAGAACGACAGCATTGACAGCAAAAAACAGCAGGCACAGTTCCTGGAAAAGGCAAGGAAAGAACTTCCGTCAGAAAATAACATCGGAATACTGGAAGAACTGGCACAGGTATACAGTGATCTTGGCGCAGACACCGGAGATTCCGGTTATTATCAGAGCGCACTGGAGATTTTTGACCAGATTGAATCCCGTGGAATGGGAGACTACGATACGGCATGTAATATTGCAGTTCTTTACCAGAATATGGATGACTATGCCAATGCACAGGAAAAACTTCAGGAAATGCTGAAAACTTACGGAGAAGACTACCGCACTTACAAAAACCTGGCTTTTCTGGAAGTAGCAGTCCAGGGGAAAAAAGCAGAAGATACAAGAGACTACAGCAAATTTCAGGAATATTATAAGAAGGCAAAAGAACTCTATCAGGAACAGCTGTCTTCAAATGCCAACGATATGGAAATGGACAGAATGGATGATCTGTACCAGCAGGCAGTACAAAGCGGATGGATATCCTGAATGTCTAACAGGGAGGGAAAGTATGAGAAAAAAGAAATATATCATTGCAGCGCTGTCTGCAGGAATGTGTTTATCTGTCATTCCGGGAAGTACAGTATCAGCAGAAAAGCAGCAAGCAGATTCCGGAATTTCGCCGGTTGTTAATAATGCTTCCGATGCAGTCAATGTGGTATCTCAGATAAGCGGACTGGGATATATGGGAAATCAGAGTTATGTTCGCAGTCTTCACAGAAACGAAGATAACAGTTCCGGTCTGGTTCCGGATACAGACAGCGGAATCCTGGCGGCATTTCCGAAAGATTTTGACGGGGATGGCAGCCCGGAAATTTTTGCCGTTATCTATGATGGCAGAGTGCATTTTCAGATGCTGAGAAAATCAGGAGAATCCTGGGAGATTACTTCGGATCAGGAAATCGTCAGCGCTTCGGAGTATCAGGAGTTCGATTACAGCAGTCTTGATGAAAGATGTGTAAAAGAAGAGGATTCTGTTTTCTTCCGGAAGTATAAGGGAAGTTATGAATTTTATTACGAAGCATACGATGAAGGCGTGATCGCAACAGGACAGGAATGGTTTTTTAAAGGAGTTCGGCTGGAAGATGGAAATTTAAATCCGATTGATGAGACGGACAGCCTTTATTTCAGCGGATCGCCCATTGATATGTTCTGGGAAAATTTTGAGGGAGAAGCCGGAGATTCCATTGATAAATTCTGTTCTCTTGGCTTTGCAAGTCCGAGAGTTTTCTTTGAAAATATGACGGTAGACGCCAATTCTGAATTGTATCCGATTTTACGGATGACGAAAGGTACGGCTTGCTCACCTTCAGGTCTCAATCAGTGGATGGCAGATCCTTCCGAAGATATTCAGGATGGATTTACCTGTACGGTGGAAGATAAAACAGGAGAAATACCGGAGAATATTGAGGAATTTTCAGGTGGAGGCACTTCTACAGAGCAGAGCAGTTCCACATCAGATTCCTCAGAATACATACTGCCGGATGTTAATGTCAGATATCTCAGCGCAGATGAAATTGCAGGGTTAAGCCTGGATGATATCCAGAATGCAATCAACGAAATCTTTGCCCGCCACGGAAGAGCATTCCAGACTGCAGAGATTGCGTCTTATTTCCAGGCAAAAAGCTGGTATCACCCGGATGCGTCCAAAACAGATGATCAGATTACCGCAGAATTCAACGAGTATGAAAAAGCAAATGAAAAACTGCTGGAAAACCGAAGAGATGAATTAAGCAGTACGCATGGAAAATAGCCGGCACAGTAATCAGGTGGTATTCCGAGGAAAATGGAAGCTTAGATATGGAACGAGAAAAAACAGAGTATAAAGATCTGGTCCGGAAACTGAACACATGGAAATATGATGAGAAGATTCACCGGGAATATTATTTTATGGAAAAAACTCCGGAGAATATTGCAAAATTCGAGGAACGTCATTCCGGTCATTGCGAATTTGAAAAAGATGTGGAATGGGCAGTCCATCCGGAAAAGATAAATGAATATTCCAGAGAAGATATGTTTATTCCAACGGGATATAATGTAAGCCTGGTAAAACATCCCAGATATTTTCCACTGTTTTATCATGAACATGATTTTTTTGAGATGATATATGTACTGTCCGGAAACTGCAATAATTTTTTTCAGGATTCCACGGAGAAACTGACAGCCGGAGATCTGTGTCTGATTGCTCCGAATGTCAGACACGGAATTCTGGCGGTGGAGGATGACAGCATCATTCTGAATATTCTGATCCGCCGCAGTACATTCATGGACATCTTCTATAATACAGTCCGTGATAAAACCCAGATTTCCAGTTTTTTTGTGGGGAATCTGTATTTCCGGGAAAAAATTCGCTACCTTCTTTTTCATACGAAGAATGATACGGTTATCCGCAATTACATTCTGGATATGTACAGAGAGCAGAAAACAGGTGACAGTTTTTCGGACAGGATTATCTGCAGCATTCTTACACTGTTTTTTGTGGAGCTGACGAGACGCCACGGAAACAATGTGAGTATTCCGGATAGCAGAAGAGACCGGACACAGCAGGAATCTGAAATGCTTGCTTATATGATAGGAAACTGCAGCACAGTGACTTTAAATAAACTTGCGGAGGAATTCCATTTCTCCGTGCCATACTGTTCGAAGCTGATCAAATCCATTACTGGAAAAACATTTTCCAATCTTCTTACAGAGATTCGACTGCAGCAGGGAGAGCAGCTTCTTCTCTACAGCCAGCTAAGTGTAGAAGATATCAGTGACAAAGTAGGATACAGAAATCCGGAAAGCTTCATCCGTGCTTTTCGGCAGCTGCACAACGACACACCGAGTCAGTACAGAAGAAAGAATAAATAAAGTCAATTAAATTGATTATTTCAGACCATGGAAGAAACTCCGACATTCCGCTATGATGTAGGCAAATAAAAAACATCCATGCAGAATAAAAAGGAGGAGAGCAGTATGAAATATGATGATACATATTCCATGATCGGAGCAATAATCAATCAGGGATTTGAAACTCAGTTTGAAAAGGAACGGAAGAAAAAAGAAAAGCGCCGGAAATATTTTCGAAAACTGCTGGCCTTTCTGGCACATCAGGGTAAAAGATTCAATTGCAGAAATCATAAAGAAACGATCTGTACATGTATGGCGGACTGTGGGGAGAGAGCATAAGAAAAATCAACACAGTTCAGGTTTTGTCGAAAGAAAAAGTCATAAAATGCAGAAATGCGGTTTACAAATTTTTTCTGTTATACTATAATAATCTCATGGACGACAAAAGTCCCCAACATATGAAAACAGGGGGGCCCGCTGAAGCGAGCTGAGAGTAGACTGTAAATGTCTTGACCCATAACCTGATTTGGATAATGCCAACGTAGGGACATATGCACGAAGGATTCTTAAAGATACAGAAGATCAGAGAGTACAGAAGACATTTTGAAGTACACAGGATTTTCATTTAAGTACGAAAGATTAAGAGCCGGCTGTTGTAATGCATACGCGTTGCGACAGCCGGTTTTTTGTGTATTTTCCAAAATCAGACATTAGATGTTGACACGAAAGGAGATTTTTTTACATGAGAAATTATAGTACACAGATGGAAGCTGCCCGTAAAGGCATCATCACACCTGAACTTGAAGTTGTAGCCAAAAAAGAGAGAATGACAACAGAGGAACTTCTTCCACTGGTAGCATCCGGTAAAGTCGTTATCTGTGCAAATAAAAATCATAAATGTATTGATCCGGAAGGTGTAGGTTCCATGCTCCGCACCAAGATCAATGTAAATCTCGGTGTATCCAGAGACTGCAAGGATTACGATGTGGAAATGCAGAAAGTTATGGAAGCTGTAAACATGGGCGCACATGCCATTATGGATCTGTCCTCCCACGGAAACACCATTCCATTCCGCCGCAAACTGACAAGCGAGTGTCCGGCAATGATCGGAACGGTTCCGGTTTATGACTCCGTTATCCACTATCAGAGAGACCTTGACACATTGACAGCCAAGGATTTCATCGATGTAGTAAGACTTCACGCACAGGATGGCGTAGATTTCGTAACGCTTCACTGCGGAATCACCAGAAAAACTATCGACCAGATCCGCAACCATAAGAGAAAAATGAACATCGTTTCCAGAGGAGGATCCCTTGTTTTTGCATGGATGTGCATGACGGGCGAGGAGAACCCGTTCTATGAATATTATGATGAGATTCTTGACATCTGCCGTGAGTATGATGTAACCATCTCCCTTGGAGATGCATGCCGTCCGGGATGCCTGGCTGATGCAACAGATGTATGTCAGATCGAGGAGCTGGTACGCCTTGGGGAGCTGACCAAACGTGCATGGGAAAAAGACGTCCAGGTTATGGTCGAGGGACCAGGACACGTTCCGCTTGATCAGGTAGAAGCAAACATGAAAGTGCAGCAGTCCATCTGCCAGGGTGCACCGTTCTATGTATTAGGACCTATCGTAACAGACGTTGCACCGGGATATGACCATATCACATCTGCAATCGGCGGCGCAGTAGCAGCTATGTCCGGAGCTGCATTCCTCTGCTATGTAACACCGGCAGAGCATCTTGCACTTCCGAACCTTGAAGACGTGAAACAGGGAATCATGGCTTCCAAGATTGCTGCACATGCGGCAGACATTGCAAAAGGTGTCCGCGGAGCCCGTGAGATCGACGATAAGATGGCAGATGCCAGAAGAAAGCTTGACTGGGAAGCGCAGTGGGAATGCGCTATGGATCCGGAAACAGCTAAACGTATCTGGAATGACCGTAAACCGGAACATGAGGATACCTGCTCCATGTGTGGTAAATTCTGTGCGGTACGAAGCATGAATAAAGCACTTGCCGGAGAGCATATCGATATTCTTTAAGTTTATATCATTATAATATGGAAGAAACTGGATTATCAGAGCCGTACCTGTCTGTGGTAAAATAGCACAACAGGGCGGCTCTTTTTCCATGTACAAAACAGAAATATCCATGCAAAATGTCATCCACATGACGAAAAAAGTACATATTCCATATACAAAGTGCTCAATAATCCATGTGGAAGGATTGGATAATCCATGTATTTTTTGTGTCCAAATTGTTAAAATAGCATCATCAAGTAATGAGGAACGTCGAAATTAAAGGAGGACGAAACATGAAAAGAAAGATGCTCAGTGTTCTGCTCTGTGCAGCAATGATGGGAACAACACTTGCAGGCGCAACAAGCGTACTTGCAGCTGATGACAAAGATTCCGACAGCAAATGGGAGTACAAAGAGGCTACTCTTACATTCCTGATCGACCCGGATACAGCATCTGCCGGATATCAGGCAGTATTTGATCTCTGCGAGAAAGAGACAGGTATCCACATCGAGACAGAGCTTCGTGCATCAGGTGGTGACGGAGATAACCAGGTAAAAACAAGACTTGCATCCGGCGAGATGACAGATCTTTGCGGATACAACTCAGGTGCTAAGCTCAACGAGCTTGACCCGGAGAGCAACTTCATCGACATTTCCGGTGAGGAGTGGGCTAGCCGCCTTGACGATACATTCGCATCAGCAGTAAGCGCAGGTTCTGATTCCGCAGTATACGGTGTACCGCTTACCGCTACAAACCTTGGATGTATCCTTTACAACAAAGATCTTTATGAGCAGTATGACCTTGAGGTTCCGGACACATGGGAAGATTTCCTCAAGAACTGTGATACTCTGAAAGAGGCTGGTGAGACAGCAGTTATCGGATCTCTTGGAGATTCCTGGACAATTCAGGTTCCATACCTTGGAGATCACTACAATGTACTTGCAGCAGAGCCGGATTTCTCAGAGAAATTCGAAGCTGGTGAAGCTAAATATGCTACAACAGAGGCTGGCCTTAAGAGCTTCCAGAAACTCGCTGACCTTCAGCCATATTTTAACGAGGATTACACAGCAACTACATACGCAGATGCATGCGATAAGCTTGTAAACGGCGAGGGTGCTCACTGGTTCATTCTTTCCCAGGCACTTTCCAGCATCTATGAGCTCTACGGAGACGATGTAAACAAAATCGGTGTTATGGGTGTTCCGGGAGATGACGCTGACAACCATGGCCTTACAGTTTGGGAGCCAACAGCTATTTATGGAAACGCTAACAGCGACAAAAAAGATGATATCTTAAGATTTATGGAGTTCTATACATCTGATGAGGCACTTGACGCTTTCACAGAAGCACAGAAACCAGACGGCCCATATTGTATCAAAGGATATGAGCTTCCGGATGACGCATATGACGGAGTTAAAGAGGCTCAGGAGAAATACTTTGACACAGGAAAAACAAATGTTGCAATGGAGTTCCAGACATCTGTAAAAGGAACAAACTGCGAGTATATCTGCTCTGAGGTTGCAACAGGACAGTCTACAGCAGAGGAAGCTGCAAAGGCTTACGATGAGGACTGCAAGAAACAGGCAACACAGCTTGGACTTGACTGGAAATAAGTAAATGTATGTCGGCCGCCTGTGTTTCAGGCGGCCGGCTTTAATGTCAGCCAGACATCTGGAAATCGGAAAGGAAATGAAGCATGAACAAAAAGAAAATATACAGTTTATGGTTTCTTCTTCCGGCAGTACTGATTTTTGTGATCTTCTTCATCATCCCGATGGTGACATCACTGTTTTTCAGCTTAACTGTATGGGATCTGAAATCATTTACATTCTGCGGCCTTGATAACTATAAAACATTCTTCAGTGAAAACTCCTTAAGTATATCTGTAAAAAATACGTTGATCTATGCAGTCCTTACAAGTGGACTGAAGGTAATCATTGCATTCTTTATCGCATTGTTCCTGACAAGTAAGATCAAGACAAAAGATTTCTTAAGATCTCTTGTGTTTTTCCCAAACCTTGTCAGTGCAGTAGCAATCGGTATTATTTTTAAGGCACTGATGCATCCGAGCAAGGGTCTTTTCAACACAGTTCTTGCAGCTATTGGAATTTCCGGACCTAACTGGCTGGGTGATACACATCTTGCCCTGTTTTCCGTAATTGCGGTTGATGTATGGAAAGGTGTCAGTATTTCCACAGTAATCTTTATTGCCGGTATCACATCTATTGATTCCAGCTATTATGAAGCTGCTTCTATCGACGGTGCAACCCGTTGGCAGACTATTCGAAACATCGTAATGCCACTGGTTCGTTCTTCAACAAATACCATTATCACACTTTCCCTGATCGGCGGACTTCGCTGCTTTGACCTGATCTGGGCTATGACAAAGGGTGGTCCTGGATTTGCAACAGACGTACTTGCATCCGTTGTTTACAAACAGTACGCAGCAGGATTCTTCGGTCTGTCTACAGCAGGAAACGTTATCATGTTTGCGGTAATTGCGATCATCGCATTCCCGCTTCAGAAATTCCTTAACAGCAGGGAGGTGTACAACTAAAATGAAAAAACAGAAAAGACTTACCTTATTAGGAGACATCCTTGGATGTGTTTTCGGTATTCTCATTTTTGCAGTACCGTTTCTCTTCATGCTGATCAATGCACTGAAGGACAGAAAAGAAGCAAACCTTCTGAGACTTTCCCTTCCGACTGAGTGGATGTGGAGCAACTTCAAAGAAGTATTTTCCGCAAATAATTATCAGATCATCACAGCATTTAAGAACAGTATTATCCTTACGATAGGATCCCTGATCGTGCTTATCATTGTAGGATCCATGGCAGGCTATGTTCTTCAGAGAAGATCTGACAGACCTGTAAAGATCGTGGATACACTTGTTATGACAGGTCTTATGATTCCTCCTGCAATCCTTCCTACAATCTGGATTATGCAGGGACTTCACATTTACAAAACCATGTTTGGTATGATCATGGTTGAGACAGCACTTCAGATTCCGTTTACCATCATGCTTTACAAAGGTTTTATGAATACAATTCCTGTAGAGCTTGAGGAGGCAGGATACATCGACGGATGTACAAGAAGCAATCTGTTTGTAAAGATTATTTTCCCTCTTCTGAAACCGGTTACATCCACAATTATCATCCTGAATGCGGTAACAATTTTCAACGATTTTACTAACCCGCTGTACTTCCTTCCGGGAAATGATAATGTAACAGTTCAGCTTACTCTTTATAACTTTATGGGCAGATACTCCAGTTCTTATAACCTGCTGTTTGCAGATGTACTGATAATCACTATCCCGATGCTGATCCTCTTCCTGTTCTTCAACAAGAAGATCGTAGATGGTATGGTAGCCGGAGCTGTCAAAGGCTGATGCAAAAAAAGGTTACCAAATATGCAAGATCAGAATTGTATGGTATGATTTAAAATGCTGTGCAACTGAGAAAAACAGATACTCTGCTGTACAGGCGGGGTATCTGTTTGTTGCTATATACAGTTTTTCAATAAAAGATGTGAGGTGTTTTTATGAAATTCCGTACAAAACTGATCTTTGGTTTTTCCATTGTAATATTTTTTATATCGGCAATCCTGGGAGTAGTCAGCTATAACTTTAATTCCCGGAGACTGTCAGAAAAGGCAGCTCAAAGCCTGAAATTTTATTCCAGGCAGACAGCTGCGAATGTTGATTTTACTGTAGATTCCATGAAACATGTGACGGATTATATTCTGTCAGATCCGGATATGCTAAACGCCATGAAAACACTTCCGAAGTATTATGGAAGCAGTACCTACAGCAAGACCATTGAACGTAATGAGCTTCTGGATACCCTGAATTCCGGAATTTCCATGTATTATATCAACAGCAATTTTTACAGAGTTATTATTTTTAACGAGTTCGGGGATGTGGCATCCAGTACCAATACCGGTTCCAAGATCACCAACAAAGCTCGAAATACGACCACCATTGACTGGCTGGATTCTGCGGCAAGGAGGCATGGAAAACCGATTCTGGTGGCACCGCATATGGACGGATGGGGGATCCGGGAAAGCGAAGAAGTTTTTTCCCTGGCGAGAAAAGTTCAGGGAGGCGATTTTGGATATATTGAAGTTCAGTATGCAACAGAGGAGCTGAAAGATATTTTCGAGGTTCCGGACAGTGACATCAAAGTAGTGGCATTTCTTCCGTGTGGTCATGTTTTGTATCGGTCCGAGGGGCTGCCGGATGAACTGGTACGCTATATCAAGAAACATCCTGCAGTAACCAAAATGGATTCCATAACAGTTTCTTCCGATGCCAGTATGTGGACTTCCGCATCGGAAGTGTCCGGGAATTACGGAATCCGTGTTGTGGCACTGGAAGAAAAAACAGAAATTGTTGCAGGTATGAAAGATGCACTGATGATTGCTCTTGGAATGGCTGTGGGATGTTTTGTGATCTCCATGGGTGTGGTGATCTTTATTGCAAGCAAACTTTCCAGGCCACTGACAGCACTGAAAGACCAGATGGAAAATACAGGCATTGAAAATCTGGATGCAGAACTGAAAGTTCCGGCTACGGACGATGAAGTGCAGGCAGTAGGAATCGCATATCAGAATCTGATGCGGCGTCTGAATGAATCTATTGTAAAAGAAAAACGCATGTCCCTTCTGCAGCTGCAGGCCCAGTTTGATACCCTGCAGGCCCAGGTCAATCCGCATTTTCGAGACTATGAAAAAATCTCTGTAAATAGGATTCTTCTATGATAAGAAAGGGTGAGTAGCTTAAAAACTAGGCTTTTCAC
>NZ_WQQE01000059.1:0-254 GCF_018785655.1 Blautia sp. MCC269 | reverse complement strand
CACTGGGAGTTATGCTTGTCAACCATAAAATTCAAATTTTTTTGGATTTTTCGAAATTTCATCCCAAAGCCCCAATTCAATTCCCAGGACAGGACGCCCCGCGTCCGCTTCCGTCCCCTGCAAGGGTCTTATCTTTTTTCCTACCGGCTGGAAGTGTCAGCCAGAGGGAGAGGATATCGGTTCGGGCTGTTGCGGAGGAGGGGTGATACAACTTAGGTTGCGGGAGAGGGCGTTATTGCGGCAGGGTCAGCTGT
>NZ_WQQE01000058.1:0-640 GCF_018785655.1 Blautia sp. MCC269 | reverse complement strand
TGATAGTCAGAACTTCTTTCTTTCCTTCTGTGTTGATTCCCAGAATTACGTAAGCTGCGAGTTTTCGGATCACGCCATTGTCTCTTACGGAGTAGTGGATCGCATCGATGTAGAGAATGGGATATACTTCGTCCAGCGGTCGATTCTGCCAGTCTTCGATCTGTGGCAGGATCTTATCGGTCACATCAGAAATAAAGCTTTCTGATGTCTCAAACCCATAAATATCTTCAATGGTTTCAGAAATCTGCCGGGTAGTCATTCCTTTGGCATACATGGAAATGATCTTCTGATCAATATCAGAAATATCTTTCTGACGTTTTTTTACGACCTGTGGTTCAAATGTTGATTTACGATCCTGCGGCACTTCGATTTCCATGGAACCGTATCGGCTGTTGACTTGTTTGTGCTTATAACCATTGCGATAGTCATCATTATTTGAGCGTTCTGATTTTTCATAGCCGAGATGATCATCCATTTCTGCTTCCATCATTTCCTTAATGGTGCCGCCCAAGAGATCTTTAAGTGCGTCCTGAATATCTTCAGCAGACTGGATGTCATACTCTTCAAGGAGCTGATGGATAATATTTCGTTTTCCTTCTGTCATTTGTACTCGATGTACAGGTTTCTTTTGTCTTGCCAT
>NZ_WQQE01000057.1:0-1452 GCF_018785655.1 Blautia sp. MCC269 | reverse complement strand
GGCTTCACGCTTAGATGCCTTCAGCGTTTATCCCTTCCGGACTTGGCTACCCGGCCATGGCTTTGGCAAGCCAACCGGTCCACCAGCGGTCCGTCCATCCCGGTCCTCTCGTACTAAGGACAGCTCCTCTCAGATATCCTGCGCCCACGCCGGATAGGGACCGAACTGTCTCACGACGTTCTGAACCCAGCTCGCGTACCGCTTTAATGGGCGAACAGCCCAACCCTTGGGACCTACTACAGCCCCAGGATGCGATGAGCCGACATCGAGGTGCCAAACCACTCCGTCGATGTGAACTCTTGGGAGTGATAAGCCTGTTATCCCCAGGGTAGCTTTTATCCGTTGAGCGATGGCATTCCCACTTAATACCACCGGATCACTAAGCCCTACTTTCGTACCTGCTCCACCCGTCGGTGTCGCAGTCAAGCTCCCTTCTGCCTTTGCACTCTTCGAATGGTTTCCGTCCATTCTGAGGGAACCTTTGGGCGCCTCCGATACCCTTTCGGAGGCGACCGCCCCAGTCAAACTCCCCGCCTGGCATTGTCCCACCGCCGGATCACGGCGGCTGGTTAGAAGCCCAATATCACAAGGGTGGTATCCCAACAGCGGCTCCGCGGCAACTGACGTTACCGTTTCTCAGCCTCCCACCTATCCTGTACATGCAACACCGGACCCCAGTGCCAAACTGGAGTAAAGCTCCATGGGGTCTTTCCGTCCTGGCGCGGGTAGCCAGCATCTTCACTGGCACTTCAATTTCACCGGATGTATTGCCGAGACAGCGCTCAAATCATTACGCCTTTCGTGCGGGTCGGAACTTACCCGACAAGGAATTTCGCTACCTTAGGACCGTTATAGTTACGGCCGCCGTTTACTGGGGCTTAAATTCAAAGCTTCGACTTGCGTCTGACCTCTCCTCTTAACCTTCCAGCACCGGGCAGGCGTCAGCCCATATACCTCACCTTTCGGTTTCGCATAGACCTGTGTTTTTGCTAAACAGTTGCTTGAGCCTATTCTCTGCGGCCTGCTCTCGCAGGCACCCCTTCTCCCTAAGTTACGGGGCCATTTTGCCGAGTTCCTTGGCAATACTTCTTCCGCCGGCCTTAGGATTCTCTCCTCATCCACCTGTGTCGGTTTACGGTACGGGTACAATATAAACAATAGCGGCTTTTCTTGACGCATGGCTCACGGGCTTCGCTACTATATTTCGCTCCACATCACGTCTTCCCATTGCATGGCGGATTTTCCTACCATACTGGTACCTCGCTTGTACCGGGACAATCCATCCCCGGCTCCCGCTCTCCTTACGTGTCCCCACAGTTCTGTTATACTGCAGTACAGGAATATCAACCTGTTGTCCATCGGCTACGGCTCTCGCCCTCACCTTAGGTCCCGACTCACCCAGGGCAGATCAGCTTTACCCTGGAAACCTTGGATATTCGGCCTAGAGGATTC
>NZ_WQQE01000056.1:0-508 GCF_018785655.1 Blautia sp. MCC269 | reverse complement strand
CCTTAGAAAGGAGGTGATCCAGCCGCACCTTCCGATACGGCTACCTTGTTACGACTTCACCCCAGTCATCGGTCCCGCCTTCGGCAGCTCCTTCCTTGCGGTTAGGTCACTGACTTCGGGCGTTACTGACTCCCATGGTGTGACGGGCGGTGTGTACAAGACCCGGGAACGTATTCACCGCGGCATTCTGATCCGCGATTACTAGCGATTCCAGCTTCGTGTAGTCGGGTTGCAGACTACAGTCCGAACTGGGACGTTATTTTTGGGATTTGCCCACCCTCGCAGGTTCGCTTCCCTTTGTTTACGCCATTGTAGCACGTGTGTAGCCCAAATCATAAGGGGCATGATGATTTGACGTCATCCCCGCCTTCCTCCAGGTTATCCCTGGCAGTCTCCACAGAGTGCCCAGCCGAACTGCTGGCTACTGAGGATAGGGGTTGCGCTCGTTGCGGGACTTAACCCAACATCTCACGACACGAGCTGACGACAACCATGCACCACCTGTCAC
>NZ_WQQE01000055.1:0-2624 GCF_018785655.1 Blautia sp. MCC269 | reverse complement strand
AAATCGTTAAGGAAAGAATCGAAGGTGGTGCAAACGAAAAAGCAGTATGGAGACTTTTCATTAACTGCCCTTTCGTTTGCATCAATTTCGATTTTTTCTGGTTGAACAAAGCGCGTCAACTCTATATGGACTTTTAATTATGACACTCTATTTATAATAGGATAGCGTGTACACATAGAAACACATAGAATTTATAATTCAGTCCTGTATTATGACACCAGAAATAAGCCTCCCTAAGGAAGCTAAAAAAATATACAGTTATGATACGTTAACAGAGCATATGTGGTTTTGGTTTTATAAAATGTGGTTTTGTAGGCAGAGGAATAATCTTACCACCACAGGAAGAACACTTGCATATATCTTTATTATAAAGAAGACGGATAATGGCAGGTGCATCCATATCTTTCAGCTTGGAAATATATTTTTTGCAACCAAGGATGTTTCTGCATAGGGTAATCTTTTTCTTCTTATTTCTGGATGAAAGAAGACCATAGTGCCTGATACGTACAAAACGTTTTGGAGGAACATGCATTAAAAATCGACGGATAAATTCCTCGCCGGATATGGTGATCTCTTTCCAAAGCCCTTGGTTTTTGTAATCTTTAGCGGAAAAAGTAACTGTAGATTCTGTCATGTCTTTGATACGGTAGTTGCTGATAGCAATCCGGTGGGTGTATTTTCCAAGGTATCTGATGACAGATTCGGCACCGTCAAATGGTTTCTTGCAATAAAGAATCCATTCCTTTGTATAGCAGGTATTTAATAATTCCTTGAAAGTATAGTAGTTTTTGTAAGGTGCAGCCGATCCATGAAATTCAAGCCTGTCATTTTCCCAGAGCTGCTTAAGTTCAGCCATATATTTTCCACGAAATATTTTGGAGATCACCTTAATCGGAAGAAAAAACTCTTTCCCGTTGTCTTTCCAATGATTTTTCACATCCAGCCCTCCACCAAGAACAATCGCATGGATATGAGGATGAAAATTCATGGTGCTTCCCCATGTATGGAGGATACAAATATAGCCGATATCAGTCCCAAGATATTTACTATCAGCAGCAAGTTCACTGAGAGTATCTGAAGCCGCATGATAAAGAGCAGTGTATAAGAATTTCTGGTTGCTGTAGATAATGGGATTAAGTTCTTCTGGAACTGTAAAAACTACATGGAAATAAGGAGCATCTAAGATATCCTCACGCCGTGCATCTACCCATTTTTCTTTTGGAAACTCCTGACACATAGGACAGCATCTGTCACGGCAGGAGTTATAGTGGACTGACATGCAGCCGCAGTCCTCGCATACGCTTACATTCACACCAAAGGCACCGGTTTTGCAATTCATGATGTGATAAGCGGCCTTTCGCTGAGCGAGAGAAATACTATGTGTGGATTCAAAAGATGGATAAAAACGATGAAAAACATCCTGAATCGTACAATCCTTACTCATGATTTACCACCTTCTGGGTTGTCGAACGGGCTGCGGATTCCAAGAAGTGTCTTGTTGCTCACATGAAGGTAAACATCTGTAGAGCGAGGATCAACATGTCCCAGAAGTGACTGGATATATTTTATATCTGTGCCACTTTCGAATAGGTGGCTGGCAAAACTATGACGGCACGCATGAGAGGAAACATGACGGTTAATGCCGGCGAGTTTGGCACTTTTCTTAAAGAACTGGTTAACACTGGCTATATCAAGATATCCACCGGACCAGGAACTTGGGAAAAGGATATCTTTAGGGCGACCACATTTGTACCAATACTCTGTGAGAAGGTCTAAATTTTTTTGAGACAGAATTGTATACCTGTCAATTCTGCCTTTGGTTTCACGAACATGAATTGTCATGTTGGTACGTGAAATGTCATCATAATGAAGATGAACAACCTCTGATACACGTAATCCGGAAGAATACATAGTTGCAATAATCGCTTTATGCTTCAGATTCGGAGTGGCGTCAATGATTGCATTTATTTCATCGCGGGATAGAACAGCAGGAAGATTTCGCTCTCTTTTCATAGCCGGAACAGTGTCATCATCCCAGAGAATCTTCAGCACCTTTTTATATAAGAACTTGATTGCAGACCGATAGTGATTGTGAGTTTCAGGAGACCTTCCTTCCAGACGTTTGGCAGTAAGAAAACTTTCCGCATCTTCAAGTGTAAGATCAGAAACATTTTTTCCAATCCAACGAAGGAAGTAACTGACATCAGAGCAATACAGTTGAATAGTTCTTTCACGCAGGTTACGTTTTTCCGCTTCATTGCGGATGGATTCAAAAATATCTTTATACATAATAAAACCTCCAGAATAAGTAGTGTTAATAATTACATCTACCTATTCGGAGGTGCGTTAGCGTCATAATTCCGATTGCGGAAGAGACTGGAAAATGTTATTCTTATCATAGGCAGTGGAGCTTTCTTAGTTCAGTTGTTTCGTGTGGTAACTTAACAATAACGGATTATGGAAAGTAATTCCACTGCTTTTTTAATAAAAATAAAACTGCGCCACAGCCTTGGCAGGCCATCGCGCAGCGATTTTGTTCAATCGGGATTTGTAGTAAAGGAGGTTTACAATGGGGTTTTGGATTTTTATGTTGATTATGGATTTGCTTCTTCCATTTACGATGA
>NZ_WQQE01000054.1:0-294 GCF_018785655.1 Blautia sp. MCC269 | reverse complement strand
ACTGTTTAGTTATCAAGGTTTGTTTTGTCTGTCTCTCAGACAGCTCGTTTATTTTATCTCATCTCTTTTTGTTTGTCAAGCACTTTTTTAAGTTTTTTTCAAACATTTTTGAGTTAAGATTTTGTTGTCGTTTTGTCGACGGCTTGGATACTTTATCATATCTTCCGTCTTTTGTCAACTGTGAATTTCATTTTTCTGAAATTCTTTTTAATTATTTGTTTTTCAAAAACAATTATTTGCGACAGCTCAGTTATAATAACACTGGGAGTTATGCTTGTCAACCATAAAATTCAA
>NZ_WQQE01000005.1:9861-10694 GCF_018785655.1 Blautia sp. MCC269 | reverse complement strand
AAAACCATAGCTGACATTGTATCAGAAGCCAGTAGCATTGCCTGTTGGGTGTATGTGCAGAAATATGTGAAACAGAAAACGCTTGACGAAATGCTGCAAGAATTGCCAGGAGCAGGCCAGTTTATCATTGTCATGGATACCTGGTTCGAAAGACTGATGGCGGAATAATGGATGCAATGGTAGAATTTCATAAGGGAAATCGTGTCGAGGGGCTGAGACTGCAAGAAGAATTTGCAGCGGAATTTCGTAAGGAGTATAAATACAAAGATCACTGTCCTTGCCTGAAAGCCTGTCGTTATCACGGAAACTGTAAGGAATGTGTAGCAATCCACAGAGCGCATCAGGAACATGTTCCTAATTGTATGCGACCATTGATTAATAAAAAATTGAAATTGATGTCAGAGTTAACAGAGCATACCTTGGCAAATGAAATAGAAGCTCCACATGAGATTTTAAGAAAATAGGCAAGTCAAATTACAGTTGATATTTCACATATTTTAGGAAATTTAATAACTGTTATATTTGATTATCAAATTCTTCGCAAACCCTTGAAAATACTAAGTTTGTAGCAAGTGAACTTTCCCTTACTCTTTCCCTTGTGTTACATTCTCCCATTGGTTTTTATGAACCTTAATATGGGAAAAATTAAGGGAAAGAAAATTTCATAACACAATATAACATATAACAATAACGACATGGTGAACTGATTGAAATGTTTTCGATATTTAACTTTATAACTGATTATCAAAAGAAAATGGAGATAAGATACGATGAGAACAATTTATGCAGAATACAACATAAACCACGATAGTATTGATGTTTACACAAGTGCC
>NZ_WQQE01000005.1:0-9713 GCF_018785655.1 Blautia sp. MCC269 | reverse complement strand
CGCTTACTTCATTGGCTGTGGATGAGCCTTTGGAATATGCAAGATTATATCTTGATGGCAATTTACAGATGTGGGTGGATGCAGAAGATTCATTAGAACTTTATTAAGCAAGAAGTGAAATATTGTTGTAGATCTATCTCATTTCTTGAGGGTTCTTAAGATGCAAGATGATTGCTAATACGCATTTTACAATAGAGTTTAATTTTTAAAACTGTATGGTGGAAAGCAAGTCTGAAATGGCTTGCTTTTTGCTTTACAACGAGGGTGGTTACTGTATAATGAAATATGAAGTAAAAAGCAGTAATTTGATATGAAGCAATAAAGGAAATACATGATGGAAAAATATAAAATTCTAATAGTTGAAGATGATGTTGATTTGAGAGAGGGACTTTCCTTCTCCTTTTCTGGTGATGGATATGATGTGACAGAGACAGGGACAAAAAAGGATGGTTTACAAGAAATCGCAAACGGTGGTTATGATATTGTATTTTTGGATTGTAACCTGCCGGACGGAACGGGCTTTGAACTCTGTAAAGAAGTTCGTAGCTACAGCAATATCCCAATCATTATGCTGACTGCTCGTGATACAGAAATGGATGAGATAAAGGCTTTAGAATTAGGGGTAAATGATTACTTGTCAAAACCATTTTCTCTGGGTGTATTAAAAGCAAGAATGAAGCGGATACTTCAAGAAAAATCTGAAAGTACAAAGATTGTTACAGGTTCATTAAGCATAGACCAGAGTACTTGTAAAGTATATAAAAGAGGTTCAGAAATCTCTCTTAGCAAATTGGAATACCGTCTGTTGGTGTATTTGATTGAAAATAAGAATCATATCCTTTCTAAGGAGCAGATTTTAGAGAAGATATGGGATAGTGATGGAAAATATGTAGATAACAATACGGTGTCTGTGAATATCAGCAGGCTTCGTACAAAGATAGAGGATGATGTATCGAAACCAAAATGGATTCAAACAGTTCATGGAATCGGATATATCTGGAAGGAATAAAGAGATGTGGATTACGATACTTTTAGCAGTGCTTTTGTGTTTGTCGATTGGATATAGCATATATCAAAAAAGAAAAACATATCGCCTGATTGACCGTTTGCTGGACAGTGTGTTAAATCGGGAAATGATTGCAGCTTCTGATGTGGAAGAAGGAGAATATTCTGCCCTTGTCAGTAAAATCAAGCAGATACAGGAAGTGCTTGATAATCACGTGAATAGTGCCGAACAAGAAAAAGAGCAGGTGAAAAGTCTGGTATCTAATATGTCTCATCAATTAAAAACGCCCTTAGCGAATATTTCTCTCTATGCAGAAATCTTAAGTAAAGAGGAAATTACATCAGAACGGAAAACATTGTTTTCTGAAAAAATGCAACGACAGATTGACAAGCTGAGTTGGATTGTGGAGTCTTTATCGAAGATGGTAAAATTGGAGCAAAATATTGATGGCTTTGAAGGAAAAGCAATAGGGATCAAGCAGACGATTTTAGACGCAGTAGATACGCTTTATGAGAAACTGGAAAAAAAGGAAATCAACTTTACATTGGAACCATTTGAGGACAGATTACTGTATCATAATCGAAAATGGACAGCAGAAGTATTTGTAAATTTGTTGGAAAATGCTGTTAAGTACACCGATAGAGGAGGAACTATTTCCATTTGTGTAAAAAGTTATGATTTATACACAGAGATTCAGATTGCAGATAATGGGCGTGGTATCCGGCAGGAGGAAATGACCGATATATTCAAACGATTTTATAGAAGCCCAGAAGTTGAGAATATGGAAGGTTCTGGGATTGGTTTGTATCTTTCTAATCTGATTTTGGAAAAAGAAAAAGGATATATGACGGTAGATTCCGAGTATGGAAAGGGAAGCTGTTTTTCTGTGTTCTTACAAAACTGTAAGAACTAATCATCCGTTTGTAAAGAAATTGCAAGATACGGCAGTTATACTGGATGTATCAAGAAAAGAGGAGTGATGACGGATGAGTATTTTAGAATTACGAAATGTTGAGAAAATATATGGAGAAAAAGATAATCAGGTAAAGGCACTACGGAATATCAATCTAAAAGTAGAAGAAGGCGAGTTTGTTGCCATTGTAGGCACATCTGGTTCAGGCAAATCTACTTGTCTTAATTTAATCGGTGGTCTGGATAATCCGACAAGTGGACAGATTTTTATAAAGAATAAAGAGATTGGTTCTCTTTCAAGAAAAGAACTGACGATTTTCCGTAGAAGAAATATAGGGTTTGTATTCCAGAATTATAGTTTAATGCCTGTGTTGAATGTGTATGATAACGTGGCATTGCCGGTTACATTTGACTGTGGAAAACATATTAACCGCAAATATATCGAAGAATTGTTGCGGGAACTGGGCATTTGGGAGAAACGCAAGAAATATCCAAACGAATTATCCGGCGGTCAGCAGCAAAGAGTTGCAATCGCCAGAGCTTTGGCAAATAAACCGAGTATCCTGCTTTGCGATGAACCGACAGGTAATTTGGACTCAGCCACAACCATTGAGGTTATGGGGTTATTAAAAACGAGTTGTCGTAAGTACAATCAGACGATTCTCATGGTAACGCATAATGAAGCCATTGCACAGACTTGCGACAGAGTAATTCATATTGAAGATGGTCAGATTGTTACAGGAAAGAGAAGATTTCCGGCAAAAGGCGGTGATGTCGTATGTTAAAGCTGGCATGGAAATATATGCGGTATTACAAGAGCCAGACATTTGCAATTTTTGCGAGTATTTTATTAACAGCATCATTGCTTTCCGGGATTTCTTCTTTGATTTACAGCAGTCAGAAAAGTGATCTGGCGAACAGCAAAACTATTTACGGAGACTGGCATTATTATATTGAAACGGATAAGGAACTTTTTAATTCTGTAGAAAGCGGTGAGAAAGGAAAAGGATATACGCTGGAACAGTGTGGAAAAATGGAAATCCGTGACGTTGTGGCAGAAGAATTTATGATCTGTTTTATCCATGCCGATGAAACTTATCGTCAAATGGCACACAGAGACTTGTTGGAAGGAACATTCCCTGAGAAAGAAAATGAAATTGCAGCGGATGGATTTGTGCTTAGTAATCTTGGATTTTCAGGGAATTTAGGAGATTCCCTTCGCATTGGTGAAAAAGAGTATATTGTTACTGGTGTTCTGAAAAGCGAATGGGCGGCAAGTTCCAGTGAAATGGAAGTTTTTGTAAGTGATTCTTTTAAAGGTCGAGGAAGCCAGACGTTTTTATATCTCAGTTTTAATGAAGATGAGAAGTTATATAAACAGTTGGATGCTTTTTTACAGGAACATAAATTATCTTCTGAATCGGTAGCAGAAAATGATGAAGTAATACAGTATCTTGGCGGAGAAGCACCAAGCAGCATTTCTGAAATCGTGAAATTTGGTCTGTTTGAAGAAGAAGGAAACTTCACTTATATCGTTTTGAAATTGCAGAGCGACTACAATCTGGCTTACAACGGAATGATTTTCCTGTTATGTCTGTTCAGTCTTTTCGTAGTTTACAGCGTATTCAGTATTTCTGTATCGAAGAGAACTTCTGAGTACGGAATATTACAGACATTAGGTATCAGTGAAGCGCAGATTGGTGGCACCTTACTTTTGGAACTTTGGACGTTATTTTTCATTGGATATCCGTTAGGATGTCTTTTAGGAAATGGTGTTTTAAGCCTTATGTATCAGAAATTTAGCGGTGTATTTGGTGGAAAAGGAATCAGTGGAGCAGGGAATGGTCTTTCTGTTGCGGACCATACGTTAGCAGAAGGAGAAAATACAGTAGAGTTTTTTGTTTCAAAGGAAGCTGTTGTGTTTGGTTTTGTATTTCTACTGATTTCGTTAGCACTCGTTGCCTTTCTCGTGGTTCGTTCCATGCGGAAAGATTCGCTGAAAACTGTGATGAGTGGAGATACTTCTTTTGTAAAAAGAAGAAAAATATACGCTATGCGAAATGTTAATATGGCAAATGTAGTGGTGCGGAAATTCATGTTTGCCAATAAACGAAAGGTAATAGGGATTTTATTATCCTTGTCTATCGGCGGTTGCATTTTCTTATGTACCACCTATATGGTAGAAAATTTGAAGGTTCACGCAGAACTTTCGCTGATATCGGATGATGGGCTTGGTTCTGAGTACCGTATTTCTTTAAAATCTGACTCGCTGAAGGATACGATTCCGGAGGCGGTAGCAGATAAGATTAAAAACATGCCGGAAACAGAGAATGTATATGCGACAAAGTATACGATGGGGGAATTACAGATTTCCAAAAACGAATTTTTGTCAGAAGAAGAATGGAGTGACTATTTCAAATATCAAAATCAGGAGCCGTATTATATCCAGAGATATGATGGGATCTGTAAGCAGCAGGAAGATGGAAATTATCGGATTAAATATAATGTGTACGGTTACGATGAAGCGATGATAGAACAGCTTCGGGATTTTATTCTGGAGGGAGAGATTCAGCCGGAAACAATAAAGAATAATAATCAAGTGATTGTGACGGCGAATATGGACGGTCAGGGAAATTACTTTTTTTATGGAAAGAAGCCGGGCGATACCATTACTCTTCGAGTACCAAAGACAGAAAACTATACAGATGAACTGTTAAAATTCCAAAGTGGCGAAGAAAACTATATTGAAAAAGAGTTTGAGATTGCGGCAATCGTAAACAGACCGTTGGCGCAGGAGAAAGATTTTCTGAATACAGAAGTCTGGAAAAATGCGCAGAGTGTGATTATGACAGGCGAACAGATGGAAGAAAACTTTGGAATTACAGATTATAGTTTTATCAATGCATCGCCGGCTGATAGTGCGGATGCAAAGATCGTGAGCAATCAGTTATTACAAGTAATCCGAGATGTTCCCAAGGCAGTATTGCAGGATTATACGACCGCAATTGCAACACAGAAAGGTTATCTTGGACAGCAGCAGATCTTCTTTTCCAGTATTGCAGTGATTCTGCTGATTATCAGCCTGTTCCATATCGTAAACAGCATGAGTCATACGATTCTGACCAGAAGAAGAGAGTACGGGATTATCAGAGCAATAGGGATTACGGACGGCGGATTTTACAAGATGATTTTACAGACAGGTATTCTGTATGGATTGTTGGCGGATGTATTTATCTATCTTATTTATAACAGAGTTCTTCGCAGAGTGATGAATTATTATCTGGCTCATGTGCTGCAGTTTTTACATTATACTACTAATATTCCGAATCTGGTTCTGAATGGAATTATGGTGCTGAATGTAGTGATTGCAGTAGTGGCAGTAATGTTTCCGGCTTGGAAGATGGGAAAAGAGAATATCATAAGTGAGATTAGAAGATAGATTTATAATCAGGATTTTTAGAATTTCTTTAGTGGTTAGTATCATTGGATATAGCAATAGAATTAGAGAGAATACCCAATCTTTATAAGTAACCAGAGGGCGACAGTAAAATACTGCCGCCCTTTCTTTTATCGGTTTGTCCAGTAAAGAGTGTTCAGATAACACCGGATTCCAAGATATATTCCCTGTATAAATAATAAAAGAAACAAAAGATTTATGGGCATTACTTTTTTGATTGATTCTCCAAAATAAATGATGACAACAGCACTTGTCAGTATCATTAGTAGAGTAATAACATCCCAACAGTTTTTCTTATATAATTCTATAATCTTTATTTCTATCAGTATCGCAAGTATCCCTGTTCCTGCTACGTATATTCCAACAACTAATATCAGCAATAACCAATATATGATTCCGGCTATAAACGCATTGGGAATTTTTGTACTGATCTGTGCCACAGATTGCCCAGCATCAATCGTCCATCCGATAAAAGTTTGTATGAATGACGCTGCATCATGGAAGAATGATTTACAATCGGAAAGGAGCACATCTGACTGTACTGCCTGAAAAAGAGTGGTTGTCAGCGAATACCATGCAAGAAGGAACAAGGTTGTTTGGAACATTACCGTTTTTGCTTTATATTGTCCTGCAAGTCGCTCTTTTTGTGTTTCGTATTTTGCTTTTGCATTCTGATAGTCTGTCCGGTCACAAGCTTCACATTTTTCATAGAGTACCGGCTTTTCTACCGGTATCTCTACGATTTTCTGATGTGTCCGGGCATAATCCCGTTGTTGTGTTAAGCATCGTATTTTATCTTGACATTCCCCGATCATGACGTTTGCGCTTCGCAGCTTCTCTTTCTCGATCTGCAATGCTCTGTCTGCCAGCTTCAAGTCGTTCTTTAATGCTTGAATATTCCCGGCTTTGTTCTCTTTGTTTAATTTCTCGTTCAAGGTCAGAGATTCGCTGAGCTGCGTCTTCAGTTCCTCGATAAGCTGGTCTTTCTGTTCCAGTTCTTCTTGTATCTCCTCGGTCAAGAGCAGAAGTTCTTCCAACTGTTCGGCGTTCTTTGATTCTCTGGATTCGTTCATCTATATCACGTCCTTTCCTTATTTGCTGTTCCAGTTCAGCAATTCGGTGTTCTGTTTCAGCAATAAACTGTTTTCGCTGTTCAGAGTCTGTGCCAATTTCTGCCATTGCTGATTTTCGTTTTCCAAAAGTTCTATCTTCGTTTTCTGTTCTTCCATCTTGGAAAGCAGTTCCTCGGTATTTGGCAAAATGTTGAGCAGCTCGGATAACTCGCTGTTTAATTTTTGCAATTTCTGATTCTGTTCCTGCATAAGAGAGAGTTGGGTGTCCCGGTTCTGCATTTCCAGAATCATTTCTGCCATTAAGGTCTGCTGTTCTTCGATTTGCCCAATCATGGATTCCATTAAGGGTATAATTTCCCGGCTTTCTTCTAATGTCATTTAATCGCTCCTTCCATAATGATAATGCACCCGATACTTTTCCAAAGGTGTCCAGTATCTTTTGCAATAACGTGTTTTGTTGTTTTATGATTTGATTTTCCGCTACTTTCCACGAACCTTTTATTTCCTGCCCGGCAAGAAACTTTTGTTCAATCTTTCTTGCGTCAGCGCCTTCATGGATGGTAGGAATCTGGAGTTTTCCCTGTTTTTCATAAGAACGGTGATCGACCTGATTATGCAAAGGAAGATGTTCATTACACACCTTTGCCCATTCACTCCGCCACAGTTCACAATTTTTTGGATTGTTCCATCCGGTAGCATCGGTCAGCACCCGTTTCCATTGCAGGCGGTTTCTTGCACCCATCTTCTGAATTCCGTTTTCGTCTAATACAGGGATACGGATTCCATGACGGTCAGGGTTTTTCTTATCCTGCCACCAGTTCGGATGGGATTCATCAATCACGATATTTCCGTTTTTATCTCTGAGAAAATCCCAATCCTTGACTTCTTTCTTTCCCCAAGAATGATCCGGGTTAAAAGGACGCATAGTCAGAAGCAGATGGACATGGGGGTTGCCATCCCCTTTATCGTGGATACTCCAATCAGCACACATTCCTCTATCTACAAAAGTTTTTTGAATATAGTCAGTTGTATATTGAATTTGTTCCTGTCTGTTCCATTCTTTGGGAAGGGCAAATTCAAATGACCTGCCAAGTTGGGCATCTGCATTTTTTTCAATCTTCAATACCTCATTCCATAACCTTTGTTTCTGAAATGTGATTTTAAATTTTTCTAAAGCAGCTTCTTTATCTTCTGATCTTTTGTATCGGACAGATTTTTGAAAGCGTTTTATATTTTCTTCTGGTACTATCTGCCATTCAGGAGGTGCGTTTTCACACATCATCAGCCGAGTGTAGACCACTTCTTTTTTAGAAGTGTAATAACTGATTCTCCCGGTTTCCTCGTTTTTCATCACATCCCCATTGAGATATGCGGAAGCGGAGATAACAGATTTCCCTTTACTTCGTCCGACTATTTTGACTGTGTAATGAAAAATCGCCATGTCTGGATTCCTCCTTTCTGCACATCCGGCATAGATTTCCGGCAACATTGCTTTCGGTTTTAGGAAAAGCAGCATTGCCGGAACGCCCTCTGCGTAAGAGTGCCCTGCGCATAGCAGCCTGCATGGAATGCGCCTCTCTGGCGAAGAGTGCCTCCTGCGGCATGAGCAGGTCTGGCTGAAAGCCCCGCCGACGGAACGAGCCCGGCAAGCGTGAACGCAGACCGGTTGCCACTTGTGGCAAACTTATTGGGACGACCTCTGGTTGTCCATAAGTGCGCCCTTCATGAAAAAGCAATGAAGGGAATGAAAAACTCATCCCCTCCGCCATTACACTTCCTCCATATCGGTATTGACTTCTTTCTGCATTGCCTTTGAGAAAAATTTCCCGTTGGCTTCCTGCCTTTTCAGAAAACCAATCAGCTTTGGGATGTCTTCTTCCTCAATAGGCGCACCGAGAACGGATTCCACCGCACCGCCAATCTGACAGAGCCTATGGGTTCGTTTTTTACTTTCTTCGGCTTTCTTTCGCTTCAGAAGTTCTTTCTTCTGTGCCGCATATCGTTTCGCCTTTTCAAGGCTTTCCTGCTCTTTCTTTTCCATTTCAAGCATTCGTGCTTCATAACTTTTTGTTGATTTTGCCATTCTTACATTCTCCTTTCCTTCACAAACATAAGTTCTTGGTTGCGTATCAGAAGAAGCACATGGTATAATCTTCTTGCGTGTAGGTATATCATGGCTTCGGTCTGATAGAACCTTTGGCGGTTTCTTGGGAAGCCGCCTTTTTAATTTGCCGCAGTTCTTGTTACGGCTTTTACATTTCCTCTATCCCTCAAATCACGACCTTCATTCGCTTCCATAAACATTTCCAGAATATCGGTTTTAATCAGGACTTTACGACCAACCTTTAATACCGGAAGTTTCTTCCATTCTACAAGCTGTCTTAAGGTGTTTCTGCCGATTCCCGTATAGTCGGCAGCTTCTTCGATGGATAATGCAATTTTTCTTTGCGTCATATAATCACCTCCTTATAAATTGCATTATGCAATTCCTGTGATGTAAGTATATCCTTTTCACATCTTTTTGTCAAGCGTTACGAAATGTTAAAAATAAATATTGCATTGCATATTGCAATTTCGGAAAAACAATGCTATAATTCATACATACCGAAAAAGGAGGCAGTCAGCATGAAAGATAAAGAATTACGCAAGCTGATAGGCAGCAGAATAAAACAGCGCCGTCTGGAATTGAATCTGACACAGCCTTATGTCGCAGAGAAGATGGGAGTTACCGCTTCTACAATCCTGCGTTATGAGAATGGTTCGATTGACAATACGAAAAAAATGGTGCTGGAAGGTCTTTCGGAAGCACTCCATGTATCTGTGGAATGGCTCAAAGGGGAAACAGATGAATATGAAACCGACATTACGGATAAGAGAGAATTACAGATTCGTGATGCGATGGGAGATATTCTGGAACAGTTACCGCTTGCCCTTACCAAAGAAGAAGATGCTTTTTCAAAAGATTTATTACTGCTGATGTTAAAACAATATGGTCTGTTTTTGGATTCCTTCCAGTTCGCCTGCAAAAACTTCAAGGGAAATGCTGGTCAGACGGATATTGCCAAAACAATAGGGTTTGAATCGAATGAGGAATATAATGAGATTATGTTCTTAAGGGAAATCACTCATACCATCAATGCTTTTAATGAGATGGCAGACATTGTAAGGCTCTATTCCAAGAAACCAAAAACAGCAGAACAAAGGCTTGCAAATCTTTTATCAGAAGTCTTATACGAAGATTCCGAATCGGTATAGTAAGACAACC
>NZ_WQQE01000053.1:0-1737 GCF_018785655.1 Blautia sp. MCC269 | reverse complement strand
GACAAAGCCTTTATATTAAGGAAAAACAGGTGATTTAATGGATCATAATAGAAGATTATGGGTCCCGAAAAAATAAGAAATGACAAGGTCGACAGAAAGTGGTAGAATAATGCTTATGAGAAAGGCATTTGTGGAAGACGAGTATTAATAGAACCATATTGGAATGTAAAGGAATTTTGTAAATATCTTGTAAATAAAGATGATGGTGTATTAATAGAACCATATTGGAATGTAAAGTGTTCTCACTCCATTCTCGACATCATTTGAATTTGGTATTAATAGAACCATATTGGAATGTAAAGCAGGGATGTACGCTTAAAGGTTACAACGTATACTACGTATTAATAGAACCATATTGGAATGTAAAGATTGCAGAACTGGGAATGAACGCAGGTTTTTATGTTGTATTAATAGAACCATATTGGAATGTAAAGACAAAATACACGTGGAGCAAGATTAAGGGAGAGCCGGTATTAATAGAACCATATTGGAATGTAAAGATCAAGTACGCCTCCTTACTCTGAACATCCAGTCCCGTATTAATAGAACCATATTGGAATGTAAAGTACGATATTGGCGATCTGTGGTCTCAAGATGGCGGAGTATTAATAGAACCATATTGGAAGGGGAATTCTGCTCTTGGGGACAGGTACTCGAAACTGGGGATAAAAGTTTTGTGAAAAGAGCATAAACTGGCATCAGAGCACTACTTGGGGTCAGGTACTCGAAAGCTGGGATAAAAGTTCTGTGAAAAGAGTATAAACTATAAACTGGCATCTACTTGGATGCCAGTAAAAAAATATTAAAGTACTTTAACAAGTTAATTCAAGAAAGAAAATGGTAGAATAATGCTTATCAGAAAGGCATTTGTAGAAGAACCACTGTAAGCGCAAAATAATTCGACGGATTGTGTTGCCCTAAAAATCAATCCATAATAATCATTAGAGAATGCAAGCATTTCACTTCATTTTCTCTTACCAGAAATGATAGATGCGAGCATTTTACTCTATTCAAGTTATGGAGGTATGCTCATGAGAAGCAAAAGAATACCTGCTGAAGAACAATACCGTCTCATCATGGAATGCCGTCAAAGTGGATTGACAGATCATCAATGGTGTGTGGAACATGATATCAAGCCAGGAACTTTTTACAACTGGGTAAAAAGACTGCGTCAGAAAGGTTGTGTGGATTTGCCGGCGTCAACTGGAAGCACCTATCGTGCACCAGAAAGCCAGGAAGTTGTCAGAGTGGATTTTCATGATACTGACCCGATTCCTTATGAACAGCCATTAAATATAATTCCGGCAGCTACGGAAAGAAATAACCTTTCTGTAGCAGAGCCAATGAAGCTGTCTGTAGGAAGCTTTCATCTAACAATACCAAATGGAACAGATCCTCAGCTTCTGGCTCAAACGCTTCGCATTGTGAAGGAGTTGGAATGTTAGGGGATATCACAGCCGCCAATGAAATCTATATCGTAACAGGCAGAACGGATATGCGGAAATCCATTGACGGGTTGTGTGCTATTGTAGAGGATCAACTCCATATGGATCCAAGGCGAAGTGCCCTGTATCTTTTCTGTGGAAAACGTTGTGACAGGATCAAAGCTTTGCTCTGGGAATCTGACGGATTTGTGCTGCTGTATAAACGTATGGAAGTCCAGGGCAGATTCCGCTGGCCCAGAAATCAGTTGGAAGTAAAACAATTGACCTGGCAGCAATTCGACTGGCTCATGTC
>NZ_WQQE01000052.1:0-11480 GCF_018785655.1 Blautia sp. MCC269 | reverse complement strand
AAAGGACGTACACATTTCAGGAATCTTAAAGTTTCTTTTTAATCTTTAATTTCATAATTTCTGCTTATTATTCAGGCTTTCGATTTTTCTGATCGTATGGCCCTGGTTTCCTACGCTTATTTTTCTTCCCTGCTTCTTCTTTTCCTATTTTTCTTTAAAATCTGTTGCTTCTCTAAGACTGATTTTCTCTTAAGTTGACGCTATGTTTACCACATTGGTACCTGACCCCAAGTGGCTTTTCGTCTCTTTCTTATGAACTCCTTCATTCTACAATTTTACAAAAGAAATTGCAATTCATCTCAAAAAAAGATGTCCGCAGACGTACCAAAATACGCTGCAGAGATCCGATGCCTGATCCATGGTCAGGCGGTTACTTAATGCACGCTGTGCTAAAACAGAAGCTGAAGTCCCATTGCAATGATCCACATATATGCACAGGTCTTCGGGATCATCAGTAATCCGACCTTGGGCTTTGTTTTGCTGAATAAGGTTACCGGAAGATAACATCCAAAGGAAATGATGATCGCAGCAACCATTCTTGTCATGTGATACCCATTCGCATTTCCGGAGATCGCATACAGAATGATCACACCGATACCGGTAACTGCAAAAACTGCATTTCTCAGGATGGATAATTTCATATTTCCATCATCTGTACACCAGTTATTCTGAGGAAGGAAGCATACCACGATCCTGATGATCGCAGAGATCCAGATCATTGCTTCCACTGTAGCCGGTGCGTTCAGCTCCGGGAAGGTAAGCTTCCATACATACAGTAAAATAATATAAAATACAGTCATCGTAATCGAAGATACCTGTAATCCGATTCCCAGCTGTCTTTTGATCTTCTCACTGCTTCCATGGACAGCTCTGATGATCCTTGGCACCAGATGGAACGCATCTCCGCCACAAAGTGTCAATGTCAGTACTCCGTAAAGGATAAATAAAGGGTTTCCCTTCGAAAATACAAAGAAAAGAATTCCTGCGATCAGATCAAAGATCAAATATCCTGCGTCAAATATTGCCTCCATTATGTCCGGCATGTTTTTCTTACTGCTTTCTCTCATGCTTCCTGCTCCTTTGTGATCAATTGTTTATAACAAAAATAATTTCTGGTAAATACAACTCCCGCCAGGGCCAGTGCACAGCCGAGACCGGAATAGAAAAAGGCAACGAAGATATCAGGGAATATTCCCGCTGCCCTGAAACCAATTCCTCCGCTCATCATGCAAGTCATGATCAGATATGCTTTCAGATCAAAAAAATGCCAGAACGGACGGTGACTCTCATATCCCAGGATCCTTTTGGTATGCTTTTTGCTCATCTTATAAAACATCATGCCAAACAAAAAAAATACAACGACCGAAAACAGATACAGATACCACTTCCGATCGATCACCCGGTATGATAATATCCCAAGTCTGGCAACGTTAAATCCGGCGATCAGCCATACAATACCCGCGATCAGCAAAAGAGTCCTTTTCTTTACATGAAATCTCTTTTTCATCATCTCACCTCATATATTTATCCGCATTTTCGCAGATCTTATGAAACACCTCTTTGCAAATACGCTTCTCTTCCCCTGTCAGTCCGTCCAAAGCGATCTTTGCAAATTCCTTCTGTGCTTTTATTCCATCTTCAATGATCAGATCTGCCTTATCTAATAAAACGATCTCGATATGCTTCTTATTGTCCGCACTCTGGATCCTTTCGATCAGACCTCTGCTCTCCAGATTTTTCAGAGAAGAGGACACGTGAGATTTCGTCGACTTACGGACCTTAACGATCTCAGCCGCAGTATTATGCTGCGGATTGTTGTGCAAAAACATAAGGATATCATATTCCATATGCGTCAGCTGATATTTCTCGCATACACTCCCTGTGACTTTTTCATAACAGCTTGTTATCGTTTTATGCTGATCCCAGAAAAACATAACCTTCCTCCATATCTCTTCGTTCTATTTAGAACGATTGTATGGCATTGCTCCATATTTGTCAACCATAAAATATCTTCTTTTAACATTTATATAGAGCTGCCACAAAATAAAAGCTGCCGCTTTGCGATCTATCAACCGCTAAAGCGACAGCTTTCTTCTAAGCCGTATTTATTTAGGATTTTTCTTTCCTTTTCTGACTCTGATCCTGCGGATCATCCTTCGGATCAGAAATACCACAAGCACAATGATCACAATAAAGAGCAGGCAAATACCTGCGATCATTGCCGAAAACTTATTGGGCTGCTTCACCAGATCAATGATATTTCTGCTGTCCTCCACAACCTTACGTCCATGTGTCGTCTCATAATATTCCGGCACATTGGCAATTCCATCGCCATCTGTATCTTTAAAGGACTGCATATATCTTGCGATCGCATCCCAGGCCTTTAACTCCCTGTCACCTTCCATGATCGCCTGATCTTCCAGATTTTCAATAGGATTTCCATCCCTATCCTTCGGTTCAAGAGACAGCAGTCCATAGGACATTTTCATCACTGAACCAAGCATCTGGCCGGTATACAGATCTGTCACGACATGATACAGCTTATCATCCTGGATCTCGATCCGTTCTCCGTCTGTCCTGGTGAGATAACAATCTGTCACCTTATTCAGGATCATCCGATGTGGATTGTATGCAAAATTCAATCCACTGCAATATAACCTTGCCGTTGTCATAAAATCCGAAACAGAAGCGTCCACCTCCGCTGCCAGCTTCAGCTCCTTTCCGGTCAGGTATGCACTGATCAGCGGATATCCGGCAACACCGTCCTTTCCGATCCCCAGTGAAAAGGAATTAAAAACATCCTCTACTGTGATATCTCCCTTTGTGTATGTATCCCGCACGGTTCCGCTTGGAACAACGGCTACATCAACCGGATCACCATCATAATACTCGGAATTCTCCACTGCATATATGTATGCATCGGACATGATATCACCAAGATTCAGTTCTTCATGCTTCGTGCCCATTTCTTCCAGACTGTTGAATTCAACATCATTTTCAGCAAGAACCTCTTCCCTTGTATAGCCAAAATCGGAAAGATAATTCTTATCTACCGTATCCATCAGGGCATCGATCCGTTTCTGTGTCGCCTGATCCGGTTTTATCTCCTCAGAAACAGGAATCAGCTCATAGGATGTCAGCTCCCAACGTCCATCCTGCTTCTGTGTCATGGAAAGTGAGCCGAGATTTCTTCCGTATTCGCCGCAGGATACGATATATGTGTTCCCATGCTGAATTGCCTCTTTCAGCTCTGAGTGCGTATGTCCGCTGATGATCAGATCGATATCCGGCACCTCTTTTGCAAGGATCTCATCCTCCGATTTGTTTTCATCCTCCCAGGTTCCTCCATGGGACACACAGGCGATCATATCCACTTTTTCATTTTTTCTGATCTCTTCGACCGTCTGTTTTACGGCCTCAACCGGATCCTTGAACTTTAATTCACAGGTCGGTGCACATTCCAGGGCATCCTTACCGAACACGCCGACTACTGCAGCCTTTACATCTCCCTTTTGAACTACTACATAATCCTTCACACCGTAGTCTTCAAATGCCGACCGGATCTGCTTCTGACCATCGCTTAATCCATCCTGCTCCATGCTGTCCCAGTCCACGTTGCACACCACCAGCGCCGGCACTGTCTCACCGGAATCCTTCGCAGCCTCCAGCATATTTGCCAGTCCCTTTGAACGATAATCATATTCATGATTTCCCAGAGTCGTCACATCATACCCCAGATATCCCAGCATCCGAAGCTCTGCCGCCTCCGTATCGTATACGGTCTGGATCAGTGTTCCCATGGAAAAATCGCCGCCATCCAGCACCAGGGTGTCCGGATCTTCCTGTTTCTTTTCATCGATCAGGGTTTTGATCCTTGCAAATCCGCCAACCTCTTTTTGCTCCCCATCTACAATGGTTGAAAAGCTGTTCAAATGCGAATGTGTATCATGACTGAACAAAACGTCGATCTGCTTTGTCTCTGCCGCTTCCACCGGAACATTCCATGTAAGGGGAAGCAGCAATGTGACAGCAAGCATGATCGCCAGCAGCCTTGCTGAAATTTTCTTTCGTGTTTTCATAACCCTCTCCTTTTCATAAAACCATCAGCAATGTTCCTGCACCGATCAAAGCACACCCAAGCAGAGATCTTGCTGTAAATTTCTCGTGCAGAAAAACAAAAGCCAGTACCAGTGTGATCACGACACTCAGCTTGTCTATCGGCACAACCTTCGATGCATCTCCTATCTGCAGAGCACGATAATAGCATAACCACGAAGCACCCGTTGCCAGACCTGAAAGGATCAGAAACAGCCAGCTTTTTTTGCTGATCGCTGCGATCCCTCCCTGGGTATTTGTAAGGAAAACCATTCCCCACGCCATAACCAGCACCACCATCGTTCGAATCGCTGTTGCAAGATTCGAATTAACACCGGCAATACCTATCTTGGCCAGTATGGAGGTCAGCGCCGCAAATACAGCAGACAGTAAGGCAAACACAAACCACATAGTAACTCCCCCCTTAAATATAAGATTTTTCTTAACTATCCCAATACAAGTCCATCATATCATTTCCCCTCTGATATGTCACTATTTACAATTTCCTCCTCCGTATATTCCTCTATTTCTGTCTTTGTCACCTGTTTGATATGCTTTTTTTTCAGGCGCAGATATACGAATTCCCGAAAAATAGTATAGAACACGGAAAGCAGCGGAATGAAAACAAGCATACCTACAATTCCCATAAGATTTCCGCCGATCGTAACTGCTGCAAGAACCCAGATCGACGGAAGCCCTACGGATTCACCTACAACATGAGGATAGATCAGATTTCCCTCGATCTGCTGCAGCACCAGGAATACTATAATAAATAAGATCGCCTGATTCGGGCTTACCATAAAGATCAAAAAGCTTCCCACCGCACATCCGATGAAGGCCCCGAAAATCGGGATCAATGCCGTAAACGCAATCAAAACTCCGATCAGAAGTGCATATGGCATCCTCAAAATACTCAATATAACAACAAACATACAGCCGAGGATCACGGCTTCCAGACACTGACCTGCAAGAAAATTTGCAAATGTCCGATAAGTCAGAGAACAGACTTTAAGAAAAGCATCTGCTTTTTTCCCTGGAAGAAAAGCGAAAAATACTTTTCGGATCTGCACATGCAACTTCTCCTTCTGAAAAAGGACATAGCAGGCAAATGAAAAAGCAATAAAAAAGGTTGCCAATCCACTGACTATGGAACCCACTGCTGACATTGTGGTATTCATCATATTTCCTGCACCGTTTCCAAGAAGGCTTATCCCCCACTTGATCGCCTGATCCGGATTAAACTGTACCTGATCTACCAGCTTCATGATCTCCTGGTTATTATGGGAAAATTCCCGGATCCAGCTTTGCATCTGCGGAATAAAATCAGCGATGCTCATCATCAGGGTTCCCATTGTCCGCGTAAGCTGCGGGATCACACCAAACATCACCAGTACGATCACGCCAACCACAAATACGATCGTAAGAAGCAGACTTATCGGTCTTGCCAGTTTTACGACTATCTTATTTTCTTTTTTTACCCTTCCAAAAATTTTCTTTTCCAAAAAGCTCATTGGCACGTTGGTCACAAATGCGATCGCTCCGCCAAGTACAAAGGGAAATGCGATCCCCCATATTGCTTTCAGCACATCAAGCACCACATCAAATTTCCACAGAGCGATCACAAGAAATGCTGTAAACACAATAAGCTCCCGGATTTTTTTTACAGATATTTTACTTATATCCACTATCATTCTCCTCTTTTTCTTAATTTCATGCGTACCCATTTAAGCAGCTGAATGATCGGAAGACTTGCAAATGCATACAGATATACACAGCCAAGCTGCATCAGATCCAGGGTCTCTACTTTAAACAGGAGATGAAAGCCGGGAACCGTCAGTACAACGGTAATGAGTACTGCACCAAGTGCAAATGCCCCCTGAAGCCATTTATTATTAAAGAAACGTTTTGTAAAGATAACCGGATGATCCGATTTGCAGTTGAATCCATGGAACAAACGTGCCAGGCAAAGTGTTCCGAAGGCATAGGTACTTCCAAGCAGCGCACCATTCTGATGATATCCTGTCAAAAATCCGATCATCGTCATCCCACCGATCACAAAGCCTTCCAGCCCGATTTTACCAAGAAAATCCTTTGTCAGTATTGACTCGTCTGCTGATCTTGGTTTCTCATTCATCACCTCACTGCTGTGCGGCTCCACGCCTAACGCAATCGCCGGAAGACTGTCTGTCAAAAGATTGATAAACAGCAGATGTACCGGTGCAAAGGGAACCGGAAGTCCGGCAAGGGATGCACAAAGAACTGCCAGGATTGCACCAAAATTTCCGGACAAAAGAAACTGGATCGCATACTTGATATTCTGATATAAATTTCGTCCGTTTTCCACAGCTTTTACAATTGTTGCAAAATTATCATCTGTAAGCACCATTGCTGCAGCATCCTTTGCGACCTCGGTTCCGGTCACTCCCATTGCAACACCAATGTCTGCCTGCTTCAATGCCGGAGCATCATTCACACCGTCTCCGGTCATTGCCACGATCATCCCCTTCTCCTGCCATGCACGGACAATACGGATCTTGTGCTCCGGTGACACTCTTGCATACACGGAAATATTCGGAACAAATTCCTTCAGCTGCTCATCATTCATATTTTCAATATCAGCACCCTCACAGGCCTCCGACAGATCATATAAGATCCCGATCCTCTTTGCAATTGCCGCTGCTGTGATCTTATGGTCTCCTGTGATCATGACCGGTCGGATCCCCGCTTTTATACATTCTGCAACTGCAGCCTTTGATTCTTCCCTCGGCGGATCCATCATAGCGATCAGACCAAGAAATACCAGCTGGTTCTCATCTTCTGTCGTCAATACATGGTTCTCTGGAATTTCACGATAGGTAAATGCCAGTACCCGCAACCCTTCCATTGAAAATTCCTGATTCTGTCTCTGGATCTTTTCTTTATCTGCTTCTGTGATTTCCCGCACTCCGTCCTTCGTCCAGATCCTGTCGGTCAGCTCCAGAAGCCGGTCAACAGCACCTTTCACGATCATACGGTTCTCGCCATCGATCCTGTGAAGTGTTGACATCATCTTACGGTCACTGTCAAAGGGAAGCTCTCCTTCCCTTGGATAAAGCGTTCTTACCTCTGCAGCCTCGATCCCGTACCGGCTGCCCAGATTGATCAATGCTGTTTCCGTCGGATCTCCGATCTCCACACCATTTTCATTTGTTGAATCATTACATAAAATGCTGTAGTCCAAAAGACATCTCTGCGCCGGATCTGCCACATTGATTGCAGCTGCTGTGATCCTTTTTCCATCAATATAATAATCTTCCACTGTCATTTTGTTCTGTGTGAGCGTCCCGGTCTTATCCGAACAGATAACAGATACGCTTCCAAGACCTTCCACAGCCTGAAGCTTACGAATGATCGCATGCTCCTTTGCCATCTTCTGTGTTCCGAAAGAAAGCACAATTGTCACGATAGAACTTAACGCTTCCGGGATCGCTGCGACTGCAAGTGCTACTGCAAACATAAATGCACTGCTGATCTTCTCTCCGCGGAATACACTGATCGCAAACAGAATTCCGCAAAATATCAGGATCAGAATGGAAAGCTTCTTTCCAAAATCATCCAGATTCGCCTGAAGTGGCGTCTGTTTTTCCGAAGTTGATTTCAGAAGTCCCGCAATCTTTCCAACTTCTGTCTGCATTCCCACATTCGTTACAACTGCTCTGCCACGCCCATATGTGACAAAGCTTCCGGAAAACAGCATGTTTGTCCGATCACCAAGCGGTGCTTCCTCCAAAATAGTGTCCATACTCTTTTCAACTGCAAGACTTTCTCCGGTAAGAGCACTTTCATCGACCTTAAGACTTGCATTTTCAAGCAGTCTTCCATCGGCCGGGATCATATCACCTGCTTCAAGAAGGATCACATCTCCTACAACCAGTTCTCTTGCCGGGAGCTGTACCGCCACACCATCACGCAATACCTTTGCCTCCGGTCCGGAAAGCTTCTTTAAGCTCTGCAGGGACTGCTCAGCCTTTACTGTCTGCACAGTTCCCAAGATCGCATTGATCGTGATAACGATCACGATAACTGCTGCACTTTCCACATCTCCAAGCATACCGGATATCACTGCCGATGCGATCAGGATCAGCACCAGAAAATCCTTATACTGCTCAAAGAAGATCTGCAAAATACTTTTTTTCTTTCCTTCTGCAAGCTCATTCCATCCGCACTTCTCTCTGGACCGTCTGACCTGTTCATCGGTAAGCCCTGATTCCCTGCTTTCCACACGCTCGAGAACTTCCTCTGCTGTCTGCTGATAAATTTCCTTCATTACCTTTACCTCCTTTTTTGCAAATATTCACCAACTGTAATTTTTTTATGCAATAAAGGATTTTTTTGATAAATGATATAAAAAAAGAAACCCTTATTGCATAACAAAAAATGCAATAAAAGTCTCACCATTTCCCTGCAGCGCCGGATGTTTCCACCGTACTGACGACACTGCAAACGCAGATTTCCAAACGTAGGTTACTCCCCTTTATCAGGTTTAATAGTATAACAGGATCGGTACCTCTGTCAAGATACTTTATAAATCACACCTTGCAAATATGATACTCCGGCAACAAAAAAACTCCCATTTTTTGAGTGGGAGTCCTTCCGTTACCCTGGAAACATTATGGACCTGCAGCCGTTTTATTACCTTTTAAGATTTATTACTTTGATCAGCTACAATATTACCCTGCACAACTCTTCCCTGGTCTTTTCCTTTTCTCAGTCCTCGAACTACCTGTACATTTTTTATCACTGCTGATAAAAACAAAAACTCTTTGTAATAATGACTGCAAAACGCCTTTGTACATCCTTGTGTATTATTATTTTTTGCTATTTTTCTTAATGACAGCTATGGCTTCCACATCCATGCTCGCCACATGTATGTCCTTCCCCGTGGCTGTGCTCATGATGAGAACACTTAACATCCGGATTATAATCGAGTGTTTCATTGATAAAAGCTTCTACTGCTTCATCCGCATCTCCGGAAACTCCTCCGAAAAGCTTAATGCCGGCTGCCGCTAACGCTGTCTGTGCGCCGCCTCCGATTCCGCCACAGATCAAAACATCTGCATTCAATGCATTAAGAACTCCCGCCAATGCACCGTGTCCGCTTCCATTCGTATCTACTACTTCTGAATGTACTACTTTTCCTTCCTCTACATCGTAAATCTTAAATGTTTCTGTGTGTCCGAAGTGCTGAAAAATCTGTCCGTTTTCATATGTTACTGCTATTCTCATGATACCCTCTCCTTTTTCCACTGCATATTTTTTGTAAATTTCCTGCTTGTAACACCCTCCAAGGTTGCAGTTACTGCTCTGGCCGTCACAGATTCTGAAATCCCCACCCTCGATTCTGAGTGGATATCCATCAATGAGAGCATCTGCTATTTTCTTCCTGGCAATCTCGTAAATCCGTTGAACGGTTGTTCTTGCGACTTGCATAGATGCTGCGCACTGCTCCTGACTATAACCTTTCTTGTCCAAAAGACGGATTGTCTCGTACTCATCTACCGTCAGAACAATGGGTGTTTTTTTGTCAGTATCGTCTGCCGGAAGAAATTCTAAAACATTGGGGAAATGGCAAACTTTTCTGCATTTTACTGGTCTCGGCATAAACTGCTCCTTTCTCGCTTTTCTTATATAATAGCTCTATAAAAGGCATATGTCAATAACATTTTTGACATATGCCCACATCCCTCATTTCGAGTACCTGACCCCACTGTGGTAAAAACAATGGAATATTTTTCCCCTCAGACAGATGACCCTGATCTGTCTGTTTGTCGTGTCCAAAACCGATAATTCTCACTCTTTTTCTTGTAATTTTATTACATACATGTTTCTTTTAATCATACCGAACACTTTATCGAACATCTAGCTTAATAGCATTGCCTAGTGTGTTCCGCAAGCAGATGCCAGTTTATAGTTTATAGTTTATACTCTTTTCACAGAACTTTTATCCCAGCTTTCGAGTACCTGACCCCACTGTGGTCAGACCCCACTGTGGTCAACTTAAGAAGTTCATAAAAATTTTAGAATTCTCTCAAGCCTTGTTTTACCTGCATTTCAAAGAATTCTTCCTTCTTTTCTTAAAAAAACTATTGACAAAACCTCCCAAAAATGCAGCCGCTTCGCGGCTTCTTAATCAAATAGTATCTCCCGCCCCGGAGAAATTCAATTACATTTTCAGGAGGTTTCTATGAATCGAATCACTATCTGCAAAACAATCATCCAATTCATTAAAAATTATATTACAGATCCTTCCAAATTGGAACCCCATCGCGCCAAAAATCGTTTCATCCGCAGCCGTAAACTCTCTATGCTCCACATTATTATGTATCTTTTTTATTCTTCCAAAGCTTCCATGTATCAAAATCTCTCTTCTATCCGTGAAGATCTCCCTCAGCTGGACTTTCCTTCCGTTTCCAAACAGGCTCTTTCCAAAGCCAGGCAGTTTATTTCCCCTGACTTATTTAAGGAGCTTTTCTACCTCTCCGTTGACCTTTTTTACAAGCATATCCCTGCCAGAAAACTTTGGCATGGCCTCCATCTTTTCGCCGTTGATGGCTCCAAACTTGAACTTCCTAATTCCCCCTCTAACTTCGACTTTTTTGGAAAACTTTTTGGGCATCCAGATCCTAACCGCCAGTTCTCCATGGCTCTTTCCTCTATTATTTATGATGTCCTCGATGATTATATCGTCCACGCTTCTCTACATCATTATCTTGCTTCCGAACGTTCTGCCGCTATCGAACATCTCAAAATCCTTAAAGATCTCGGGATCTTCCATAACAGTATCGTTATTTTTGACCGGGGCTATTATTCTCAGGATCTCTTCTGCCACTGTACTTCTCAGGGGCATCTCTGTCTTATGCGCCTGAAAGACAACTTCAAGATCTCTAAAAACTGTTCCGGCGACTCCCTCTCCATAATCTCTGGTATTACTGTTCGGGTTATCGAAGTTATCCTTGACAATGGTTCCAAAGAATACCTTGCCACCAATCTTCTCGACTCTTCTTTTACTCCCGATATGTTCCGTGAACTCTACTTTTACCGCTGGCCTGTGGAAACGAAATATAAGGAATTGAAAAGCAGACTCGCCATTGAAGATTTCAATGGTGCTACCTCCGTCTCTGTTTTTCAGGAATTTTATATCTCTATGCTTCTCTCCAATCTTTCTTCTCTCATTAAAAATGATGTTGATCAGCAACTCCGTATTTCTTCTAAAAGTTCTAACAAACACCGTTATCAGGCTAATAGTTCTTATATCATTGGCCGCATGAAAAAGATTTTTCCTCAGATTTTATCCTGCAAAACTTCCCTTTCTTCCATTGATTCTCTCTTTCTTGATGCCTGCCGGT